>NZ_CP112880.1:6304166-6605000 GCF_028747205.1 Streptomyces sp. CA-278952
TCGTCCAGCGGACGGCGATGCGGTCCGCGACGTCCAGGCCGCTGTTCTTGCGGGCCTCCTGGATCAGGCGGATCGCGTCACGGGCCAGGCCCGCGCGGCGCAGTTCCGGGGTGATCTCCAAGTCCAGCGCGACCGTCGCGCCCGAGTCCGAGGCGACCGACCAGCCCTCGCGCGGGGTCTCCGTGATGATGACCTCGTCGGGGGCGAGGGTGATCCGCTCGCCGTCGACCTCCACCGATGCCGTGCCCTCGCGCAGGGCCAGGGACAGCGCGGCCGCGTCCGTGTTCGCCACCGCCTTGGCCACCGCCTGGACGCCCTTGCCGAACCGCTTGCCCAGGGCGCGGAAGTTGGCCTTCGCCGTCGTGTCGACCAGCGAGCCGCCCACCTCCGAGAGCGACGCCAGCGACGTGACGTTCAGCTCTTCCGTGATCTGGGCGCGCAGCTCGGTGGAGAGCCCTTCGAAGCCTGCCGCCGCCACCAGCGCGCGCGACAGCGGCTGGCGGGTCTTCACGCCCGACTCGGCGCGTGTGGCCCGGCCCAGCTCGACGAGGCGGCGCACCAGCGCCATCTGCGTGGAGAGCGTCGGGTCGATCGCCGTCGGATCCGCCTTCGGCCACGAGGACAGGTGGACCGACTCCGGGGCGTCGGGAGTGACCGGCGCCACCAGGTCCTGCCAGACCCGCTCGGTGATGAACGGGGTCAGCGGGGCCATCAGCCGGGTCACCGTCTCGACGACCTCGTGCAGGGTGCGCAGCGCCGCCTTGTCGCCCTGCCAGAAGCGGCGGCGCGAGCGGCGTACGTACCAGTTGGAGAGGTCGTCCACGAACGCCGAGAGCAGCTTGCCGGCGCGCTGGGTGTCGTAGCCGTCCATCGCGGCGGTCATCTGGTCGACCAGCGCGTTGAGTTCGCTCAGCAGCCAGCGGTCCAGGACCGTGCGGTCCGCCGGGGCCGGGTCGGCCTGGGAGGGTGTCCAGCCCGATGTGCGGGCGTACAGGGCCTGGAAGGCGACCGTGTTCCAGTAGGTGAGGAGCGTCTTGCGGACGACCTCCTGGATCGTGCCGTGACCCACGCGCCGTGCCGCCCACGGGGAGCCGCCGGCCGCCATGAACCACCGCACCGCGTCCGCCCCGTGCTGGTCCATCAGCGGGATCGGCTGGAGGATGTTCCCCAGGTGCTTGGACATCTTGCGGCCGTCCTCGGCGAGGATGTGGCCGAGGCAGACGACGTTCTCGTAACTCGACTTGTCGAAGACCAGGGTGCCCACCGCCATCAGCGTGTAGAACCAGCCGCGGGTCTGGTCGATGGCCTCCGAGATGAACTGCGCCGGGTAGCGGCTCTCGAAGACTTCCTTGTTCTTGTACGGGTAGCCCCACTGCGCGAACGGCATCGAACCCGAGTCGTACCAGGCGTCGATGACCTCCGGAACGCGGTACGCCTCCAGCTGGCAGCTCTCCTGCGTGCAGGTGAAGGTGATCTCGTCGATGAACGGGCGGTGCGGGTCCAGATCTGATTGATCGGCGCCCGTCAGTTCCGTCAGCTCCGCGCGGGAGCCCACGCAGGTGAGGTGGTTGTCCTCGCAGCGCCAGATCGGCAGCGGTGTGCCCCAGTAGCGGTTACGGGACAGCGCCCAGTCGACGTTGTTGTTCAGCCAGTCGCCGAAGCGGCCGTTCTTGACCGAGTCCGGGAACCAGTTGGTCTTCTCGTTCTCCTCGAGGAGCCGGTCCTTGATCGCCGTCGTCCTGATGTACCAGGACGGCTGCGCGTAGTAGAGCAGCGCCGTGTGGCAGCGCCAGCAGTGCGGGTAGCTGTGCTCGTAGGGGACGTGGCGGAAGAGCTTGCCGCGTGCGTCCAGGTCCGCGGTGAGCGCCTCGTCTGCCTTCTTGAAGAAGACGCCGCCGACCAGGGGGAGGTCTTCCTCGAACGTGCCGTCCGGGCGGACCGGGTTGACCACCGGGAGCCCGTACGCACGGCAGACCAGGAGGTCGTCGGCGCCGAACGCGGGGGACTGGTGGACCAGACCCGTACCGTCCTCGGTCGTGACGTACTCGGCGTTGACGACGTAGTGCGCTTCGGACGGGAAGTCCACCAGGGCGAACGGGCGCTCGTAGGTCCAGCGCTCCATCTCCGCGCCGGTGAACGACTGGCCGGTTACCTCCCAGCCCTCGCCCAGGGCCTTCTCCAGAAGCGGCTCGGCGACGACGAGCTTCTCCTCGCCGTCGGTCGCCACGACGTAGCGGACCTCGGGGTGGGCGGCGACCGCCGTGTTGGAGACCAGGGTCCAGGGGGTGGTCGTCCAGACCAGGAGGGCGGCCTCGCCGGCCAGCGGGCCGGAGGTGAGCGGGAAGCGGACGAAGACCGAGGGGTCGACGACCGTCTCGTAGCCCTGGGCCAGCTCGTGGTCGGACAGGCCGGTGCCGCAGCGCGGGCACCAGGGGGCGACGCGGTGGTCCTGGACCAGCAGCTCCTTGTTGAAGATCTCCTTGAGCGACCACCACACGGAGTCCACGTACTCCGGGTCCATCGTGCGGTACGCGTCGTCCAGGTCGACCCAGTACCCCATGCGGGTCGTCAGCTCGGCGAAGGCGTCGGTGTGCCGGGTCACCGACTCACGGCACTTGGCGTTGAACTCGGCGATGCCGAACGCCTCGATGTCCTTCTTGCCGTTGAAGCCCAGCTCCTTCTCCACCGCGAGCTCGACCGGCAGGCCGTGGCAGTCCCAGCCGGCCTTGCGGCCGACGTGGTAGCCCTGCATGGTGCGGAAGCGGGGGAAGACGTCCTTGAAGACGCGGGCCTCGATGTGGTGGGCGCCCGGCATGCCGTTGGCGGTGGGCGGGCCCTCGTAGAAGACCCACTCGGGGCGGCCCTCGGACTGCTCCAGGCTCTTGGCGAAGACCTTGCTCTCCCGCCAGAAGTCGAGCACGGCGTGTTCGAGCGCGGGCAGGTCGACCTGGGCGGGTACCTGGCGGTACTGCGGCGATGTCATGTGCGGCTTCCTCCGGCGGACGTCTTCCACTTCCGTCGGAGGGACGAGAGCGTCTCGGCTCCCGCGGTACCACCCTCCTTGGCCCCGGGCACAGGCCCGTGGCCCCCTCATTGGGGTCGCGATGCCGGGTCTAATGGCCTTGCGTCGACGGGCGGGGCCCATCGGTCAAAGCGTTCTTCCGGCGGCTCCGGGGTGATCTTCGCGGCGCGCTCGCCCCCGGGCTCCCACCGTCCCCGGGTCGCTACTGGCTGCGTACGGCGCTACTCGTCCCATCCAAGCCTCTCGCTGGGGCCAGTGTACGGGCCCGTACGGGCGACGGCCGACCGGTTATCCGCGGCGCGAGGGCGTGACCCGAGTGGCGGGACGGGGTACAAGGACTTCCCGACGGGGCCCGAGGGCCGGATTACCGGACGGGGAGCTGGGAACAACGGAGGCAGGCGCGCCACGACCGGATACGGGGAGGGGCGAGAAGGCGGCGTGCCCCGTTGCCGCGGGGCTGGAGTCGATTTATCGTCCCAGCACGATTCGCGAGCAAGATCACCCTATGTGAAGGGGCCGCGGCCATGGTGGCGAAGAAGACGGCGGAAGAGACCGCGGCCGAGCACGACGGCACCCACGAGCCACCGGTCGGCCAGGAGGCCGCGCCCGCGAAGAGCACGGCGAAGAACGCTGGATCCGGGGAAGCCGCCTCCGAGGAAGCCGCCTCCAAGAAGACGGTGGACAACAAGAAGGCCGCGGCCAAGAAGACCGCGGCCAAGAAGAGCGCGGCCAAGAAGACGGCGACCGGCGAGAAGTCCGTAGCCAAGAAGAGCGCGGCCAAGAAGGCGTCGAGAAAGGCCGCGGTGGCGGCCACGGAGGCGGCCACGGCCGCCGAGCAGACGGGAGCCCACACGGTGGTAGCCAAGAAGAGCGCGAGTCGTCACACAGCAGGCGCACAGGCCACGGCCCCCGTGCCGCCGGCCCGCGCCGCCGCCCCCGACGAGCTGGCCGTCCGGCCCGGGGAGGACCCCTGGACGCCCGAGGAGGTCACCGAGGCGCGCACCCTGCTGACGAGCGAGACGCTGCGGCTCCGCAGCGAGCTGGAGGCCTCCGGCGCGGCGCTCGCCGGGCTGATGCGGGACTCCGGCGACGGCGCGGGCGACGACGAGGCCGACACCGGTACCAAGAACATCACCCGCGAGCACGAGCTGTCGCTGGCCGCCCACGCCCAGGAGACGCTGGAGCAGACCGAGCGGGCGCTCGCCCGGCTGGAGGCGGGGACGTACGGGCTCTGCGAGGTCTGCGGCAAACCGATCGGCAAGGCGCGGATGCAGGCCTTCCCCCGGGCCACCCTGTGCGTCGAGGACAAGCAGAAGCAGGAGCGGCGCGGCTGATCCGCACAGGTGTGTCGTACCCTCATCCTCAGGCAGGCACCTAGGTTGAGGGACTCACGTGGCAGAGGCGGAGCGCATCATCGGTACGCCGGACAATCCCGAGGCCGAGGGCACGGACGAGGGCGGCAGCACGGCCGCCGACGCGGCCGTGAACGCGGGCCGGGGCAAGCGGAAGGTCCTCGTTCTCCTGAGCGTGGCCGTCGTGGCCTATCTGCTGGACCTGACCACCAAGATGATCGTGGTCGCGAAGCTGGAGCACCAGCCGCCGATCGACATCATCGGCGACTGGCTCCAGTTCCGGGCGCTCCGGAACGCGGGAGCCGCGTTCGGGATCGGCGAGGCGTTCACGGTGATCTTCACCATCATCGCCTCCGGAGTGATCGTGGTGATCATCCGGCTGGCCCGCAAGCTCTACAGCCTGCCGTGGGCCATCGCCCTGGGCCTCCTCCTGGGGGGTGCGCTCGGCAACCTCACCGACCGGCTCTTCCGGGCGCCCGGCGCGTTCGAGGGTGCGGTGGTGGACTTCATCGCCCCCAAGAACTTCGCCGTCTTCAACCTCGCCGACTCCGCCATCGTGTGCGGCGGCATCCTCATCGTGATCCTCTCCTTCAAGGGCCTGGACCCGGACGGGACCGTCCACAAGGACTGACCGCCCGGCGCGGGGACCTGCGGGCGCAAGGCATACTCGACAGGTGAGTACGCACCCCGAGATCCGCACCCTGCCCGTACCGGACGGCCTGGAAGGCGAGCGCGTCGACGCCGCCATCTCCCGGATGTTCGGTTTCTCCCGCACCAAGGCCGCCGAGCTGGCCGCAGCCGGGAAGGTCCAGGTGGACGGTTCGGTGGCCGGCAAGTCCGAGCGGGTCCACGGGGGTGCCTGGCTGGAAGTGGAGATGCCGGGTGCGCCCGCCCCCGTCCAGATCCTCGTCGAGCCCGTCGAGGGCATGGAGATCGTCCATGACGACGACGACATCGTCGTCATCATGAAGCCGGTCGGCGTCGCCGCCCACCCCAGCCCCGGCTGGACCGGCACCACCGTCATCGGCGGCCTCGCCGCCGCCGGCTACCGGATCTCGACGTCCGGCGCCGCCGAGCGCCAGGGCATCGTCCACCGCCTCGACGTCGGCACCTCCGGCCTGATGGTCGTCGCCAAGTCCGAGCGCGCCTACACCCTGCTCAAGGCCCAGTTCCGCGACCGGGTCGTCGACAAGAAGTACCACGCGCTCGTCCAGGGCCACCCGGACCCGATGAGCGGCACCATCGACGCCCCCATCGGGCGCCACCCCAACCACGACTACAAGTGGGCGGTCACCGCCGAGGGCAAGCCGTCGGTGACCCACTACGACCTGATCGAGGCCTACCGCGCCGCCAGCCTCCTCGACATCAAGCTGGAGACCGGCCGCACCCACCAGATCCGGGTCCACATGTCCGCCCACCGCCACCCCTGCGTCGGCGACCTCACCTACGGCGCGGACCCGACCCTGGCCAAGCGCCTCGGGCTGACCCGCCAGTGGCTGCACGCCGTGCGCCTGGGCTTCGAGCACCCGAGCGACGGCAGCTGGGTGGAGTTCGCCAGCACCTACCCGGCCGACCTCCAGCACGCCCTCGACACCATCTCCGCGGAGAGTCAGTGACCGCGGTTCCCGCCCCGTACAGCACCCGCAGGGCCGTCGAGGAGAGCGACCTCCAAGCCTGCTTCCAGGTGCGCAAGGAAGTCTTCGTCGGCGAACAGAACGTGCCCGAGGAGCTGGAGTACGACGTCCACGACGCGACCGCGGTGCATGTCCTGGCCGTCGCGGCGGACGGCACCGCCCTCGGCACGGGCCGACTCCTGCACGGCGCCGACGCGGCCCGGAAGACCGGCGGCGACCCGGCCGTCGGCTCGCTGGGCCGGCTCGCCGTGAGCCGGGAGGCCCGTGGCCTCGGGGTCGGCGCGGCCCTCGTACGGGCCATCGAGGACGAGGCGCGGGCGCTGGGTCTGGCCGCTGTCGACCTGCACGCCCAGACGCATGCCCTCGGCTTCTACGAGCGGCTCGGATACGTCGCGTACGGTCCCGAGTTCCCCGACGCGAACATGCCCCACCGGGCCATGCGGCGGGAGATCCGCCCGGCCTGAGTGCCGGTAGCAGGGGGTATCGGCCGAATCGCGCACCCCGCGTGGCAGGGTGGGAGCCCTGTTCGGCCGTTCGTGGTGTGCCGGACCCGCACGCTCCGGAAGGCATGTCGTGGAACAGATGTCCCTGCTGCTCCTGCTGCTGCTCGGAGCCGTGGTCACGGTGCCGCTCGGCGACCGGCTGGGGCTGCCCGCGCCGGTGCTGATGACCCTCATCGGCGTCGCGATGGCCTTCATGCCGTTCGTGCCGAACGTCGACATCCCACCGGAGATCATTCTTCCCGCGCTGCTGCCGCCGCTGCTCTACGCCTCCGTGCAGCGCACCTCCTGGCGGCAGTTCGCCGCCAACAGACGCCCGATCTTCCTGCTGGCCGTGGCCCTCGTCTTCGTCACCACGGCCGCCGTCGCCGCGGTCGCGAACTCGATCGTGCCGGGGCTGCCCATCGCCGCCGCCGTCGCCCTCGGAGCTCTCGTCGCCCCGCCCGACCCGGTCGCGGCAACGGCTGTGGCGGGCTCCGTGGGTCTGCCGCGCCGGCTGGTGTCGATCCTGGAGGGCGAGGGGCTCTTCAACGACGTGACCGCCATCGTGCTCTACCACGTGGCCATCGCCGCCGCCGTCAGCGGCACCTTCTCGCTCCCCGAGGCCTTCGGACTGCTGGTGCTCTCCGCCGTCGTCGCGGTCGCCGTCGGCCTCGCGCTCGGCTGGCTCACCATCAAGCTGATGAACCTGCTGGGCGACGCCACCCTCCAGGTCGGGCTGACCCTGCTGGTGCCGTTCGTCGCCTACGTCCTCGCGGAGGAGCTGATGGGCTCCGGCGTGCTGGCCGTCCTGACCGTCGCGCTGTTCCTCGCCGAGCACACCGCCGACGCCGACGACGTGCTCGGCCGGCTCACCGGACGTACCTTCTGGGACATCGTCGACACCCTGGTCACCGGCGTGGCCTTCGGGCTGATCGGCCTGGAGCTGCACAGCGTGTTCGGCACCGCCGACGGGCACGCCCTGGAGATGGCCGGCTGGGGGCTCGCGATCGTCGCGGTCGTCGTCGGCGTACGGCTGCTGTACCTGCTGCCGGCGACCTGGCTGGCCAAGCGGCTCCACACCCGCCGCGACGTCAGCGAGGAGATCCCCACCAGCTGGCGGGAGACCGTCGTGATGTGGTGGGCCGGGATGCGCGGGGTGGCCTCGGTCGCCCTGGCGCTGGCGATCCCGCTGGAGACCGACGACGGGCAGCCCTTCCCCGGCCGTGACGAGATCATCTTCATCGCGTTCGCCGTGATCATGGCCACCCTGGTCTTCCAGGGGCTCACCCTGCCCTGGCTGGTGCGCAAGCTGAGGGTCCGGGCCGACACCGACGCCGAGGAGGCACTGGAGCGGGACCTCGCCGTCCGGGCCGCCAGGGCCGCCAAGTACCGCCTCAAGGAGATCCAGGAGGCCGAGGAGTTCCCCGAGGAGGTCATGGAGCGGCTCCAGCGAGCCGCGTACGACATCGGAGCCCGGATCAGCCCGGACATGGTCGACGAGGAACGGCGCGAGGCCTACGCCCAGCGCGCGGAACGCTTCAAGGCGATCAGCCGTGTCCAGCGCGAGATGATGTCGGCGGCCCGCCACGAGGTGCTCTCCGCACGCAGCGAGCCCGGCTCCGACCCGGAGGTCGTGGACCGGGTGCTGCGGTACCTGGACGTCCGCTCGCTGCGCTGAGGGCGTCGCCGGGGCAGGCTCTCAGCCTCGGCCCGTGCGCGGGGCCTTGGAGTCGTCCCCGTCGGTGGGCGCCGCCTTGTCGCGGCCCGCCCGGCCCCCCGCACCCGTCAGCTCCGCCCACTGCTCGCCCGGCGGCAGCACGGCGGGCGAGGTGGCGACCCGCGGCAGCGCGTACGGGTGGTGGTCGCGCAGCCAGCCGATCAACTGCTCGCGCACCGCGCAGCGCGCCGTCCAGATGTCGTCCGCGTCCTTCGCCGTGACCACCGCGCGCACCTCGATCGTGGTCGGCGTGGTGTCGGTGACCGCCAGCGACCAGTCCCGGCCGTCCCAGGCGGCGATGTCCCCGAGGAGGTCCCGCAGCTTCTCCCGCATCGCGGCCACCGGAGCGGAGTGGTCGAGGTGGAAGAAGACCGTGCCCGTCATCTGCACCCCGCCGCGCGACCAGTTCTCGAACGGCTGGCTGGTGAAGTACGAGACCGGCATCGTGATCCGCCGCTCGTCCCAGGTCCGTACCGCCAGGAACGTCAGGGTGATCTCGTCGATCGTGCCCCATTCGCCGTCCACCACCACGGTGTCGCCGAGCCGCACCATGTCGCCGAACGCGATCTGGAATCCGGCGAAGAGATTGCCGAGCGTCGACTGGGCGGCGACACCCGCGACGACACCCAGCACCCCGGCCGAGGCCAGCACCGAGGTGCCGACCCCGCGCATCGCGGGGAACGTCAGCAGCATCGCCGCGACGGCGACCACCGCCACGACCGCGATGACCACCCGCTGGATCAGCGTCACCTGCGTGCGGACCCGGCGGACCCGGGCCGGGTCGCGGGTGCCCGTCGCGTACCGCGCGTAACTGGCCTCCACGACCGTCGCCGCGATCCGCACCACCAGCCACGCGGAGGCGCCGATCAGCACCAGGGTCAGCAATTGGCCGATCCCCGCCCGGTGGTCCCACAGCCAGGCGATGCCCGACTGGCGGTAGCTGCCGCGCAGCAGCGCCGTGATGATCACCACCTGGAGCGGAGGCCGGCAGCGCCGCAGCAGCCCCCACAGCGGAGTCTCGTGGTGACGGCTGTCGGCGCGCCGCAGCAGCAGGTCGACCAGCCAGCCGACCAGCAGGGTGATCACCACGGAACCGCCGATGACGATCAGCGGGCGCAGCACGCTCTCCATTCCTTCGTCCTCCAAGCTGTAGGGCGGCCCCCAGGGCACAAATGGCACCATGGGCCTCATGAACATCATGCTTTTCCACTCGACGTACGGGCTCAGGCCCGCCGTGCACGCCGCGGCCGCGCGCCTCAGGGACGCCGGCCACGAGGTGCGCGTGCCCGATCTGTTCGAGGGGCACACCTTTGACACGGTGGAAGAGGGCATGGCCTACAAGGACGAGATCGGCAAGGAGGAGCTGCTGAAGCGCGCCGTGCTGGCCGCCGCGCCCTACTCCGACCAGGGGCTCGTCTACGCCGGCTTCTCCCTCGGGGCGGCGACCGCGCAGACCCTGGCGCTCGGCGACGCGAAGGCCCGCGGGCTGCTGCTGTTCCACGGCACCTCGGACCTCGCCGAGAACGCCTCGGTGGACGAGCTCCCCGTGCAGCTGCACGTCGCGGACCCGGACCCCTTCGAGTCCCACGACTGGCTGAACAGCTGGTACCTCCAGATGCAGCGCACCGGCGCGGACGTCGAGGTCTACCGGTACCCCGGGGCCGGGCACCTGTTCACCGACCCCGATCTGCACGACTTCGACCAGGCGGCCGCCGAGCAGACCTGGAAGGTCGCGCTCGGCTTCCTCGCCACCCTGTAGACGCGGCGAAAAGCGCGACACCCGGCGCGTTCGGCGGTCGGCCCGCCCGGTGCGCCGGGTGTCGCGGAAGGCGAAGGCCGTTACGCCTTGAGCGCCTTGTCGATGGCCTTCGTGAACTCGGCGGCCGTCATCGGGGCGTTCTCGCTGCCCTCGGCCGTGATCTTCTTGCCGTCCATCTTCACCGTCGGCGTGCCCTGCACACCGCTCTTGTCGAACGACTTGGACATCTTCATGGCCCAGGCGTCGTACGCGCCGTCCTCGACGTCCTTCTGGAAGTCCTTGTTCCCCTTCAGCGCGTCGACCGAGTCCGCGACCTCGATGAGATAGCTGTCCTTGGCGAACTTGTCGTCGCTCTCCTCGGGGTGGAACTTCGCCGAGTACAGCGCGGCCTTGTACTCCATGAACGCCTCGGGGCTCACGTCCAGCGCCGCACCGAGCGCGCTCAGGGCGTTCTTGGAGCCCTCGCCGTTGTCGGTGTTGTCGATGAAGGTCGCGCCGACGAACTTGACCTTGTACTTGCCGGCCTCGACGTCCTTCGAGACGGTCTCGCCGACGCCCTGCTCGAACGTGGCGCAGACCGGGCAGCGCGAGTCCTCGTACAGCTCCAGGGTCTTCTTCGCGCCCGGCTCGCCGATCACCACGGTGGTGCCGTCGTCGCCCGAGGTGTTCTTCGGCGCGGTGACGTTCTTCGCGTCCGCGGCCGTCTCCCAGGCGTCCGGCTTGTTCAGCTGCGTCACGCCGTAGCTGATGCCGCCGACCACGGCGAGGGCGGCGACGACCGAGACCGCCACGATGAGCTGCTTGCGGGTCTTGTCCTTCTTGGCCTGGGCCTCGCGCTCGGCGCGCAGCCGCTCGCGGGCCGCTGCCTTGTGGGCCTGGGTGTTGCGCTTGCTCATGATCGTTCTCCGTGAGTACGTCTGTGGGGAGTGGGCGGGTGCTGCCGTCGTCGCGTGGCCGTGCCCTCAGGCAGCGGCGTACGTCGCGAGCGGCGGGCCCCTGCGCCCCACACAGTGCACGAGGAAGCGGGCGGTCAGCGGCGGGTGCGGACGCCCGGCGGGCCGGGAGCGGCGGGTCGCGGCCCGGACGCCCGCGCGCACCACCGCGACCGCGACCAGCAGCGGCCGGAACGCCAGCAGGGCCGCCGCGCGCACCAGCCCGGCCAGGGCCGCCTCGCCGCGCCGCAGCCAGGCCGCGGCGAGCAGCCCGACCGCCACATGGGCGACGAGCAGCAGCCAGGGCACGGCCGGTCCCGGCTGCGCCAGCAGCGCCGCCGCACGGTCGCCCGCACCGGCCACTTCGGCCAGCGGGGTGCCCACCGCGCCGACGCCCGCGATCCGGGCCCCGCCCGCGCCGACCTCGCCGCCGCCGCACAGGACGTCGAAGCCCACCGCGCGCAGCGTGCCCGCGACCGGGCCGCCGGCCGCCCCGTAACAGAGGTGCTGGCCCGTGGTGAAGAGCGTGTCGGCGGCCAGCTCCAGCGGGACGAGCAGGCCCGCGATCGCCCCGAAGCCGCGCTCCCGGCCGGCCAGCGCGTACGCCACCGCGAAGACCGCGGCGGCGAGCAGCGCGACCGCGGTCAGCGGCAGCGGGACCCCGGAGAGCAGCACATGGGACGCCGTGGACAGGGTGACGACGAGCGCGGTGAAGACCGCCGCGCGCGCGACCCTGAGCTGCGTCCCTGAGATGTCCATCGTCGGAAAGTGTGTCATGCGCCGAGGTAAGCGGACCTTAAAAGAGGCTGAGAGCCCCGGGTGGCTTCCCGGGGCTCCGGCGCCCTACAGGCCCGGGATCCGGCCGTTGCGGAAGAGGTCCACGAAGATCTGGTGGTCCGCGCGGGCTCTCGCCCCGTAGCTGTGGGCGAAGTCGACCAGCATCGGTGCGAAGCTCTCCTCGTCGCCCGCGATGGCCGCGTCGATCGCCCGCTCGGTGGAGAACGGCACCAGCGAGTGCCCGCTCTCGTCGTCGGCGGCCGCGTGCATCGTGGCCGTCGCCCGGCCCAGATCCGCGACGACCGCCGCGATCTCGTCCGCCTCGTCGATGTCGGACCAGTCCAGGTCGACCGCGTACGGCGAGACCTCGGCGACCAGCTGACCCGAGCCGTCCAGCTCGGTCCAGCCCAGCCACGGGTCCGCGTGCGCCTGGAGCGCCCGCTGCGAGATCACCGTGCGGTGCCCCTCGTGCTGGAAGTACTCCCGCACGGCGGCGTCCGTGATGTGCCGGGAGACCGCCGGCGTCTGCGCCTGTTTGAGGTAGATCACCACATCGTTCTCCAGGGCGTCGCTGTTGCCCTCCAGAAGGATGTTGTACGAGGGCAGCCCGGCGGACCCTATGCCGATGCCCCGGCGGCCCACCACGTCCTTGACCCGGTAGGAGTCGGGACGGGTCAGGCTCGACTCCGGCAGCGTCTCCAGATAGCCGTCGAACGCGGCCAGCACCTTGTAGCGCGTCGCGGCGTCCAGGTCGATCGACCCGCCGCCGTCCGCGAACCGGCGCTCGAAGTCCCGGATCACCGTCATCGAGTCCAGCAGCGAGAAGCGCGTGCGCGACCGGGCGGCGCGGAGCGCGCCCAGCAGCGGGCCGTCCGCGGTGTCCAGCGTGAACGGCGGCACCTCGTCGTTCTTCGCGCCCGTCGCCAGCGCGTGGATCCGCTCGCGGTAGGCGATGGCGAAGATCGTCACCAGCTCGCTGATCTGCTCGTCGGCCAGCGCCTTCGCGTAACCGATCAGCGCCACGGAGGCGGCGAAGCGCTTCAGGTCCCAGGTGAAGGGGCCCACGTACGCCTCGTCGAAGTCGTTGACGTTGAAGACGAGGCGGCCGTTGGCGTCCATGTAGGTGCCGAAGTTCTCCGCGTGGAGATCACCGTGGATCCACACCCGGCCGGTGCGCTCGTCCAGGAACGGGCCGCCGTGCCGCTCGCGCTCCAGGTCGCCGTAGAACAGGCAGGCCGTGCCCCGGTAGAAGGCGAAGGCCGAGCCCGCCATCTTGCGGAACTTGACCCGGAAAGCGGCCGGATCGGCGGCCAGCAGCTCCCCGAAGGCGGTGTCGAAAACGGCGAGAATCTGCTCCCCGCGCTGCGCTGCGCCGGTCTGCGTTTCCGACATTTCTTGCTGCCTCCTGCTGTAGCTGGCGTGTCCGGCCGGACCATGGGCCCACCCGATCGGGTCCTGACCGAGTGCATGACAAAACGGACAGGTGTCCCGCCCTCTCCAACGCTCGGCGGAAGCCGGGAGTGCCCGTCGTTCGACTCCGTCACGTCGTAGACTTCCACGCTGTCCCCCCGTCCGTCATCGCCCGACTTCCCGGAGGCCCGACGCCGTGACCAAGCCGCCCTTCACGCACCTGCACGTTCACACCCAGTACTCGCTGCTGGACGGTGCGGCGCGGCTCAAG
Organism: Streptomyces sp. CA-278952; assembly: GCF_028747205.1. NCBI lineage: Bacteria > Bacillati > Actinomycetota > Actinomycetes > Kitasatosporales > Streptomycetaceae > Streptomyces > Streptomyces sp. CA-278952. The sequence goes on from NZ_CP112880.1 coordinate 6,317,523, forward strand.
GACATGTTCGATGCCTGCAACGAGATGGGCATGTCGCACATCGCGATGACCGACCACGGCAACCTCCACGGGGCCTACGACTTCTTCCACTCGGCGACGAAGGCGGGCGTCACGCCGATCATCGGCATCGAGGCGTATGTCGCCCCGGAGTCGCGCAAACACAAGCGCAAGGTGCAGTGGGGACAGCCGCACCAGAAGCGCGACGATGTGTCCGGATCCGGTGGTTACACCCACAAGACGATCTGGGCGTCCAACAAGACCGGACTGCACAACCTCTTCCGGCTCTCCTCCGACGCGTACGCCGAGGGCTGGCTCCAGAAGTGGCCCCGGATGGACAAGGAGACCATCTCCCAGTGGTCCGAGGGCCTCATCGCCTCCACCGGCTGCCCCTCCGGCGAGGTGCAGACCCGGCTGCGGCTCGGCCAGTTCGACGAGGCGGTCCAGGCGGCCTCCGACTACAAGGACATCTTCGGCGCGGACAAGTACTTCCTGGAGCTGATGGACCACGGCATCGAGATCGAGCGCCGGGTCCGCGACGGGCTGCTGGAGATCGGCAAGAAGCTCGACATCCCGCCGCTCGTGACGAACGACTCCCACTACACGTACGCCCACGAGGCCACCGCCCACGACGCCCTGCTCTGCATCCAGACCGGCAAGAACCTCTCGGACCCCGACCGCTTCCGCTTCGACGGCACCGGCTACTACCTCAAGACGACGGACGAGATGTACGCCGTCGACTCCTCCGACGCCTGGCAGCAGGGCTGCGCCAACACGCTCCTGGTCGCCCAGCAGATCGACACCACCGGCATGTTCGAGGCGAAGAACCTCATGCCGAAGTTCGAGATCCCGGACGGCTTCACGGAGATCACCTGGTTCCAGGAGGAGGTCCGGGTCGGCATGGGCCGCCGCTTCCCGAACGGCGTCCCCGACGACCGGCAGAAGCAGGTCGAGTACGAGATGGACATCATCATCCAGATGGGGTTCCCGGGGTACTTCCTGGTCGTCGCCGACTTCATCATGTGGGCCAAGAACAACGGCATCGCGGTGGGCCCCGGCCGTGGTTCCGCCGCCGGATCGATCGTCTCGTACGCGATGGGCATCACCGACCTCGACCCGATCGAGCACGGGCTGATCTTCGAGCGGTTCCTCAACCCCGAGCGCGTCTCCATGCCCGACGTCGACATCGACTTCGACGAGCGTCGGCGCGTCGAGGTGATCCGGTACGTCACCGAGAAGTACGGCGCCGACAAGGTCGCCATGATCGGCACCTACGGCAAGATCAAGGCCAAGAACGCCATCAAGGACTCCGCCCGCGTCCTCGGCTACCCCTACGCGATGGGCGACCGGCTCACCAAGGCCATGCCCGCCGACGTCCTCGGCAAGGGCATCGACCTCAACGGCATCACCGACCCCAAGCACCCGCGCTACAGCGAGGCGGGCGAGATCCGGGGGATGTACGAGAGCGAACCGGACGTCAAGAAGGTCATCGACACCGCCAAGGGAGTCGAGGGCCTGGTCCGGCAGATGGGCGTGCACGCCGCCGGCGTCATCATGTCCAGCGAGCCGATCGTCGACCACGCGCCGCTCTGGACGCGGCACACCGACGGCGTCACCATCACGCAGTGGGACTACCCCCAGTGCGAGTCGCTCGGCCTGCTGAAGATGGACTTCCTGGGGCTGCGCAACCTGACGATCATGGACGACGCCATCAAGATGGTGAAGTCCAACAAGGGCGTCGACCTGGAGATGCTCTCCCTCCCGCTGGACGACCCCAAGACGTACGAACTGCTCTGCCGCGGCGACACGCTCGGCGTCTTCCAGTTCGACGGCGGGCCGATGCGCTCCCTGCTGCGCCAGATGCAGCCCGACAACTTCGAGGACATCTCCGCTGTCTCGGCCCTCTACCGGCCGGGCCCGATGGGCATGAACTCGCACACGAACTACGCGGAGCGCAAGAACGGCCGCCAGGAGATCACCCCGATCCACCCGGAGCTGGAGGAGCCCCTCAAGGAGGTCCTCGGCCTCACCTACGGCCTGATCGTCTACCAGGAGCAGGTCCAGAAGGCCGCCCAGATCGTCGCCGGGTACTCACTGGGCGAGGCCGACATCCTGCGCCGCGTGATGGGCAAGAAGAAGCCCGAGGAACTGGCGAAGAACTTCGTCCTCTTCGAGGCCGGCGCCAAGAAGAACGGCTTCTCCGACGCCGCGATCAAGGCGCTGTGGGACGTGCTGGTCCCGTTCGCCGGGTACGCCTTCAACAAGGCGCACTCCTCCGCGTACGGACTGGTCACCTACTGGACCGGCTACCTCAAGGCGAACTACCCCGCCGAGTACATGGCCGCCCTGCTGACCTCGGTCAAGGACGACAAGGACAAGTCCGCGGTCTACCTCAACGAGTGCCGCCGCATGGGCATCAAGGTGCTCCCGCCCAACGTCAACGAGTCGCTGTCCAACTTCGCCGCCCAGGGCGACGACGTGATCCTCTTCGGCCTGACCGCCATCCGCAACGTCGGCCAGAACGTCGTCGACTCGATCATCCGGTCCCGCAAGGCGAAGGGGAAGTACAGCACCTTCCCCGACTTCCTCGACAAGGTCGAGGCGGTCGTCTGCAACAAGCGCACCGTGGAATCGCTCATCAAGGCCGGCGCCTTCGACGAGATGGGCCACACCCGCAAGGGCCTCGTCGCCCACCACGAACCGATGATCGACAACGTGGTGCAGGTCAAGCGCAAGGAGGCCGAGGGGCAGTTCGACCTCTTCGGGGGCGGCGAGGAGGAGAGCGGCGAGCCGGGATTCGGGCTCGACGTGGAGTTCTCCGACATCGAGTGGGAGAAGGCCTACCTGCTGGCCCAGGAACGGGAAATGCTCGGCCTGTACGTCTCCGACCACCCGCTGTTCGGCCTGGAGCACGTGCTGTCCGACAAGGCCGACTCCTCGATCTCCCAGCTCATGAGCGGGGACTACGGGGACGGCGCCATCGTCACCGTCGGCGGCATCATCTCCGGCCTCCAGCGCAAGATGACCAAGCAGGGCAACGCCTGGGCCATCGCCACCGTGGAGGACCTGGCGGGCTCCATCGAGTGCATGTTCTTCCCCGCCACCTACCAGCTGGTCTCCACCCAGCTCGTCGAGGACACCGTCGTCTTCGTCAAGGGACGGCTCGACAAGCGCGAGGACGTGCCCCGGCTGGTCGCCATGGAGATGCAGGTCCCCGACATCTCCAACGCCGGGACCAACGCGCCCGTCGTCCTCACCATCCCCACCGTGAAGATCACCCCGCCCATGGTCACCCGGCTCGGCGAGGTGCTCAGCCACCACCGGGGCGACACCGAGGTGCGCATCAAGCTCCAGGGCCCCCGCAAGACCACGGTGCTCCGGCTCGACCGGCACCGGGTCAAGGCCGACTCGGCCCTCTTCGGCGACCTGAAGGTGCTGCTCGGCCCGGCCTGCCTGGCCGGCTGAGCAGGCGCCACCGGCGACGAGAACGGCAGGAGGGGCGTCCCGCACGTGCGGGACGCCCCTCTCGCTGTCCTCGACGCCTGTCTCCGCCGGCGCCTGTCCCTACCGCACGCGGCCGACGGGTCAGTTGTGGCCGAAGCGCCGCTGATGCTTGCGCGCCACGTCGGACGGGCTGCCCTGGGCCTGCGCCTGCGGCTGGTTCTGCGACTCGTACGCCGTCGACTTGGCCTGCTCCGCGCTGCGCTCCGACGCGGAAGCGCGGTCGTGCTGGCTGCCCTGCTTGCGGTTCTTGTTCTTGGCCATGGTGAATGCCTCCTGTGGGGAATCCTGGGGGGCCAGGACCGCTGTCAGATTCACATGACGCCGCAAACGCCGCATGTTGGATCATTACCGTGCGTAGCGGTTTCCGCAGTGGAGCCCCGTTCCGCCGCCTTCGCACGGCCTCTCCGCGTCTCCCCACCGCCTTGCGCGATGCCTCCCCCTCTCTTCTCACCTTCCTTCCCCCCTTCCTTTCCGGATCCGCCACGCCGATGATCCAGTTCCGGCCGTTAACCCCCGCGCGGTCGGGCAGACTCGAAGGAAACCCTGGGTAAGCGGACCCGGTCATCGAGGAGCGGGCCGCTGAACCGTTCCCGAATTCGGAAGAGGGTGGAACGCGTGGACCGTTGCGTCGTCCTGGTGGACGCCGGCTACTTGCTGGGCGCAGCCGCGAGTCTGCTGGCCGGAGAGCCCGCCCGTTCCCGCATCACCGTCGACCACGCGGCCCTCATCCAGGGGCTGCGCGAGCGCGCCGAGGCCGACACCCAACAGCCCCTGCTGCGCATCTACTGGTTCGACGGCGCCCCCGACCGGGTGCCCCAGCCCGAGCACCGCCGGCTCCGCGTGATGCCCCGTGTGACCGTCCGGCTCGGCGCCCTGACCCGCAGCGACGGACGCTGGGCGCAGAAGGGCGTCGACGCCGCCATGCACGCCGAGCTGACCGAACTGGCCAGGAACCGGGCCTGCTCCGACATCGTCCTGGTGACCGGTGACGGCGATCTGCTGCCCGGTCTGATGTCCGCCAAGGAACACGGGGTGGCCGTCCACCTCTGGGCCGTGCAGGCGGCCGACGGCGACTACAACCAGTCCGAGGACCTCGTCGCCGAGGCCGACGAACGACGAGTCCTGGACCGGGTCTGGATCACCAAGGCCGTACGCGCCAAGGACCTCGGCGGCACCTGCGCCCCGCCGCCCGTCCCGCGCCCCGAGATCGCCGCGATCCTCTCCGCACCGCTGCCGGAGGCGGCCCTCGCCGCCTCCGCCGAACGCGCCTCCGAGGCGCAGGCCGCCGCGGCCCGGAGCGGTGCCACCGCCCCCGCCGAGAACGCCGCCGCCTCTTCGTCCGACACCCCGTCCGCCCCCGGACACAAGACCGTCCCCACCCCCAAGGACCTGGCCGCGCTGCGCGCCCACGCCACCCACCCGGACCGCCAGCACCCGCCCCAGCCCGCGAACGCCACGCTGCGCTGGTCCTCCGACAAGGGCTGGGTGGAGCGCGGCGGGCCCCTCGGCGAGCCGGCGGAGACCGCGTCCCTGCCGACCCTCGCCCAGGTCACCAGCGCCGAGCAGCGCTGGGCGGACCGGGAGGAGGACATCACCACCGTCGGCGGCGACCCCTTCGAGGTGGGCCAGGTCTTCGCCCGCCGCTGGATGGAGCGGCTGCCGGAAACCGTCCACCTGCAGAAACTCTCCACCATGTACCCGCGCATCCCGCACCGGATCGACGGTGAACTGCTGCGGTACGCGGCCCGCTTCGGGCTCCTCGCCCACAAGGACGACCAGATCGACGAGCACGACCGGTACGCGATCCGGGCCGGCTTCTGGCGGGAGATCGACGTGCGGGCCGCCGCCGAGCACGTACCGGCGGGGGAGTAGCCGGCCCGCGCCATCCCGTGCCGCCCGGCGACGCGAGGTGGCCCCCGACGTGAACCGGGGCAGGTGACCCCGTACCCTCGTACCTCGTGAGTACGGGCACTGCACAGGCGCAGAGGGACACCGGCACCGTGTGCGCGGTGCGCGATCTGGTCAAGACCTATCCCGCCGTCCGAGGCCGCCGTGGCGCTCCCGCGACGCCCGAGGTCCGCGCCACCGACAGCATCAGTCTGGACGTCGAGCGCGGCGAGATCTTCGGACTGCTCGGCCCCAACGGCGCCGGCAAGTCCACCCTGGTCCGCCAGCTCACCGGGCTGATGCGGCCCGACTCCGGCAGCGTCGAGATGCTGGGCCACGACCTGGTACGCCACCCCGAGCGGGCCTCCCGGCTGATCGGCTACCTCGGGCAGGAATCCACCGCCCTCGACGAACTGACCGTCTCGCTCGCCGCCGAGACCACCGGACGGCTGCGCGGTCTCACCCTTCGGGAGGCGCGTGCCGAGCGCGACGCGGTCCTGGAGGAGCTGGGCCTCACCACGATCGCCGGGCGGCCCCTGAAGAGACTCTCCGGCGGTCAGCGGCGGCTCGCCTGCTTCGCCGCCACCCTGGTCGGCGACCGGCCCGTCCTCGTCCTCGACGAACCGACCACCGGAATGGACCCGGTCGCCCGCCGCGCCGTCTGGGCCGCCGTCGACCGCCGCCGGGCGGAGCGCGGGGCCACCGTCCTGCTGGTCACCCACAACGTGATCGAGGCCGAGACGGTTCTCGACCGGGTCGCCGTCCTCGAACGCGGCCGGGTCATCGCCTGCGACACCCCCGCCGGGCTCAAGGAGCAGGTCGCCGGGGAGGTGCGCGTCGAGCTGATGTGGCGCGAACGGGCCCCGCTGGACGTCCCCGAGGTGGCGGCCCTGCGGCCGTCCGCCCAGGAGTCCGGGCGGCGCTGGGTGCTGCGGCTCGGGCCGGACGAGGCACGGGCCGCGGTCGCCGCGGTGACGGGCGGCGCGGCCTTCGCCGCGCTCGACGATTTCACCCTGGCCACGCCCAGCCTGGAGGATGTCTATCTCGCCCTCGGGGGAGACGCGGCCAATGCGACCAAGGGGCTGGTCAAGGCGTGAACGGCGTGATCGGCGCGAGAGACGGCGTGGGCAGCGTGAACGCGGTGAACGCGATGTATGTACGGGGAAGTTCGGACGTGTCTCAGGGGGGCAGCCGCAGGTGACGAGCATCATTCCGGCCAGGACCGCACCGCCGAGCGTCCGGCCCGCGCCCGGCACCTCCGGTACGGGTGCCGCCCGTACCGTCGCCGCGCCCCTCGCGCCGCGCGCCCGGCTGCTGCCCTCGCTGGCCGCCGTCTACCGCGCCCAGCTCTCCCGGGCGCGCGTCGCCCGGATCCCGCTGCTCTTCGTGGCGACCTTCCAGTCCGTCGGGATCATGGTCCTGATGCGCGGCGTCGTGGACGGCGGCGCGGAGGCCCGCGCGGTGGTCGCGGGATCCAGCGTCCTGGTCGTCGCGTTCGTCGCGCTCAACCTGCTCGCCCAGTACTTCGGGCAGCTGCGGGCTGGCGGCGGGCTCGACCACTACGCCACCCTGCCGGTGCCGCCCGCCGCGGTGGTGCTCGGCGCGGCCGCCGCCTATGCCTCGTTCACCGTGCCCGGCACGGTCTTCACGGCGATCACCGGAAGCGTCCTGTTCCAGCTGCCGATGACCCATCTGTGGGTCCTGGTGGCCGTCGTCCCGCTCTCCGGCGCGGCCCTGGCCGGTCTCGGCGCCGCCCTCGGGCTCCTCGCCCCGCGCCCGGAGCTGGCGACCCTGCTGGGCCAGCTGGGGATGTCCGCCGCCCTGCTGCTCGGGGTGCTGCCGGCCGACCGGCTGCCGGAGCCGGTCGGGTGGGCGCGTGACCTGCTGCCCTCGACGTACGGCGTCGAGGCGCTGGCCCGGTCCTTCGACGCCCGCCCGGACTGGGGGCTCATCGCGTTCTTCCTGGCGATCTGTGCGGCGGTGGGGGTTCTCTCGCTGGCCGTGGCGACGTGGGCGTACCGGCGGGCCGCCGTACGGTAGGCCCGGGCGCGGCATCCGGTGAGGCGCCTCACAGGGTGGCCTGGCACGATGGCACGGTGACCGCACCTCTGACGCCGCCCCACCAGCCCGGCCCCCACGACCCGTGGCAGGCCCCGCCCTCGGGCTCCCACCCCGCGCCCTCGGTGGGCGATCCGGACAACCCGGACACGGCCACCGAGCTTCGTCAGGCCGCCGTTGTCGTCGTTCTGGTCGCGCTCGCGGGCATCGTGCTGGGGCTGCTGTGGCTGTGGCTCGCGCCGCGGGTGCCGCTGGTCTCCGACGACACGGCCGTCTTCCTCAGGAACAGCGAGGGCGAGGAGGCGATCGGGGCGGACGGAACGTTCGTCCTGCTGGCCCTCGGCTTCGGCGCGCTCTCCGCCGCCGCCGTCTTCTGGCGGCTGCGTCGCGGGGGCGTCCTCGTGGTCGTGGGGCTGGCGCTGGGCGCGCTGCTCGCCTCGCTGGTGGCGTGGCGGGTCGGCATCTGGCTGGGGCCGTCGTCCGACGTGGTGGCCCGGGCCCGGGAGGCCGGCCAGGGCGTGACGTTCGACGCGCCGCTGGAGCTGCACTCGGTGTGGGTGGCGGTGCTGGCGTGGCCGTTCGCGGCGATGGGGATCCATCTGCTGCTCACGGCGGCGTTCGGGCCGCGGGATGTGGAGCCGGGGTGGTCGGGGTACGGGTCGTACTACGACGGGCCCGTGCAGGGGCCCCTGGCGGGGCCGGCGTCCGGGCCCCCGTCGTCGCCCGCCGGTGGCGGTGGGGCGGCCTAGAGTCGCCTGCGGCGGGCTGTTCCCCACCCCGCCCCTTCCCGAAACCGGGGCGCCGCCCCGGACCCCGCTCCTCAATCGCCGGAGGGGCTGAAAATCCCAGCCCGTCCGGCGATGAAGGACATCTTTCAGCCCCCCCGGGCGATCTCCGCGAACACCGCCCCCGTCAGCTCCGCCAGATCCGTCGCCGCCAGTTCCACCTCCAGGCCCCGGCGGCCCGCCGACACGCAGATCGTGGTGTGGGCGCGCGCCGACGTGTCCAGCACCGTGCGCAGGCGCTTGCGCTGGCCCAGGGGGGAGATGCCGCCGCGTACATAGCCCGTGGTGCGTTCCGCGGCGGCCGGGTCCGCCATCGCGGCGCGTTTGCCGCCCACCGCGGAGGCCAGGGCCTTGAGGTCCAGGGAGCCGGCCACCGGGACCACCGCGACCGTCAGAGCGCCGTCCACGTCCGCCACCAGGGTCTTGTAGACCCGGTCGGGGGAGACGCCCAGGGCCTCGGCGGCCTCCTCGCCGTAGGACGGGCTCGCCGGGTCGTGGTCGTAGGCGTGGACCGTGAAGGCGGTGCCCGCCGCGGTCAGGGCGACCGTGGCCGGGGTGCCGCCCGACTGCTGCTTCTTGGGTTTTTTCGCCACCGGGGGCCTGTTCTCGTCAGTTGGGGTGGGTGGGGGCCCGGGTCAGGTCGGTCGCGGGCAGCGAGGGCAGGTGCCGGATGACCGCGGTCTCCTTGCGCAGCAGCGTCAGCTCCTCGCGCAGCCGCGTCGCCGTGTCCGGGGCCTGGAGCAGGCGCTGCTTGGTGGGGACGTCCAGGACCGTCGCCGCCGCCACCAGGTAGGAGATCACGGACGGGTCGTCGGGGAGGTCGGCGCCGGTCGCCAGCGATCGTTCGCTCGCCCCGGCCAGCCGCTTCTGGTAGGCGCGGAAGGCCCGCAGGACGCCCTCGGCGAGCGCTCCCGCCTCGTCCCCCTCGTCCTCGCCGGGCGGTTCCTCGGTCAGCTCCTCGACCTCGGCGGTCAGATACGGGCCGCCCGCCTCGACGGACAGCAGCCTGACCCGGGTGGTGCCGGTGGCCAGGACCTCGAAACTGCCGTCGGCACGCTCGCGGATCGTCGCCGCGTCGGCGACGCAGCCCACCCGGTGAAAGGTCTGGATCGGGTCGGGGCCGAAGCCCTCCGCCGGGGCGCGCTCGTGGGGAGGGGCGGCCGCGACGGTGTCCGGCATGCCGGTGGCCGTCGGGGCGGTCTCGCGGCCGTCGCGGATCGCGACCACGACGAAGCGGCGAGGTTCGTCCTCGTCGCTCTTCAGCAGTTCCCGCATCATGGCGCGATATCGCTCTTCGAAGACGTTGAGCGGCAGCACCAGGCCGGGGAACAGCACCGCGTTGAGCGGGAAAAGGGGAAGGCGGGCGGTGGTCACAACGCTCAAGCGTAATGGCCCCGGGGGCGGCCGTGGTCGGCCCGGTCGCGCAACGGGGTCAGGGAGGCCGCCTGGAGGCGTGCGCCGTCCCGCGCGTCCAGGAACCGGCCGAGCGCGTCCTCGGACACCGACGACCACGGGAACGACGTCGCGTGCAGGCCGATCAGGTTGAACTGGTGCAGCGCCTCCGCCGAGCGCCCCCGGGCGAGCAGGACGTACGCGAGGAGGTTGCGGACCTCGGCCGGCCAGGGATCGCCGGGCCGGTAGGCGGCGGAGAGCCGGATCGCCAGGTCGGCCGCCGCGTCGATCCGCTCCTCCAGTACGGAAGTGGTGCGGCCCGCCGCCTGGGCGTCCAGGAGCAGCGCGAAGGCCGCCCGGGCGGGGAGGGCCTGCACCAGGGAGTCGGGCAGCGCGTCCTCGGCCGCCCGCTCGGCGAAGTCGAAGCACTCGCGGTGCGAGCCGTACCAGGCGGCGGAGAGATAGCGCAGGGCCGCCACATGGCAGCCGTAGTGGTGCGCGGAGCGCCGTACGGCCTGCTCCCACAGCGCTTCGAAGGCGGTGTGCGTGGCGTGGGTGCCGCGTGCGTGGTCCAGGGCGAGCCGCCACGGCACGGGGTCGCGCGGGTCCGCGTCGGCGGCGGCGGTGATCAGCGGGCCGACCTCGCGGAGCCGCTCCGCGCGGGCGGGCGACTCCCAGGCCCGGCGGACCGACAGCTCCGCCTTGACCAGAGCTGCGTCCGGGTCGCGCGGGGCGGCGGCCAGCCAGTCGACGAGCCAGCCGTCCCGGCCGCGGGCGAAGGCGACGAGCCGGCCGAGGTAGCGGTCCCGGTTCTCCCAGTCGGCGGCGGACCGGGTGGCGGCGAGCAGCTCGGCGGCGGGTTCGTAGTCGCCCACGGCAGCGGCGACCAGCGCGGGAGAGAGCCGCTCGTCCGGGGCGTCGAGCAGCACCGCGTCGTCCGCGGACCGTCCGGTGGACAGCGGAGGGCTGTGCCGGATCATGCGCGCGGTACTGAGCAGAGCGCGAAGGAATGCCATGGTGCAGACCATTGAAAAGCGCTGGTGAGGGCCGCGCCAGAGGTGTGCTGTGAAGCTTCTGTGCCGAGTGAATGGGTTGTATCGGACCGGGTCAAGAAAGGGCAAAGGAAATGTCCTTCGCTGGCTTGATCGCACCCTCCCGTGACGCTCGCTCCTCCCTCCGGTCAGCCGGTGCGGGCGGTCGGGCCCCTGGCCCCGACCGCCCACCGCCTGCCGAAGAGCCCTCCGCGGTCAGCCCCTGCGCAGCATCCGGGACGCCCCCGCCGCCACGGTGGTGGCCAGAACCCACCCCACCAGCACCAGACCGGCCGCGGCCCACTGCCAGGCGTCCTCCATCCGCCAGTAGCCGTCCTGACCGAGGTTGATCACCGGGATCAGCAGATCCAGCGCGTACAGGGCGGGGTTCCACTGCGGATGCTCCTCGCCCTTGATGGAGGGCGGAACGTGCTGCGCGAACGCCGCCGTGCCCGCCGCCCACAGCACCGCCATCCACACCGCGGCCCGCCCCGGCCGGTAGCCGTACGCCACCGTCCAGTCCTGGAGGTAGCCCCACGCCTTCGCGGCGGGCGGCAGCGTCTCGCGGCGGCGGCGCTGCTTGGCCAGCAGCACCTCGCGCGCGTCCGCGTCCTCGCCGCAGCTGCGCATCACCGTGGCCAGCCGCTCGTACGGCTCGGGGACGTACTCCGGGGTCGCCGCCTGCACCCACTCCAGCCGCCGGGAGAGCGGGAAGTGGCCGTAGGGGACGAGGTTCTCGTAGACGAAGCCGCCCATCGCCAGACCGCCCGGGCCCGGCCAGCTCGTCGACAGGTCGATCAGGGTCACCACCTTCGCGCCGTTCAGCACGACCCGGCCCTCCTCCGGGCGCTCCGCGTTGAACCGGAGCTCCGGCGTCACGATCCGGCGCAGCGACAGCTCCTCCTGCCGGGTCATGGTGAACCGGGCCTTGTGCAGGTCCACCGCGTCGCCGAACCGCCCGTCGTCGAGCCGCACCCCGCCCCGGCACTCGAAGATCTGCGAGCGGGTGCCGCGCGCCGGCGTCGGGGCGTAGACCACGCCGTACGGGGGAGTGGTGCCCTGGTTCCCCGTGTCGACGCTCACCCACGCCTCGGTCATGTAGAGCGTGCGCTCCACCGTCAGCTGCGGGGCGTTCAGCGCGCGGCGGTCCTCCGCGGCGCGCAGCCGGCTGCCGCGCAGGCTCAGCGAACCGCCCACCTTCGCCCCGCGCAGGCTCAGCTCGCCGAGCGTCTCGATCATCTCGGCCTGGAGGTCCTGGGCCACCGCCATGCCGTCCCCGACGATGGCCCGCCCGTGCCGGTCCGGGCCGACGCTGAGCTGGTTGATCAGCAGATCCGTCCCGATCTGGGCGTCGGTCAGCCGGATGCCCCGGTCGACCCGGCAGCGCGGCAGATGCAGATCGCCCTCCGTGTGCAGCCGCGCGGCCTCCAGCCGGGGCAGCGCGCACCCCACCAGCCGCAGGGTCGTGAAGTGGCACTCGGGGAGCACCACCTCCTGCTCGAAGCGGCAGCCGGTCAGCTCCACGTACGGAGCCACCCGGCCACCCGCCAGGTCCAGCTTTCCGGTGATCCGCACCCCCCGGAGCTTCAGCGCCGCCACCCGGCCGGGCCGGGCCGGCGGGCCGCTCAGCAGCAGCCGCGCCACCGTACGCGCGCCGACGCTCCGCTCCGGTCCCCACACCTGCGGGGCGAACGGGTCGTTGTGGGCCGGGTCATAGCTGCGTAAGTCGTAGGTGGTCCCGTTGCGGAAGGACTGCCACATGCCCAGCTCTGCTGCGCTGAGGCCGTCCGGGATATCGCCTTCGTGCGGCTCGGTCACGGCCGCTCCCTCCGTGCACACATGCTGTAGTGCTGTTCTTCCCTCTGTGTGACGCCGTGAAAGCTAGCGGTCAGCAGTGACAGCCGGACAAGGCCGAGACGCGTATCGGCCACTGGTACGGACGACCGGTATCAGCCAGTGATACGGGCGACCGGCCGCTCCGAGCGGTCTGAGAGAATTGCCGTGTGATCTCTCGAATCGATCTGCGCGGTGACGTCCTCCCCGAGGGCGCCGCCCTGCGCGACCTGCTGCCCCGTGCCGAGTTCGACGTGGAAGCCGCCCTGGAGACGGTGCGGCCCATCTGCGAGGACGTACGCCATCGTGGCTCCGCGGCAGTGATCGACTGGGGGGAGAAACTGGACGGTGTCCGGATCGCGTCGGTCCGGGTGCCCGCCGACGCCCTCTCCCGCGCCTTTGCGGAGCTGGATCCGGCCGTCCGGGCGGCACTCGAGGAGTCGATCCGCCGCGCCCGCCTCGTCCACCGCGAGCAGCGCCGCACCACGCACACCACCCAGGTCGTCCCCGGCGGCACCGTCACCGAGAAGTGGGTGCCCGTCGAGCGCGTCGGGCTCTACGTCCCCGGCGGCCGCTCGGTCTACCCCTCCTCCGTCGTGATGAACGTCGTCCCGGCCCAGGAGGCGGGCGTTCAGGGCGTCGCCGTCGCCTCCCCGCCGCAGAAGGACTTCGGCGGGCTGCCGCACCCCACGATCCTCGCCGCCTGCGCCCTGCTCGGCGTCGACGAGGTGTACGCCGCCGGCGGCTCCCAGGCCATCGCGATGTTCGCGTACGGCACCGAGGACTGCCTCCCGGTCAACCTGGTCACCGGCCCCGGCAACATCTACGTCGCCGCCGCCAAACGCCTCCTCAAGGGCCGCATCGGCATCGACGCCGAGGCCGGGCCCACCGAGATCGCGATCCTCGCCGACGCCACCGCCGACCCGGCGCACGTGGCCGCCGACCTGATCAGCCAGGCCGAGCACGACCCGATGGCCGCCGCCGTCCTGGTCACCGACTCCGAGGAGCTGGCCGCCGCCACCGAGGCCGAGCTGGTCCCCCAGGTCGCCGCCACCAAGCACATCGAGGACCGCGTCGAGCCCGCCCTCGCCGGCCGCCAGTCCGCCATCGTCCTGGTCTCCTCCATCGAGGACGGCCTCAAGGTCGTCGACGCGTACGGCGCCGAGCACCTGGAGATCCAGACCGCCGACGCGGCCGCCGTCGCCGACCGGGTCCGCAACGCCGGAGCGATCTTCGTCGGCCCCTTCTCGCCGGTCTCGCTCGGCGACTACTGCGCCGGCTCCAACCACGTCCTGCCCACCGGCGGCTGCGCCTGCCACTCCTCGGGCCTGTCCGTGCAGTCCTTCCTGCGCGGCATCCACATCGTCGACTACAGCCGCGAAGCGCTCGCCGAGGTCACCCACCACGTCGTGACCCTCGCCGAGGCGGAGGACCTCCCCGCCCACGGCGCCGCCCTCAAGGCAAGGTTCGGCTGGAAGGTTCCGCAGCAGTGACGAACAACCCCGCGCCCGGCAACCCCTGGGACCAGCTCCCCATCCGCGACGAACTGCGCGGCCAGTCCCCGTACGGGGCACCCCAGCTCGACGTCCCCGTACGGCTCAACACCAACGAGAATCCGTACCCGCTCCCCGAGGCGCTGGTCGACCGGATCGCCGAGCGGGTCCGCGAGGTTGCCCGCGGCCTCAACCGCTACCCCGACCGGGACGCCGTCGAGCTCCGCACCGAGCTGGCCCGCTACCTGTCCCGCACGGCGGGGCACGAGGTCGGCACGGCCAACGTGTGGGCCGCGAACGGCTCCAACGAGGTCCTCCAGCAGCTGCTCCAGACCTTCGGCGGGCCCGGCCGCACCGCGATCGGCTTCGAACCCTCGTACTCCATGCACGCCCTGATCTCGCGGGGCACCGGCACCGGCTGGATCTCCGGGCCGCGCACGCACGACTTCACCATCGACGTGGACACCGCCCGCGCCGCCATCGCCGAGCACCGGCCCGAGGTCGTCTTCATCACCTCGCCCAACAACCCCACCGGCACCGCCGTCGACGCGGAGACCGTCCTCGCGCTGTACGACGCCGCCCAGGCCGCCGGTCCCTCGATGGTCGTCGTCGACGAGGCCTACGGAGAGTTCAGCCACCACCCGTCGCTGCTCCCGCTGATCGAGGGCCGCCGCAACCTGGTCCTCTCCCGGACCATGTCCAAGGCGTTCGGCGCGGCCGGGCTCCGCCTCGGCTACCTCGCCGCCGACCCGGCCGTGGTCGACGCGGTCCAGCTGGTACGGCTGCCGTACCACCTCTCCTCCGTCACCCAGGCCACGGCGCTCGCCGCCCTGGAGTACACCGATACGCTGCTGGGATACGTCGCGCAGCTCAAGAGCGAGCGCGACCGGCTGGTGGCCGAGCTGCGCGCCACCGGCTACGAGGTCACCGACTCGGACGCCAACTTCGTCCAGTTCGGCCGCTTCGACGACAGCCACGCCGTCTGGCAGCAGATCCTCGACCGGGGCGTCCTGGTCCGGGACAACGGCGTACCGGGATGGCTGCGGGTCTCCGCGGGAACCCCGGCAGAGAACGACGCGTTCCTCGATGCGGTACGCGAACTGAAGAAGGAGCACGACGCATGAGCCCCCGCGTAGGCCGCGTGGAACGCACCACGAAGGAAACGTCCGTGCTCGTCGAGATCAACCTCGACGGCACCGGCAAGGTCGATGTCGCCACCGGGGTCGGCTTCTACGACCACATGCTCGACCAGCTCGGCCGCCACGGCCTCTTCGACCTCACGGTCAAGACCGAGGGCGACCTGCACATCGACAGCCACCACACCATCGAGGACACCGCGCTCGCGCTCGGCGCCGCCTTCAAGCAGGCCCTCGGCGACAAGGTCGGCATCTACCGCTTCGGCAACTGCACCGTCCCGCTGGACGAGTCGCTCGCCCAGGTCACCGTCGACCTCTCCGGCCGCCCCTACCTCGTGCACACCGAGCCCGAGAAGATGGCGCCGATGATCGGCGAGTACGACACGACGATGACCCGGCACATCCTGGAGTCCTTCGTCGCCCAGGCGCAGATCGCCCTGCACGTCCACGTGCCGTACGGGCGCAACGCCCACCACATCGTCGAGTGCCAGTTCAAGGCGCTCGCCCGCGCCCTGCGGTACGCCAGCGAGCACGACCCGCGCGCCGCCGGCATCCTGCCTTCCACGAAGGGCGCCCTGTGACCGGCCTCAACACCATCCTGATCGTCGTCGGCCTCTTCCTGGCCGGCGGCGTCTACTCCTTCGCGAAGCAGGGGATGCCCAAGGGCGTCATCGTGCTGCTGTCGATCGGCTCCGTGATGTGCGTGGTGGCGGGCATCCTGCGGATCCAGGGACTGTGGGACTGAGAGGCACGCTGTGACTGACAAATCGACTGGCAAATCGACTGGCAAGCCGGCTGACGAAGTGGCTGACGCATCGGGTCGCACATCGGCCGGCAAGAAGAAGGTCGTCGTCTTCGACTACGGCTTCGGCAACGTCCGTTCCGCCGAGCGGGCCCTCGCCCATGTCGGCGCCGACGTCGAGATCACCCGCGACTACGACCGCGCGATGAACGCCGACGGGCTCCTCGTCCCCGGCGTCGGCGCGTTCTCCGCCTGCATGGACGGGCTCAAGCGGGCCCGCGGAGACTGGATCGTCGGCCGCCGGCTCTCCGGCGGCCGCCCCGTCATGGGCATCTGCGTCGGGATGCAGATCCTCTTCGAGCGCGGCATCGAGCACGGCGTGGAGACCGAGGGCCTGGACGAATGGCCCGGCACGGTCGGCCCCCTGAAGGCCGACGTCGTCCCGCACATGGGGTGGAACACCGTCGAGGCCCCCGAGGACTCCCGGCTCTTCGCGGGCCTGGACGCCGAAGCCCGGTACTACTTCGTGCACTCCTACGCGGCGCACGACTGGTCCCTCGAAGTGACCAACGCCAAGATCCGTGCCCCCAAGGTCACCTGGGCCACGCACGGCGAACGGTTCGTGGCCGCCGTGGAGAACGGCGCGCTGTGGGCCACCCAGTTCCACCCCGAGAAGTCCGGCGACGCCGGCGCCCAGCTGCTGACCAACTGGATCGAGACGCTGTAATGCCGAAGCTTGAACTGCTCCCCGCCGTCGACGTCCGCGACGGCCAGGCCGTCCGCCTCGTGCACGGCGAGTCCGGCTCCGAGACCTCCTACGGATCCCCGTTGGAGGCCGCCCTCGCCTGGCAGCGCGCCGGCGCCGAGTGGCTGCACCTCGTCGACCTGGACGCCGCCTTCGGCACCGGCGACAACCGCGCCCTGATCGCCGAGGTCGCCCGGGCCATGGACATCAAGGTCGAGCTGTCCGGCGGCATCCGCGACGACGCCTCGCTCGCCGCCGCCCTCGCCACCGGCTGCCGCCGGGTCAACCTCGGCACCGCCGCCCTGGAGACCCCGGAGTGGGTCGCCAAGGTCATCGCCGAGCACGGCGACCAGATCGCCGTCGGCCTCGACGTCCGCGGCACCACCCTGCGCGGCCGGGGCTGGACCCGAGACGGCGGCGACCTCTACGAGACCCTCGCCCGCCTCGACGCCGAGGGCTGCGCCCGCTACGTCGTCACCGACATCGCCAAGGACGGCACGCTGGAGGGCCCCAACCTGGGCCTGCTGCGGGACGTCTGCGCGGCCACCGACCGCCCGGTCGTCGCCTCCGGCGGCGTCTCCTCCCTCGACGATCTCCGCGCCATCTCCCTCCTCGTCCCCGAAGGCGTCGAGGGCGCGATCGTCGGCAAGGCGCTGTACGCGAAGGCGTTCACGCTGGAAGAGGCCCTCAAGGCGGTCGCCGCATGACCGGTTCACCCGAGTCCACCGCCGCTTCCTCCGTACGCCGGATCTCCACCGGCGCGCCCTGGGAGGAGAAGTTCGGCTACTCGCGCGCTGTCGAGCTCCCCAACGGGCTCGTCCTGGTCGCCGGCTGCACCTCCATGGTCAACGGCCAGATCTCCGCGGGCTCACCCTACGAGCAGGCGATCACCTCCTTCGACGTCGCGTTCGCGGCGCTGGAGCAGGTGGGCCTCACCCGGGAGGACGTCGTCCGCACCCGGATGTACCTCACGCACGCCCGGGACGTGGAGGACATCGGCCGCGCCCACAAGGAGCTGTTCGACGCCGTGCGCCCCGCCGCCTCCATGATCATCGTGTCCGGTTTCGTGGACCCGAGCCTGGTCGTCGAGGTCGAGGTCGAGGCCTACCGGGGAGGCGCGAAGTGAGCCTCGCCGTACGGGTCATCCCCTGCCTGGACGTCGACAACGGCCGGGTCGTCAAGGGCGTCAACTTCCAGAATCTGCGCGACGCGGGCGACCCCGTCGAGATGGCCAAGCTGTACGACGCCGAGGGCGCCGACGAGCTGACCTTCCTCGACATCACCGCCTCCAGCGGCGACCGCGAGACGACGTACGACGTGGTCCGCCGCACCGCCGAGCAGGTCTTCATCCCGCTGACCGTCGGCGGCGGCGTCCGCACCCCGGACGACGTCGACAAGCTGCTGCGCGCCGGGGCCGACAAGGTCGGCGTCAACACCGCCGCCATCGCCCGCCCCGACCTCATCCGTGAGATCGCCGAACGCTTCGGACGCCAGGTCCTGGTGCTCTCCGTCGACGCCCGCCGCACCCCGGAGGGCACGTTCGAGGTCACCACGCACGGCGGCCGCAAGGGCACCGGCATCGACGCCGTCGAGTGGGCCCACCGGGCCGCCGAGCTGGGCGCGGGCGAAATCCTGCTCAACTCGATGGACGCCGACGGCACGAAGGACGGCTACGACACCGAGATGATCGAGGCGGTACGGAAGCACGTCACCGTCCCCGTCATCGCCTCCGGCGGCGCGGGCCGGCTCGCCGACTTCGCCCCGGCGATCGAGGCGGGGGCCGACGCGGTGCTCGCCGCGTCCGTCTTCCACTTCGGCGACCTGCGGATCTCCGAGGTCAAGGGCGCCCTGCGGGAAGCCGGCCACCCGGTCCGCTGAGCACGTGACGAGAACCGGCGGTATCACCGGCCCACCCGAGGCCGGTGATACCGCCGATGCGTGTTCACGGGACGCGGCGTGAGAGTGGCGAACGCCGACGGACGACGTCGGCGGCCACGCGGCGCACCCCGAGCCCCCGGACGACGGGCTTCACAGGCCTCGCGTGGTGTGGTTCCGCCACCACCGAGAGGATCCCCCTCGTGCAGCAGCACCTCCTCCCCTCGCACCAGCACCCCCCACGCCCGAGCCGCCCCCGTACGCTCGCGGGTCTGCTGACCGCCGCCGCGGCCACCGCCGGTCTCCTGATGACCGCCCTGGTCCCGGGCGCCCAGGCCGCCGACAACCCCTACGAGCGCGGCCCGGCCCCCACCAACGCCTCCATCGAGGCGAGCCGCGGCTCCTACGCCACCTCGCAGACCTCCGTCTCCTCGCTCGTCGTGAGCGGGTTCGGCGGCGGCACCATCCACTACCCGACCTCCACCGCCGACGGCACGTTCGGCGCGGTCGTCATCTCGCCCGGCTTCACCGCCTACGAGTCCTCCATCGCCTGGCTCGGCCCGCGCCTGGCGTCCCAGGGCTTCGTGGTCTTCACCATCGACACCAACACCACGCTCGACCAGCCCGACAGCCGGGGCCGCCAACTCCTCGCCGCGCTGGACTACCTGACCCAGCGCAGCTCGGTGCGGACCCGCGTCGACGCCTCCCGGCTCGGGGTGATGGGCCACTCGATGGGAGGCGGCGGCAGCCTGGAGGCGGCCAAGAGCCGCACCTCGCTGAAGGCGGCGATCCCGCTGACCGGCTGGAACACCGACAAGACCTGGCCCGAACTGCGCACACCGACCCTCGTGGTGGGTGCGGACGGTGACTCGGTCGCCCCCGTCTCCACGCACTCCGAGCCGTTCTACGAGTCGCTTCCCGGCTCCCTGGACAAGGCCTATCTGGAGCTGCGCGGCGCCTCGCACTTCACGCCGAACAGCTCCAACACGACGATCGCGAAGTACAGCATTTCCTGGCTGAAGCGATTCATCGACAACGACACCCGCTACGAGCAGTTCCTCTGCCCGCTCCCGCAGCCGAGCCTGACCATCGCGGAGTACCGGGGCAACTGCCCGCACACCGCGTAATCCCGGCGTCCTCCGGCCCCGCCGCGCTGTGCTCCGGCACAGCGCGGCAGGGCTCCGGCTGGGAGCGCGCACCGCACCGGGCCGACCCCGCCGGGGACCTGGACGCGGCGCTTCCACCCTCGCCGCCGCGACCGTACGGTGCCGGTGTGACCCCATCGACGACCGTGCGCAGTCCGCTCCGGCTGTACGGCCGGGACGATGAACTCGCCACTCTGGAAAGCCTGTTGGAGCTGCTGTGGCGGGGTGACGGAGGTGCGCTCGTGCTGGCCGCACCGCCCGGTCTCGGCCGTACGGCGCTGCTGCGCGCCGCCGCCGAAGCACACCGCGACCGGGGCCCCGTGCTGTACGCCACGGCCGGCTCCGCCGGACGGTCGATGCCGGGTGGCGGGCCGGTCTCTCTGCTCGGCCCGTCGCTCGCCAGCGGTCTGTCGCCCGCCACCCCGTACCCGGTCCTCACCCCCGAGGCGCTGGCCCGCCGACTGCGGGAACCGGGCACCGGGCGCCCCCTGTTGGTCTGCGCCGACGACGCGCATGCCTGGGACCGGGCGTCCCGGTCCGCCCTCGCCTTCGCGGCCCGCGGGCTGGGCCCGGGCAGCCGGACCGCCGTCCTGCTCTCGGCCGCCGACGGCACCGCCTTCGCCGGGCTGCCCACGCTCCACCTCGCCCCCCTGGACGAGGGTGCGGCCTCGGCGCTCCTGGACCGGCTGACCGGCGGCGCGGCTCTCGGCGCGGACCCCGGTACGGCCCCCGGCACGGCCCTCGGGTCGACTCCTGATACGGCCCCCGGTACGGCCGGTGGTGCGGCCTTCGGTACGCCCCCCGGTACGGCTTTCGGGTCGGCTCCCGGTACGGCCCCCGGCACGGCTCTCGGGTCGGCTCCCGGTGCGGAGGGGGTCGACCCGGTCGTGCGGGCCGAGCTACTCCGTGAGGCGGCCGGAAACCCGCGCCTGCTCGCCGGGCTCACGGGCCGCCTCACCCCGGACCAGCTCGCCGGCCGCACCCCGCTGCCCTATCCGCTGCCCGGCGGCGAAGCGGTGCTCGCCGCCCACGCCGAACGGCTCGACGGCCTCCCGGACCGGACCCGCACCCTGCTCCTGCTCGCCGCCGCGGCCCAGGAGCACGAGCCGGACGGCGCCGGGGCGGACGCCCTGCTCCTGCTGCGCGCGGGCACCCGCGGAGGACTGCCCCGGGACTTCCTGGACCGGGCCCTGTTCGGTACCACCGCCACCGACGGCCTCCTTCAACGGGCGGGCAGCCGCGTCCACTTCGCCCACCGCCTCGTCGCCCGCGCCGTACTCCACCATGCCCCTCGGTCCCACCGTCGCGCCGCCCACGAACTGCTCGCCACCCTGTTGGCGGAGACCGGCGACCGGGCTTTCCCGGGCACCTCCACCTCGTCCTCCCCGTCCCCGCCGCCCTCCCCGTCCCCTCCGCACACCCCGGCCACCGCGCCCCCACCCGTCCCGCTCCCCGCCCTCGTCCAGCGGGCCTGTGCCGCGCCCGGGCCGGACGCCGCGCTGGCCGCCCGGCTCGAAGCGGCCGCCAAAGCCCCCTTCCCGCACGCCGAACGTTCCGCCGCCCTGGCCCGCGCCGCCCTGCTCTCCACCGAACCTGCGCTGCGGGCGGCCCGCCTCGCCGCGGCGGCCGAGCAGGCGGGGCTCGCGGGCGACCCGGCCCTGGCCCGGGCCCTGCTGGCCAGGGCCGGACCCCGGGCGCCCGGCGCGGAGGGGCCGGCCCCCGAGTCCGTGCGGGGCCTCGCCCCCTACGTCCACGGCATGCTGGCCCTGCGCTCCGGGCCCGCGGCCGACGCCCACGAAGCGCTGCTCGCCGCGGCGACGCTGCTCGGCCCGCACGATCCGCGCCGGACCCTCGACGCCCTCCTCGGCGCCGCCGAGGCGGCTTGGTCGGCGGGGGACGCGTTCGGCTACCTCGACGCCATGAACCGTCTCGCCCGCACCCCGCTGGAGGCGGGCCTGGAGGAGTACCGGGCCGGCATGTGCGCCGTGCTGGAAGGCCGCACCGCCGAGGGGCACACCCTGCTCCGTCACTGCCTCGACCCCGCCGGGGACCCCGGCGCCCCGGCCGCGCTGCTCCGCGCCGGGGTCGCGGCCCTGGTCCTCGGGGACGTCGCCGCCGCCTGCCGCGCGGGCGCCCGCGCGCTCGCCGCCGTACGGACCAGGGGCCCCGACGCGCTGCTGCCCCAGGCCCTCGAACACCTCGCCTACGCCGAACTGCGGGCCGGACGCCACGCCGGAGCGCGGGCCCACGCCCTGGAGGGGCTGCACGCCGCCCGCCGTACGGGGCAGCCCAACAGCTCCGCCCATCTGCACGCCGTGCTCGCCCTCGCCGCCTCGGTGGAGGGGCCCGCCGAGGCGTGCGCCGCGCACGCGGACGCCGCGCTGACCGGGGCAGGACCGCACGGGCTGGCCCAGGCGGTCACCCTCGCCACCTGGGCCCGGGCCCGCGCGGACCTGGCCTCCGGGCGGCCCGGCGAGGCGGCCGCCCGGCTGGCCCCCCTCGTCGGGACCGGCCCCGGGCGGGGCCACTTCGCCGCCCGGATGCTCGCCGTGCCCTGCTGGGTCGAGGCCGCCGTGCTGGGCGGCCGACAGCCCGAGGAGTCCCGCGGACTCGACGCCGCCGTCGACGAGTTCGCGTCCTGGGCCGCCCGGACCGCCGACCCGGGGGCCCCCGCCCAACTGGCCCGCTGCCGGGCCCTGCTGGCCCCCGCCGACGAGGCCGACACCCGTTACGCCGAGGCCCTGGCCCACCACGGCCGGGCGGGCGGCGACTTCGAACGGGCCCGCACCCAACTGCTCTACGGGCAGTGGCTGCGCCGCCGTCGGCGCACCCGCGAGGCCCGCGGCCCGCTGCGAGACGCCCTGGTCGCCTTCCAACGCTGCTCGGCCCGTGCCTGGGCCGACCGGGCGGCCGGGGAGCTGCGGGCGGCGGGGGAGCCGGTCGGGACCCCGCGGAACGCGGCGGACGGACCGCTGGCGGCGCTCACCCCCCAGCAGCTGCGCATCGCCCGCTGCGTCGCCGAAGGGGCCACCAACAGGGAAGTGGCGCTGCGCTTGTCGCTCAGCCCCCGCACGGTCGACCACCACCTCCGCAACGTCTTCGCCGCCCTCGGCATCCGCTCCCGCACCGAACTGGTCCGGCTGCTCGCCGGTTAGAAGGGGTCGGGAAGGCCCGGAGGTTGCGAGACCGTGATGACGAGTTCCGCGCAGACCCCTAGGTACCGACTGGGCGGTATGTCATTCTGCGGGCGTCAGGATCGTGTCGCCGCGCTCGCGCCCCGCCCGGGCCGGGTGCCGGGCCCGCCGCTCGCGCGGCCGGTCGATTCCCGGTGGAGGCCGCCATGCCACAGGTCGTACGTTCGCGGATCGGGGCGCCGCACCGCCCGTCCCCGGCAACGCCGTTGCCGCACCGCTTCCGGTCCCTGGCCGACCGCGAGGCCGTCGAGGTGCTGCACCGGGCCGCCCGGGTCCTCGTCGCCTCGCTGCCGGCCCTCACCGACCGGCTCGTCGAGGCCCTGTACGCCCAGGAGCCCGGCTACCGGGCGGCCATCGACTCCGGCCGGGCCGAGGTCTGGCAGGAGGTCCACCACTCGCTGCGGCACAACGTCGGCTCCCTGATCCAGCCCCGGGAGTTCCGGGAGCCCGCCCACCGCACCTCCCGCTGGATCGGTGAGATCCGCGCCGAGCAGGGCGTGCCGCTCGACGCCGTCCTGCACGCCTTCCGGATGGGCGGCGCGATGGTCTGGCAGGACCTCGTGGACGAGACCGCCCGGCGCGACCCCGACGACGTGCGGCTGCTCGTCCATGTCGCCGCCGACGTGTGGAACTTCGTCGATGAGCACTGCGGGATCGTCGCGGACGCCTACCGGCAGGCCGAGCGGCGGCTGTCCTGGCGGCGCGAGAACCGCCAGCGGCTCATGGTCGCCGCCCTGCTGGACGGGACCGCCCGGATCGCGGACCTTGCCGAGGCGGCCGCGATGCTGGGCCTGCCGGAGCAGGGCCGCTACGCCGTGCTCGCGGTGGCCGCCGCCCCGCGCGGTCCGGGGTCCGCCGCCCGCCCGCCGTTGACGCTGCCCGCCGCCGCCCCGGACGCCCCGGCGCTCTGGCACCCGGGCCCGGACGCCGAGTTCGCCATCCTGCCGCTGGCGGGCCCGCCCGGCGAGCTGGGCGAGCTGGCCGCCGCGCTGGACGTGCCGGCCGGCGTCCGGGCCGGGATCGGCTCCGCCGTCGAGGGCCTGGCCGCCCTCGGCGACGCCCGGAGGCTGGCGGAGACCGCGCTGCGCGCCTGTCCCGCGTCCGGGGGCACCGTCCTGCTCGACGAGCACCTCCCGGACGCCCTGGTCGTGTCCTCCCCGGCGCTCGCCGGGGCGCTCGCCGACCGGGTGCTGGGCCCGCTGGACCGCCTGGACCCCGCCGACCGCGACGTCATCGTGGAGACCCTCACCGCCTGGCTGGACGCGGACGGCTCGGCGCAGCGGGCGGGCGCGAAGCTCTACTGCCACCGCAACACCGTCCTCAACCGCCTCCGCCGCTTCGAACAGCTCACCGGCCGCTGCCTGACCCGCCCCCGGGACGCGGTCGAGGTCTCGCTCGCCCTGGCGGCGCGGCGGCTGCTCGGCACCTGAAGAGCTGACATCCGAAGAGTCGGCACTTGAAGAGCCGGCACCTGGAGAACTTCGCAACAAATATTGCGCAATTATTGTTGCGCAACTTTTCCTGTGCATCTACGGTCGAGTCATGCCCAGTGAAGAACGACGCCGCGTCTCCGACCTCGACACCCTCAAGGCGATCGGCCACCCCCTGCGCCTGAAGCTCTACCGAGCCCTGCACATCAAGCGCACCGCCACCGCCTCCCAGCTCGCCGACCAGGTGGACGAGGCGGTCTCCCTCGTCAGCTACCACCTGCGCAAGCTCGCCGACCACGGGTTGATCGAACCGGCCGAGGGCCAGGGCACCGACGGCCGGGAGCGCTGGTGGCAGCCGTCCTCCCGAGGGCTGACCTTCAGCGACACGGACTTCGACGACGCGCCGGACAAGGCGGCCGTCTACGCCGCCGCCGGCCGGATGTCCTTCGACCAGCACGTCGAGCTCTACCGGGCCCACCAGGACACACGGCACACCTGGGACGCGGAATGGCGCGGCGCCTCCTGGAGCGCGGAGAACCTCCTGCGGCTCACCGCGGAGGAACTGGCCGCCCTCGGCCGGGAGATGGGCGCCCTGATCGACCGCTACGAGGCAGCGGGCCGCACCCGCGAGGAAGCGGGCGACACGGAGGGCCGCGAGAGCGTCGCGCTGCACACGTACGGATTCCCCTTCCGCCCCTGAGCCCGTCACCCCGCCGGGAAGGACGAACCACATGACCGTCACCGCCGTGGAAGCCCCCGAACGCCCCGCCCACCGCGACCCCAACGTCCTGCGCTGGCTCGGCGCGTACACCGCGTCGATGATCGGCGACAGCATCTACTTCATGGCCCTCGCCTGGGCCGCGGCCCGCACCGGCAGCGCCTCCGGCACCGGCCTGGTCCTCGCCGCCGGCTCGATACCCCGGGCGCTTCTCATGCTCGGCGGGGGAGTGCTCGCCGACCGGCTCGGGCCCCGTCGCGTCGTCATCGGCAGCGACGCCGCCCGTGCGCTGCTCGTCCTCGGGCTCGCCGCGACCCTGGTCCTCACCGCGCCCACCGTGGGCGTCCTGGTGGCCGTCGCCCTGCTCTTCGGCGCGGTCGACGCCCTGTTCCTGCCCGCCGTCGGAGCCCTGCCGCCCCGGATCAGCCCTCCGGGCCAGCTCGCCCGGATCCAGGGCCTGCGCGGACTCGCCGCACGTGGCGCCTCGGTCATCGGCGCGCCGCTGGGCGGGGTCGCCGTGGCGACCGGCGGCCCCTCGCTCGCCCTCGCCGCCGCCGGAGTGCTGTTCGCCCTGTCCCTGCCGCTGCTCCTGAGCCTGCGAATCGGACCGCTGCCCGGGCCGGTCAAGGACGGCGGGACCCCGGCCGAGTCCGACGAGGCGCCCGCCGACACCGAGGGGACACCGAACGCCTGGCAGGACCTCGTCGACGGGCTCCGGTACATCCGCCGCCACCCCGTGCTCGGCCCGCTCATGATCGTCATAGGCCTCAGCGAGCTCGGCTTCGTCGGGCCGCTCAACCTCGGGATGATTCTGCTCTCCGAGCAGCGCGGCTGGGGTGCGGCCGGCATGGGCTGGATCGTCGCCGGATTCGCCTCCGGCGCGGCCGGGTCCGCCCTTCTCCTCGCCGTCCGGGGCCGGGTGCCGCGCGCCGGGCTGGTGATGTGCCTGGCCGCCTTCGTCGGCGCGACGGGCATCGCGGCCCTGGCCCAGGTCCCCTCGGTGGCCCTCGCCGCCGCGGCCGCCGCGTTCGTCGGCCTCGTCGGCGGACTGGCCGGCGCACTGTGCGGAGCCCTCGTCCAGACCGCCGCCGATCCGGCGTACCTGGGCCGGGTCACCTCCGTATCGACGTTCTTCACCTACGCGCTCATCCCGCTGAGCTACCCCGTCACGGGGGCTGCCATCGCCCTCTGGGGTACCGGCCCGGTCTACGCCGTCAGTGCGGCCGTGTGCGCGACAGGTGGCGCGGCGGGCCTCGCCTTCACCGCTCTCCGCCGCGCCCAACTGCCCCGCTGACCCGGCCCCCGGCTGACCCGGCACTTCCGGATGCCCCGGCGCCTCCGGATGCCCCGGCGCCTCCGGAGCCCTGGGTCTACATGCCCAGCTCGGCCGTCTTGAGCCGCTCCACCGCCGCCTGGTCGCCCTCCACCCCGACGTCCGCCGCGTCCTGCCGGCCGAACGCGTACAGCAGCAGCTCGGCGGGCTCCCCGGTCACCGTCACCACCGGCGTCCCCTTGTGGGCCACCGCCGTCTGGCCGTCCGGGCGGCGCAGCACCAGTCCCACCGGCGACCTGCGGCCCAGCAGCCGGGCTGTCTTCTCCGTCCGGGACCACAGCACGTCGGCGAAGACCGGGTCCAGCTCGCGGCGCGACCAGTCGGGCTGGGCCCGGCGCACGTCCTCCGCGTGGACGAAGAACTCCACGGTGTTCGCCGCCTCGTCGATCTGCTTGAGGGACATCGGGGAGAACCGGGGCGGACCGGTGCGGATCAGCTGGATCAGTTCCTCGTACGGCTTCGCCGCGAACTCCGCCTGCACCCGCAGCAGCCGGGCCTTCAGCGCGCTCACCAGCAGCCCGCCCGCCGCGTCCGCGCGGCGTTCGCGGACCACCACATGGGCGGCCAGATCGCGGGTCTTCCAGCCGTCGCACAGGGTGAGTGCCTCGGGACCTGCCGCTTCCAACAGATCGGCTAGCAGAAGACGTTCACGCTTCGCATGGGTCGACATGCCCGCCAGCGTACGACCGTCACCCCTGGTCCGCCCAGTGGACGTCCGCCCGGAAGGCCCTCGCGGCCACGGCACAATGGGCCCATGACGAGCACGCCCGGCACCACGCCGCCCGCCAGCAGTCTCGACCCGGCCGTCGCCGCCCGCCTCAAGCGCGGCGCCGACGGTCTGGTCCCGGCCATCGCCCAGCAGTACGACACCGGGGAGGTGCTGATGCTCGGCTGGATGGACGACGAGGCGCTGCACCGCACCCTCACCACGGGCCGCTGCACCTACTGGTCGCGCAGCCGCCAGGAGTACTGGGTCAAGGGCGACACCTCCGGTCACGTCCAGCACGTGAAGTCCGTCGCCCTGGACTGCGACGCCGACACCGTCCTCGTCAAGGTCGACCAGACCGGCGCCGCCTGCCACACGGGTGACCGCACCTGCTTCGACGCCGACGTCCTGCCCCTCCTCGACAGCTAAGGTCCGGCCATGGATCTCGACACCTTCCGCAAACTGGCCGTCGACCGGCGCGTCGTTCCCGTCAGCCGCCGCCTCCTCGCGGACGGCGACACCCCGGTCGGCCTGTACCGCAAACTCGCCGCCGAACGCACCGGCACCTTCCTCCTGGAGTCCGCCGAGAACGGCCGGACCTGGTCGCGCTACTCCTTCATCGGCGTCCGCAGCGACGCCACCCTCACCGCCCGCGACGGCGAGGCCCAGTGGCTCGGCACCCCGCCCGTCGGCGTCCCGGTCACCGGCGACCCGCTGGACGCCCTGCGCGCCACCGTCGAGACCCTCCACACCCCCCGCGACCTGGTGAGCGACGCGGGCCTTCCGCCCTTCACCGGCGGCATGGTCGGCTACCTCGGCTACGACGTCGTGCGCCGTCTGGAGAAGATCGGCGAGCACGGCGGGGACGACCTGAAGCTGCCCGAGCTGACCATGCTCCTCACCTCGGACCTCGCCGTCCTCGACCACCGGGACGGCACCGTCCTGCTGATCGCCAACGCGATCAACCACAACGACCTCGACACCGGCGTCGACGAGGCGCACGCGGACGCCGTCGCCCGCCTCGACGCGATGGAGCGGGACCTGCGCCGCCCGGTCGCGAACGCCCCCGCCGTCCTGCCCCCGTCCGAGCTGCCGCCGTACACCGCACCGTGGGGCGGCGAGGCCTACAGGGACGCCGTCGTGGACATCAAGGAGCGCATCAGGGCGGGCGAGGCCTTCCAGGTCGTCCCCTCCCAGCGCTTCGAGACCCCGTGCACGGCGAGCGCCCTGGACGTCTACCGGGTGCTGCGGGCCACCAACCCGTCCCCGTACATGTACCTCTTCCGCTTCGACGGGTTCGACGTCGTCGGCTCCAGTCCGGAGGCCCTCGTCAAGGTCGAGGACGGCCGGGCCATGGTCCACCCGATCGCCGGGACCCGGCACCGGGGCGCCACCCCGCAGGAGGACCAGGCGCTCGCCGACGAACTCCTCGCCGACCCCAAGGAGCGGGCCGAGCACCTGATGCTCGTCGACCTCGGCCGCAACGACCTGGGGCGGGTCTGCGAACCCGGCAGCGTCGAGGTCGTCGACTTCATGTCGATCGAGCGCTACTCCCACGTGATGCACATCGTCTCCACCGTCACCGGCCGCGTCACCGAGAACCGCACCGCCTTCGACGTACTGACCGCCTGCTTCCCCGCGGGGACCCTCTCCGGCGCCCCCAAGCCCCGCGCCATGCAGATCATCGAGGAGCTGGAACCGAGCCGCCGCGGCCTGTACGGGGGCTGCGTCGGCTACCTCGACTTCGCCGGGGACTCCGACACCGCCATCGCCATCCGGACCGCCCTGCTCCGCGACGGCACCGCGTACGTCCAGGCCGGGGCCGGGGTCGTCGCCGACTCCGACCCGGTCGCCGAGGACACCGAGTGCCGCAACAAGGCGGCGGCCGTACTCCGCGCCGTCCATACGGCCAACCGGCTCCACGACCGCTGAACCGCTGACGGCCGACCGGCTCCACGGGCGTCGGGGCGGTAGGGGATAGTGGAGGGCGTGAGCGCTGTCCCCGTACCCCAGCCCCGTGCCCGAACCGCCGACTCCGCGTCCGGCGCCGCGCCCGACTCCGCAGGGAGCCGACGCAGTCTCGCGGCCGGTCTGCTCCTCGGCGCGGCCGGCGCGACCGTCGTCCTCCTCGCCTCCGGGCAGACCTGGGCCGAGGGCGACGCGGCCACCGGCGGCGGCGTCCTCCCGCTGACCGTCGACGGCCAGGACATCACCGGAGCCCCGGCCGCCCTGGCGGTCGTCGGCCTCGCCGCCCTCGTCGCGGTCTTCGCCGTACGCGGCGTCGGCCGCCGGATCGTCGCCGCGCTCCTCGCCCTCAGCGGCCTCGGGGCGACGCTCAGCGCGTGGGCCGGCGGCTCCGACACCTCGGCCCTCGACGAGGAAGCCGCCAGAACCACCGGCGACGCGGCGGCCACCATCCACGCCATCGGTTACACCGCCTGGCCCTACGTCACCGCCGCCGGCGGCCTGCTGATCCTGCTGGCCGGGCTCCTCGCCCTGCGCTACGGCAGCCGCTGGCCGGCCATGTCCGGAAAGTACGAGCGCGACGGCACCCCCCGCCCCGGCAAGGCGCCCCGCACCGCCCCCGACCCGGACCGGCCCGAGGACCTGTGGAAGGCCCTGGACCGCGGCGAGGACCCGACGCGCGAGGCCTGACCCCACGCTCACCTCTCAAGGTCCCGTACGGGACAATGGAACCCGAGCCGTCCCCGGGCGGCGGCCACACGTACAGCGCCACCCACGGCGCAACACCAACGAGGAGCAACTCATGGCGGGCACGAGCCACGGACACACCCCGGCCGCCTGGACCGGTGTCATCATCGCTTTCATCGGCTTCTGCGTCGCAGGCGTCTTCATGGTCGCGGCCAACCCGCTCGGCTTCTGGGCCGGTATCGCCGTCATCTTCGCGGGCGGTCTCGTGGGCCTCGCCATGAAGGTGGCCGGCCTCGGCATGCCGAAGGAGTCGGCCGAGCTGATCGAGGCCAGGGAGCGCGCCGGTCGGGCGCAGATCTCCCACTGACCCGGACGCCGGCCCGTCCCGGCGACCGACACGCCGACAGGCGCAGCCCTCGCCCGGGGCTGCGCCTTTTCGTGTCGTCGGGGGACAATCAGCGGGTGGACGCCTCGCCTACCCCCTCCGCCGCCCAGCCCCCGGACCCGGAATCGGCCCCTCAACAGGGTTCCGGCCCATGGAACCTGCCTCTGACGGTCTGCCCGACCCCCGACATGGCCCGGCCCACCCCAGCCGGTCCGGTGTCCGAGGACGGAACTCCCGCCGGTGTGGGACCACACCCAGCCCGTCCGGCGTTTGAGGACGGAACCCTCGCCGGGGTGGGCCCGGAGCCCACTGGCCCCTCGGGTGAAGGGCCCTCGCAGGTGCCCGGCCCCCACGGCCACGGTTCCGTCCTCAAGCGCCGGACGGGCTGGTTGGGCGCCCCGGAACGCCGGACGGGCTGGTTGGGCGCCCCCGAACGCCCGGAGGGCTGGACGGGCACGCCCGAGCCAGTCCGCCCGGCAGGCCGGGTGCGCCGCCTGGCCACCCCCATCGGCATCCTCGCCGCCGTCGCGGGCGCCTTCGCGTACGTCGGCACCGTCGACCCCAACGAGTCCGGCCACTACCCGGTCTGCCCGCTGCTCAAGCTGACCGGCGTCCTCTGCCCCGGCTGCGGCGGGCTGCGCAGCGCCCACGCCTTCATCCACGGAGACCTCGGCGCGGCGCTCGAAGCCAACGCGATCGCCACCGCCGGCTACTTCCTCTTCGCCGCGGTCTGGGTCCTGTGGCTGGTCCGGGCCTGGCGCGGACAGCCCCTGCGCATCGGGCTGGCACCCGTCTGGTGGTGGGGCGTGGGCGCCGTCCTGCTGATCTTCACCGTGGTCCGGAATCTGCCGTTCGGCTCGGCCCTGGCCCCCTGAGCGCCCGGCCCGGCCCGGGCGAATGACCAGGAAGTGGGACGCGACGTGGCCGGATGCGGGCCCCGGGGCGTCCTGCGGATACCATCGGTAGGGCTGACCCAGTCCACCGTCAACCGTTCGGAAGGGGGCCGCTCGCGTGAGTGTGCTCGACGAGATCATCGACGGCGTTCGCGCCGACCTCGCGGAGCGGCAGACGCGCGTCAGCCTCGACGAGCTGAAGGAACGCGCGGCCCGCGCCCCCCAGGCAAAGGACGGAGTCGCCGCCCTGCGCGGCGAGGGCGTGACCGTCATCTGCGAGGTCAAGCGCTCGTCCCCCTCCAAGGGGGCCCTCGCCGCCATCGCCGACCCGGCCGCGCTCGCCGCGGACTACGAGGCGGGCGGTGCGTCCGTCATCTCGGTCCTCACGGAGGAGCGCCGCTTCGGCGGTTCGCTCGCCGATCTGGAGGCCGTCCGCGCCAAGGTCGACACCCCGATCCTGCGCAAGGACTTCATCGTCACCTCGTACCAACTGTGGGAGGCCCGCGCCTACGGCGCCGACCTCGCCCTGCTGATCGTCGCCGCCCTCGACCAGGAGGCCCTGGTCTCCCTGATCGAGCGCGCCGAGTCGATCGGGCTCACCCCGCTCGTCGAGGCGCACGACGAGGAGGAGGCGGAGCGCGCCGTGGACGCCGGAGCCAAGATCATCGGCGTCAACGCGCGCAACCTGAAGGACCTCAAGGTCGACCGCTCCACCTTCGAGCGCGTCGCCCCCGAGATCCCCGACCACATCGTCAAGGTCGCCGAGTCCGGCGTCCGGGGCCCGCACGACCTGATCGCGTACGCCAACGCGGGCGCCGACGCCGTCCTGGTCGGCGAGTCCCTGGTCACCGGCCGCGACCCGCGCGCCGCCGTCGCCGACCTCGTCGCCGCAGGCGCCCACCCGGCGCTCCGCCACGGCCGCGGCTGACCGGGGACGAAGCGACCATGACCGACCGTCCCGTGCGCCGCACCCGGCTGGGCCTCCGCCCGGCCGGGGCTCCGGCCCGGGACCCGCACGCCCCGCTGGCGCGCGGGTGCAGGCCGCGAGGCTGCCGCGCCCCCGCCCGGCGCGTGCACGGCCGACGCGTCCGGTACGTCATCGGCGACGAGCCCGGCCAGGTGAACGGCATGCGATGGCGCCCGGGGTCCGCGCTGTAGGCGAGCCCCGGCCGACGTACCGCAGTACCCCTTCTCGTACGTACGACCGCTCCGCCGCGACCGCATGCCGGTCCCGGTGGCGCTCGCCGCTTCGCGCATACGGTCAACCCATCCGTTGCCATGCCAAGGAGCACGTCGCATGTCGTCCGACTTCTTCATTCCGGACCCCGAGGGTCTGATCCCCAGCGCCGAGGGCTACTTCGGCGCGTACGGCGGCAAGTTCATCCCGGAGGCGCTCGTCGCCGCCGTGGACGAGGTCGCCGTCGAGTACGACAAGGCCAAGGCCGACCCCGCCTTCGCCGCGGAACTCAACGAGCTCATGGTCGACTACACGGGCAGGCCCAGCGCGCTGACCGAGGTCCCGCGCTTCGCCGAGCACGCCGGCGGCGCCCGGATCTTCCTCAAGCGCGAGGACCTGAACCACACCGGCTCGCACAAGATCAACAACGTGCTGGGCCAGGCCCTCCTCACCAGGCGCATGGGCAAGACCCGGGTCATCGCCGAGACCGGAGCAGGCCAGCACGGCGTCGCCACCGCGACCGCCTGCGCCCTCTTCGGCCTCGAATGCACCATCTACATGGGTGAGATCGACACCGAGCGCCAGGCGCTGAACGTGGCCCGGATGCGCATGCTCGGCGCCGAGGTCGTCGCCGTGAAGTCCGGTTCGCGGACGCTGAAGGACGCCATCAACGAGGCGTTCCGCGACTGGGTCGCCAACGTGGACCGCACGCACTACCTCTTCGGCACGGTCGCGGGCCCGCACCCCTTCCCGGCGATGGTCCGCGACTTCCACCGCGTCATCGGCGTCGAGGCCCGCCGCCAGATCCTGGAGCGCGCCGGCCGCCTCCCGGACGCGGCGGTCGCCTGCGTCGGCGGCGGCTCCAACGCCATCGGCCTCTTCCACGCCTTCATCCCCGACGCCGACGTCCGCCTGGTGGGCTGCGAGCCCGCCGGGCACGGGGTGGAGACCGGCGAGCACGCGGCGACCCTCACCGCGGGGGAGCCCGGCATCCTGCACGGTTCGCGCTCCTACGTCCTCCAGGACGACGAGGGCCAGATCACCGAGCCGTACTCCATCTCGGCGGGTCTGGACTACCCCGGCATCGGCCCGGAGCACGCCTACCTCAAGGACGTCGGGCGCGGCGAGTACCGCGCGGTCACCGACGACGCGGCCATGCAGGCCCTGCGCCTGCTGTCCCGCACGGAGGGGATCATCCCGGCCATCGAGAGCGCCCACGCCCTCGCCGGAGCCCTGGACCTCGGCAAGGAGCTCGGCCAGGACGGGCTGATCCTCATCAACCTGTCCGGCCGCGGCGACAAGGACATGGACACCGCCGCCCGCTACTTCGGGCTCTACGACACGGACTCCGCCGTCGAGGCGGACGCCGACAGCGACCGCGCCGAGATCGAGGGGGACGCCAAGTGAGCGGCAACATCGAGCTGTTGAACACCACCCTGGCCGCCACCAGGGCCGCGGACAGGGCGGCGCTCATCGCCTACCTCCCGGCGGGCTTCCCGACCGTCGACGGCGGCATCGAGGCGGTCAAGGCCGTCATCGCGGGCGGCGCGGACATCGTCGAGATCGGGCTCCCGCACAGCGACCCGGTCCTGGACGGGCCGGTCATCCAGACCGCCGACGACATCGCCCTGCGCGGCGGCGTCCGGATCGCCGACGTGATGCGCACGGTCCGCGAGGCGCACGAGGCCACCGGCGTCCCGATCCTGGTCATGACGTACTGGAACCCCATCGACCGCTACGGCGTCGAGCGCTTCACCGCCGAGCTGGCCGAGGCCGGCGGCGCCGGGTGCATCCTGCCCGACCTGCCGGTCCAGGAGTCCGCGCTCTGGCGCGAGCACGCCGACAAGCACGGCCTCGCGACCGTGTTCGTCGTCGCCCCCAGCAGTGAGGACGCCCGCCTCGCCACCATCACGGCGGCCGGGAGCGGCTTCGTCTACGCCGCGTCCCTGATGGGCGTCACCGGCACCCGCGCCTCCGTCGGCGCCCAGGCCCAGGACCTGGTGGGACGCACCCGCGCCACCACCGATCTCCCGGTCTGCGTCGGCCTCGGCGTCTCCAACGCGGCGCAGGCCGCCGAGGTCGCCGGGTTCGCGGACGGCGTCATCGTCGGCTCGGCCTTCGTCAAGGCCATGCTGGACGCCCCCGACGAGGCCGCCGGTCTCGCCGCCGTCCGCTCCCTGGCGGGCGAACTGGCCGAGGGTGTTCGAAAGCGCTGAGCCCTTGAATCACCCGAATGGGTGGATTGTGGACCGGGGAGGCGCGGAGGTGCCTCCCCGGTTCGTTCCCCGGGTGTGAGCGACAAGATCCCTGAGGGAAACAGAAGCGCGCGCGAGCGCCTGGCCCAGCAGCGCGAGCGGGAGAAGGGGCGCGAGAAGCGCCGCCGGACCCTGATCGTCGCCTCGGCGGTGGTCGGGGTCCTCGCCCTGGCCGCCGTGGTCGGCCTGATCGCGGCCAACGCGGGCAAGGACGACGGCGGCGACACCGCTTCCGGCCCCGCCATCGCCCCTTCGGGCGCGACCGGCGAGGACGCCCTGACCCTGCCGGTCGGCGCGGCGGACGCCCCGTCCACCCTCACGATCTGGGAGGACTTCCGCTGCCCCGTCTGCGCCCAGTTCGAGACCGCCTTCCGGGACACCATCAAGGAGCTGACGGACGACGGCCGGCTCAAGGTGGAGTACCACCTGGCCACGATCATCGACGGCAATCTCGGCGGCAAGGGGTCGCTGCGCGCCGCCAACGCCGCCGCCTGCGCCCAGGACGCCGGCAAGTTCGCGCCGTACCACGACGTGCTCTTCGCCAACCAGCCCCCGGAGCCGGACGACGCCTTCGGCAAGAACAGCCGGCTGATCGAGCTGGCGGGCGAGGTCGAGGGGCTCGACACGCCGGGCTTCCGCAGCTGCGTGGAGGACGGCGAGCACGACAGCTGGGTGCAGAAGTCCGACACGGCGTTCCGCGAGGGCGGCTTCCAGGGCACGCCGACGGTGCTGCTCAACGGCGAGTCCGTCTTCCCGAGCAAGGGCGACGAGCAGATCTCCCCGGAGAATCTGAAGAAGTGGGTCGCCGCGGCCAACAAGGGCAAGAAGCCGGGCACCGCCACCCCGTCCGCCCCGGCCGACGGGTCCTCCGGCCCGGCCGACCCGTCGTCGGCCCCCGCTTCCTGACCGCGTCCGCGCCCGCCCGTGAGGCGGTCCTCGTTACCCAGACGTTGCCGGGTGGCTTGCCGTACCCACCGCCCGGCAGGGTAGCGTCGACCTCGCCATGAATCTTGCCTTCATCCCCAGTCCGTCGACCGGCGTGATCGAGCTCGGCCCGATCCCGCTCCGCGGCTACGCGTTCTGCATCATCATCGGTGTCTTCGTCGCCGTCTGGTTCGGCAACAAGCGCTGGGTAGCCCGGGGCGGCAAAGCCGGCACCGTGGCCGACGTCGCCGTCTGGGCGGTGCCCTTCGGCCTCGTCGGCGGCCGGATCTACCACGTGATCACCGACTACCAGCTGTACTTCAGCGACGGTGAGGACTGGGTCGACGCCTTCAAGATCTGGGAGGGCGGCCTCGGCATCTGGGGCGCCGTCGCCTTCGGCGCCGTCGGAGCCTGGATCGCCTGCCGCCGCCGGGGCATCCCGCTGCCCGCCTGGGCCGACGCACTGGCCCCGAGCCTCGCCATCGCCCAGGCCATCGGCCGCTGGGGCAACTGGTTCAACCAGGAGCTGTACGGCAAGCCCACCGATCTCCCCTGGGCGCTGGAGATCAGCGAGGGCCCGAACCGGGTCGCCGGGACGTACCACCCGACCTTCCTGTACGAGTCGCTGTGGTGCATCGGCGTCGCGCTCCTGGTCATCTGGGCCGACCGCCGCTTCCGGCTCGGCCACGGACGGGCGTTCGCGCTGTACGTCGCCGCCTACTGCGCGGGACGCGGCTGGATCGAGTACATGCGGGTCGACGAGGCCCACCACATCCTCGGTCTCCGCCTGAACGTGTGGACCGCGATCATCGTCTTCGTCCTCGCCGTCGTCTACATCGTGATCTCCGCGAAGATCCGTCCGGGCCGCGAGGAGATCGTCGAGCCCGACCGGGACGCCGCCCCCGCGAAGGGCTCCGGCCAGGACGGCCCCGACGAGGACGGCTCCGTGAAGGCGGACACCGACGAGCCGGACGCCGGGGCGAAGAAGGACCCGCTCACGAAGGACGGGCCCGGCAAGGACGCCACCGCCGAGAACTCCGAAGCGGCCGGCGCAGCCGGGGCAGCCGAGAAGAGCTGACCGGCCGCGCCCCTGGGCGCACCCCCGCACACCTCCCGCTCGCCGGGCGGGCCCGCAGTCTCAGGCCCGCCCGGCGAGCGCGATCGTCCGGCGGGCGGACGCCACCACCGCCGCGTCCACGAACCTCCCGTCCGGCAGCGCCAGCGCCCCGGCCTCCACCGCCGAGGCCGCGACGATCTCCTCGGCCGCCTCGATCTCCTCGGCCGTCGGCCGGAACGCCCGCTCGATCACCGGCAGCTGGCGCGGGTGGATCGCCGCCCGGCCCAGCATCCCGAGCGCCCGTCCCCGCCCGCACGACGTCCACAGCCCGTCCAGGTCCCGGATGTCCGGGAAGACCGACTGCGCGGGAGGTGGCAGCGCGGCCGCCCGGGCCGCCACCACGACGCGGCTGCGCGGCCAGTCGAGCCCGGCGTCCTCCCGTACGCCCAGATCCGCCCGCAGATCCGCCTCGCCCAGGGCGATGCCGTGCACGGCGTGATGGGCCGAGGCGATCGAGTACGCGTGCTCGATCGCGAGCGCCGACTCCAACAGCGGGTACAGCGCCACGCCCGGGGCCAAGGCCGCCACATGGGACACCGAGACCGCATGGGTGATCTTCGGCAGCCGGAACGCGGTCAGGCCCGGTAGCTCCGCCAGCGCCCGGATGTCGTCCTCGCCGTGCACCCGGACATGGACCGGCACCGCGTCCGGGGCCGCCGTGACCTGGTCGCCGAGGAGTTCGGCGGTGGCGGAGCGCGCGTACTCCTTACGGTCCGGGGCGACGGCGTCCTCCAGGTCGACGATCACCACGTCCGCCCCGCTGCCCAGCGCCTTGGCCACCACCTCCGGCCGGTCCCCGGGCACGTACAGCCAGGTCAGCGGCGGCCGTCCGGCGGGTGGCGGCGGGCCCTCGGGCAACGGCGGGGCGGGGATCGGCCGGCCGGTCACAGCGCCCCCTGGTCCCGCAGCGCCGCGATCCGGGTCTCCGAGAGGCCGAGGCGGGCCAGGATCTCCTCGGTGTCCGCACCGTGCGGCCGGCCGGCCCACCGGATCCGGCCGGGGGTCTCCGAGAGCCGGAAGAGGACGTTCTGCATCCGCAGCGGCCCCAGCTCCGGGTCGTCGACCTCGGTGACGGTGTCCAGCGCCCGGTACTGCGGGTCCTCCATCACCTCCCGTACGTCGTGGACCGGGGCGACGGCCGCCTCCGCCTTCTCGAAGCCGCCCAGCACCTCCTCGCGGCTGTGCCGCGAGATCCAGTGGCCCACGGCCGCGTCCAGCTCCTCGGTGTGCTCGGCCCGGGTGGTGCCCGCGCCGAACCAGGGTTCGTCGATCAGGTCGGGGCGGCCGACCAGGCGCATCACCCGCTCCGCGACGGACTGGGCGGAGGTGGAGACCGCGACCCAGTGGCCGTCGGCGGTGCGGTAGGTGTTGCGCGGGGCGTTGTTGCGGGAGCGGTTGCCGGTGCGCGGCTGGACGTAACCGAGCTGGTCGTACCAGAGCGGCTGCGGTCCCAGCACGGTGAGGATCGGCTCGATGATCGCCAGGTCCACCACCTGCCCCTCGCCGGTCTTCTCGCGCCCCGCGAGCGCGGCCATCACCGCGTACGCCGTGGCCAGCGCCGCGATGGAGTCCGCGAGCCCGAACGGCGGCAGCGTCGGCGGCCCGTCCGGCTCCCCGGTCATCGCCGCGAAGCCGCTCATCGCCTCGGCGAGGGTGCCGAAGCCGGGGCGGTGGGCGTACGGCCCGAACTGGCCGAAGCCGGTGACCCTGGCCAGCACCAGACGCGGGTTGACGGCGTGCAGCTCCTCGGGGCCCAGGCCCCAGCGCTCCAGGGTCCCGGGCCGGAAGTTCTCGATGATCACATCCGTCCCGGCGGCCAGCTCCAACAGCACGTCCCGGCCGCCGGGCGCGGACAGGTCGAGGGTCAGGTTGCGCTTGTTGCGGCCGAGCAGCTTCCACCACAGGCCGATCCCGTCCTTGGCGGGCCCGTGCCCGCGCGAGGGGTCCGGCTTGCGGGGGTGCTCGACCTTGATCACATCGGCGCCGAAGTCCCCGAGCATGGTGGCGGCGAGCGGTCCGGCGAAGAGGGTGGCCAGGTCGATGACGCTCAGCCCGGTCAGGGGTCCTGCTGCGGTGGCGCTCATGAGGCCTCGATCTCGCTGCGGTAGGGCATGGACGTGGACGCGCCGGGCTTCTGGACGCAGAGCGCGGCGGCCGAGGAGGCGAACGCCACGGCCTTGGCCACCGGCCGCCCCTCGCCGAGCGCCACGGCCAGCGCCCCGACGAAGGTGTCCCCGGCGCCGGTCGTGTCGACGGTGGTCACCGAAGGTGCCGCGAAGAGCACCGGCTCGCCGCCCCGGGCCGCGTACAGGCAGCCCTTCGCGCCGAGCGTGACGATGATCTCGGGCACCCGGCGGAGCAGGATCTGGGCGGCGGCGTGCGGTTCGGCCTGCCCGGACAGCTCGGCGGCCTCGTGCTCGTTTGGCACCAACAGGTCGATGTGGTCGAGGAGTTCATCGGGCAGGGGCTGTGCGGGCGAAGGGGTGAGGATGGTCCGTACCCCCTGGGCCCGGGCCGCGCGGGCTCCCTCGACGACGGCGGGCAGGGGGAGTTCGAGCTGCATCAGCAGCAGATCGGCTGCGGCGATCGCGGCGATCTCCCCGGGCCCCAGCGCGGTGACGACGCCGTTCGCGCCGGGGACCACCACGATCGCGTTGGCCCCGGTGTCGTCCACCACGATGTGCGCGGTGCCGCTGGGGCCCTCGGCGGTGTGCAGGAGGTCGGTGTCCACCCCCGCGTGTTCGAGGCCGTCGCGCAGCAGGACGCCGTAGGCGTCGTCGCCGACCGCGCCGATCATCGTCACCTCCCCGCCCGCGCGGGCGGCGGCGACGGCCTGGTTGGCGCCCTTGCCGCCGGGGACCGTCCGGAACTCCCGGCCGGTGACGGTCTCGCCGCGCCCGGGGGCGCGGGGCGTATACGCGACGAGGTCCATGTTGGTGCTGCCGAGCACCGCGATGCGGGTCATGGGCGCAGAGCCTCCTGGTGGGTCAGTGCGGCGAGGGTGTCGAACCCGGTCCGGTCGTAGCCGGGTACGGAGGTGGTGAGCCGGTTCTTCAGCGGGGCCGTCCAGTGTTCGGGCAGGGCGTCCGGCCCGCCCGCCAGGAGTCCGGCCAGCGATCCGGCGGTCGCCCCGTTGGAGTCGGTGTCCCAGCCGCCGGAGACCGCGAGGCCGATTCCCCGGGTGAAGTCGCCGTCGGCGTGGGTGAGGGCGGCGGCCAGCAGCGCGGCGTTGGGCAGCACGTGCACCCAGTGGTGGGTGTCCGCGTAGACGGCGTGCAGCCGGTCCACGACGGTGTCGAACTCCCTTTCCGTACGGGCCGTTTCGATGCCGAGGCGGATCGCGCGGGCGTACCGCGAGTGCGGCGGCACCACCCGCAGCCCGGCGGCCAGACAGCCGTGCACATCGCTCTCGCCGCCGGCCGCGACGGCGAGGGCCGCCGCTGTGAACATCGCGCCGTAGACCCCGTTGCCGGTGTGGGTGAGGACCGCGTCGCGGTGGGCCTGTGCGGCGGCTCCGGCCGGGTCGCCGGGGTGGGTCCAGCCGTGCACGTCGGCCCGGATCTGCGCGCCGATCCACTCCCGGAACGGGTTGCGGCGGCGCGCGGTCTCCGGGGGCTCGACGCCCGCCAGGAGGTTGCCGTACGCGATCCGCTCGGCGGTGAACGTACGGCCCGCCGGGAGTTCGTCCAGCCAGAGCCGGGCCAGGTCCGCGGTGGTAAAGGAGCGGCCGTGCCGCTGGAGCAACAGCAGGGTGAGGAGCGGATAGTTGAGGTCGTCGTCCTCCGGCATGCCGTCGATGTTCTCGGCCAGGGACGTGGATGCCGAGCGGCGGTTCCAGGGGTGGGCGGCCAGCAGTTCGGCCGGTACGCCGTGTGCGGTGAACCAGCTGGTCGGGGGCCAGTCGCCGGTGGCGCGGGCCAGGGCGCGGATGCCCTCCAGCGGCAGCTTCTCGACCGGTTTGCCGAGCAGGCAGCCCGCCGCCCGGCCGAGCCACGCCGCGTGCAGCCGGTCCCGGCCGACGGCGGGTGCGCTGTCCACCGGGCCGGGCCAGTGCGGGCAGGCGGCCACGATCTCGTCCAGCCCGGTCGGCTCATCGGCCGCCAACGGCGAAGCCAGCAGGGCGAGTTCGTCGAGAAGTCGTTCGGCCAGCGCACGCAGGCGCGGCGGTGCGGCCGGCTCGGATGCGCCTGCCCGGGCCGGGGCGGGGTCGCCCCCGGCCGCGTACCACCGCTCCTCGATCTCCCGGGCGTCCCGGCCGTCCTGTGCGGCCTGCCGCAGCTCGTGGCCGACCAGGTCCTCGGGCTGCACCCAGGTGAGGCGGACGTTCACCGCTCACCGGCCAGTGCGCCGAACGCCTGCTCATGGGCCCGGCGGCGCTCCAGGTCCCGGGCGAAGACCTCCCGGGCGACCTGTGCCAGCACCCTCGCCGGGGTGTCCAGGTCCAGTCGGCTCGCCTCCGCGACCGTGGCGGCCCAGTCGGCGGGGACCTCGCCGCCCAGGGCGCCCGCGATCGCCCCGCTCATCGTCGCGATGGAGTCGCAGTCCCGCCCGTAGTTCACCGAACCGAGCACCGTGCGCCGGTAGTCACCGCACCCGACCAGCAACATGCCCAGCGCGATGGGCAGTTCCTCGATGGCGTGCAGCCGGGAGGGGCGGCGCGCGCCGAGCGAGGGGCTCCGGTAGTCGGGGCCGACCGTGTCGAAGGGCTCCACGGCCGCCCGCAGCGGGGCGAGCGCGGTCTCGAAGTCCTCGTGGCGCACGGCCACTTCGGCCACCGCCTCGATCGCGGACCGGGTGCCGTCCCTGGCCGTGGAGAGGGCCGCGTCGACCACGGTGCCGGGGGTGGCGCCCGGGCGGCAGGCGGCGGCGACGGCGGCGGCGAAGACCCCGGCGGCCTCCCGGCCGTAGGAGGACTGGTGGGGGGCCGCGACCTCCAGCGCCTCGGCGTACGCGGCCTCCGGGTGGCCGGCGTTGACCAGGCCGACCGGCGCCATGTACATCGCCGCCCCGCAGTTGACGATGTTGCCCGCACCGGCCTCCCGCGGGTCCACGTGCCCGTAGTGCAGCCGGGCCACGATCCACTTCTCCGCCAGGAAGATCCGCTGGAGGGGGAGCGCGTCCGCCTCCAGCTCGGGGATCCAGCGGGGCGACAGCAGGTCCGGGACGAGGTGGTCCGCGACGGCGTACGCGTCGAGGTGGTCGCGGACCCGGTCGTAGACCCGGATCAGGGCGTGGGTCATCAGGGTGTCGTCGGTGACGTGCCCGTCGCCCTTGTGATATGGGGCGATGGGGCGCGCGGTGCGCCAGTCCTCGCCGAACCAGGGGCCGACGATCCCGGTCACCCGGCCGCCGTGGCGCTCGGCGATCTGGTCGGGGGTCCAGCCCTCGACCGGGCCGCCGAGGGCGTCGCCGACGGCGGCTCCGACGAGGGCCCGGCGGACGCGTTCATCGAGTCCGGGCGTGGTGGGGGAGGAGAGGTGCGGGGCCGAGAGAGCGGCTTCCATGGCTGTTGTGGGCGTCATGCCGGAATTGTCCACCCGAGGTGGCCGGTTCCGTGGCTGCCAGCAGCCCGGCGAGTTCGATCAGGTCCGTGCCCGCGAGCCGGGGCAGTGCACAGCCCGCCAGCGTCCGGCACGCCTCGCGCCAGCCCGCCGGCACGGCCGTGACCGAGCCGATCGCCCCGGTCAGCGCGCCGGCCAGGGCGGGCGCGGAGTCCGCGACCCGGGACAGGCAGGCGGCGGCCGGGACCGCCTGGGCGATCTCGCCCCGGGCCGCGGTGGTGAGGGCCAGGGCGACGGGCACGGTCTCCGCCGCCGCGATCCCGTAGCTGTAGACGTGGTCCACGATCTGGTGTTCCAACACCGGGACCAGGGCGAACGCCCCGGCGGGCTCGTCCGCGAACTCCCGGGCCAGGCGGACGGCGTGCACGGCGTTGCGGGCGATCTCGGTGCCCTCGGGGAGCCGGTCGAGGGCCGCGTTCACCACGGTGTCGACGTCCGCCCCGGCCAGCGCCACGGCGATCGCGGCGGCCACGGCCCGTGCCCCGTGTACCCCGTCGCCGTCCTGGGTGTAGCGGGCGTCGAACTCGGCGAGCGCCGCCGCCTCGTCCGGGTCGCCCGGGTGGACCACGGCGAGGACGGCGGCCCGCACGCAGGCGGCGTCGTCGAAGTAGTGCGGGTTGTCGTGCCCGGTGGCGGGCGGCCGCAGCCCGGCGGCCAGGTTGCCGAGCCCGGCCCGCACCGAGATCCGGGCCCGCAGCGGGAGCACCGCGGCCTCGACCTCGGGGGCCCGGGCGCTGGCGGCGGCGACCGTGGCGGCCAGCGCGTTCCAGGCCCGGTCGACCGCGTCCCGCATCCGGCGGCCCGGGGCCAGGCCCACCGCGTCGTCGGCCGCCGCCGCCAGCACCGTGCGGGCGGCGAACGCGGCCCACTCGGCGTCGTCGGACGGGCCGAGCCGCAGCGGTTCGGGAGGCTGGTTGAGGGCGATGGGCACCGGCAACGTGGTGGTGGCGTTCTGCTCGGCGAAGGTGTCCAGCTCCCGGGTGAGCCGCCGGGTCCACTCGGGCATCCGGGCCGCCCGGTGCCGGGCGGCGGGCCAACCGGCGGCGTCGCCCGCCGCGAGACCGAGCAGCAGCCCCTCGATCCGGGCGCGGCGGGAGGGGGCGGGGAGCCCGGGGACGGCCGTCCCTGTCCCCGCCCCTGTCCCCGTCCCCGTCCTCGTCCCCGGGCTCCCCGGGACGGCCGTCGGTCCGGCCGCGTCGCGTGCCGTCTCCGTCGGGTCTCCCGCCGGGTCTCCCGCGGGGCCTCCGCGTGGTGTGGTCACGGCTGGTCCGCCTCCGGTCGCCCCGCCTGCCGTCGTCATCGCCGGTCCTCCCGCGCGGGCAGTGAGGAGGCCGCCGCGGACGCCATGTTCCGTACGGGCTCGAAGGGAGCCGCCACCGCCGCCAGGTCCCATACGGCCGACGGCTCGCCGCCGCCCCGCTCCTGCGGGAACCCCGCCGGTGCGGTCCCGTCCGGGTCCTCCGGGGTCAGCAGTTCCGCGATGTCCAGCACGTGGTAGCCGCGCATCGAGGGCAGGCAGCTGCCCCGGACCGGGCCGATGGCGCCCGCCCAGTCCGGCGGGATGGCACTCTCCCCGTTCAGCGCACCGGCCAGGGCGCCCGCCACCGCCGCCGTGGTGTCCGCGTCGCGGCCCATGTTGACGGCCGTGAGCACCGCCGTCCGGAAGTCCCCGCGCGCCGCCGTGAACGCCCCGAACGCCAGGCCCACCGCCTCCGGCGCGAGGTCCGTCCACGGGTAGCCGGCGATCACCACCGCCGAGCGCACCGCCCGCTCCATCGTGAGCCGGTCGGGGTGGGGCCGCTGGGCCGCCGCCACCGCCCGGCGCAGCGACCGGGCCGTCCAGGAGTCCATCGGGACCACCGAGAGCGCGGCCGCGATCACCGAGGCGAGGCCCGAGCCGACCATAGCCGCCGCCACCCC
Organism: Streptomyces sp. CA-278952; assembly: GCF_028747205.1. Classification (NCBI taxonomy): domain Bacteria; kingdom Bacillati; phylum Actinomycetota; class Actinomycetes; order Kitasatosporales; family Streptomycetaceae; genus Streptomyces; species Streptomyces sp. CA-278952. The sequence goes on from NZ_CP112880.1 coordinate 6,361,411, forward strand.
GGCGGCCACCGCCTGGCCCCCGTAGATCCCCTCGCCCTCGTGGCTGACCCGGCCGTCCACCGCGACCAGCCGGGCCGCCTCGGCGGGACGGCCCGCCGCGAAGACCCCGAAGGGGGCCGCCCGCATCGCGAGCCCGTCGCTCCAGGCATGCCGGTGCTGGGCGGAGATGGGGGCGGCGAGGCCCCGGCGCAGGTTCTCCAGCGTGCCGCGCTCGCTGAACCCGGCCCCCCGGAACGGGCCCTCGTCCAGATCGGCGATCCAGTGGTGCCAGGCCCGCTCCACATGGGAGACGTCGAGCGCCGAACCGTGCCGGGCCAGCAGCAGCCCGGAGAAGATCGCGTACTCCGTGTCGTCGGTGCCCGCCGGATCATCGCTCACGAAGCCCTCGATCCGCCCCCAGCGGCGGCGGATCTCGGAGGGCCGCAGGTTCTCCGCCGGGGCGCCGAGCGCGTCCCCGACCGCCAGTCCCAGCAGCGCACCCCTGGCCCGGTCATTGCCGACGGCCGTGTTCATCGCGTCGCCCTTCGCTCGTCCGGCGGTGTGCATCCGCATCCGGGTCCGGATCCGATTCCGTTTCCGGGCCCTGTCGCATCTGTGCCACGCGGAGGGCGGAGGGAGGCGGAAAAGGTGGGGAAAGGGGCCAGGCGGATGAGGGGCCAGATAGCTAAGGCTGGCCTTTCTTCGCAGGTCAGAGGGGTGGTTAGCCAGGCCTGGCTTGCTGGCGGAGGTCACCCGGACAGCGTAGTTTGGACTTTGTCGAAAGTTGTATTCAGCGGGAAATGGCGGGGTGACGGCCCGCCGGAGCGAAGGGGAGAAGCACGCCGTGGCCATCATCGAGACCGAAGCCGTCCTGCACGAGGCGCACCGGGACAACCACACCCACCGGGATGTGAACGGCGGCTGGCTGCGCCCCGCCGTCTTCGGCGCGATGGACGGTCTGGTCTCCAACCTCGCCCTGATGACCGGTGTCGCGGGCGGCGCGGTCTCCCAGCAGACCATCGTGATCACCGGCCTGGCGGGGCTCGCGGCCGGCGCCTTCTCCATGGCGGCGGGCGAGTACACCTCCGTCGCCTCGCAGCGTGAGCTGGTCGAGGCCGAGCTCGACGTCGAGCGCCGTGAGCTCCGCAAGCACCCCAAGGACGAGATGGCCGAGCTGGCCGCTCTGTACGAGTCCCGAGGCGTGGACGCCCCGCTGGCCCGCGAGGTCGCCCGGCAGCTGTCGCTCGACCCGGAGCAGGCGCTGGAGATCCATGCCCGCGAGGAGCTGGGCATCGACCCCGGCGACCTGCCCTCGCCGCTCGTGGCCGCCGTCTCCTCGTTCGGCGCGTTCGCGCTCGGCGCCCTGCTGCCCGTCCTGCCCTACCTCCTCGGCGCGAGCGCCCTGTGGCCCGCGGTGCTCCTCGCGCTGATCGGCCTGTTCGCCTGCGGTGCGGTGGTGGCCCGGGTGACCGCCCGCACCTGGTGGTTCAGCGGGCTGCGCCAGCTCGCCCTGGGTGGTGCGGCGGCGGCGATGACGTACGGACTCGGCACCCTGTTCGGCGTCGCCGTCGGGTGACGAGCGTCTCCCCGGGCTGTACGGCCGGCATTCTGCGGCATACAGGTTGCTTCGGCGTACGCGTTTCACCCGGTGACGGGTTTCTCCGGTGCACGGCGGAGGCACGGCCCGCCACGGGCCGTGCCTCCGCCGTGCGCACGCGATCGTTACCGGATACCGGCGAAGCTCTTCCAGCCGGTGCCGATCTTGACCCCCGCGCCGACGCCCCCCGTGCCGTTGCCGGCGTACCGGTAGAGGTCGCCGCCCGTCGTGCGGGCCAGAACGTCGTCCGCGCCGTCGCCGGTGAGGTCGCCGATGCCGACGATGTCTGCCATCCCGCCCCAGCCGGTGCCGAACTTCACGCCGTTGCCGATGGTGCCCTTGCCGGTGCCGGCGTAGCGGTAGAGGTCGCCGTTGGCGGTGCGGGTGACGATATCGGCGTGCTTGTCACCGTTGAGGTCACCCGCGCCGACGATGGTCAGGTTCTTCCAGCCGGTGCCGATCCTGCCCGTGCGGGTGAGGCCGCCGCCGACGGTGCCCGCGTACAGGTAGAGGTCGCCGGTCGCGGTCTCCCGGGCCACCAGGTCGGGCCGGCCGTCCGCGGTGAAGTCGCCGGAGTAGGTCAGGCTGTCGAAGGGCTTCCAGCCGCTGCCGATCTTCGCCGCCGGGGTCTGGGGCGTTATGACGCGGCCCCGCTGCGGGCTGTGGCGGTACAGGCCGCCCGCCTCGTCCGTCACCAGGGTGTCGTTCGCCCCGTCGCCGTCGAGGTCCCCGAAGGGGATCAGTGTGGACGTCGCGGGCCAGGTCCCGCCGTCGGCGAAGGTTGACACCTTCCCCGCCGCGTCGCCCTGGTACACGCGCAGCGAGCCGTTCGTCCCCTGTGCGTACAGGTCCGGGAAGCGGTCGTCGCCGACGTGGTCCCGGCGCGACGGCTTCGCCGCTCCGGTGGCCGTCGCCCAGACCTGTTCGATCGGGTAGTGGTCGCCCGTCATTCCGAGCTGCTTGTTCCATACGGCGACGGCGCGGCCGTCCGTACCGGCGGCGACGGAGCCGTCCGTGTAGGGATCGAGGCGACCGACGTGTACGGGATAGTGCCAGGTGCCGTCCGAGCGCGTCAGCGCCCACAGGTCGTTCTCGAATGTCTCCCACATGATGGCGAACGTGCCGTCCTGGCCGATGCTGGGGCCGCCCCAGACCCTGAACCCTTCGCGCTCCTCGGCCACCGTGCGGGTCTGCGACCACGTGCCGTTCACCGCGCGGGTCGCCGTCCGGAGACCAGTGCTCTCGAATGCCCAAAACGCCGTCACCCGGCCGTCCGCTTCGAGCTGCGGCGGCGTGGTGGTGCTCGTGCTCTCTTCCGGGGGAAGGTACTCGGCCCGGCCCCACGTCGTGCCGCCGGCTGGGCGGTAGACGAAGGAGCGGGCGGAGCTGATCCCCGACCAGCTGACCAGGGCCGCACCGTCGACCGCCGCCTGCACGTCGAGCTCGATCGGCGTCGAGTTGCCGTTCCTGATGACCTCGGGTGCACTCCAGTCGGCCGAGCCCGCTGCCCGCGTCGACACGCGCAGCGCTTCCGGTCCGGAGATGACGGCCTGCCAGGCGACGGTCACCGTGCCGTCGCCCGCCGTCGCCGCGCGCAGCTCGTAGGCGGACCCGCTGCTGATCTGCACGGCGTCCGACCAGCCGGCTCCCGGACTCGGCAGGTCGGAGGCGAACACCCCCACGTCGCTCTCGTCCTCCCCGGGGGTCGGATTGCCGTTCCAGACAGCGGTGATGCGGCCGCCGGGGCCGCTCAGCAGCATGAGGTCGGACCCGAAGGGCGCGGACGTGATCGGTGCGGGCGCCGTCCAGGCCTCGGCGCCGGGCAGAAGCGTCGAGGTGCTGTGCGAGTCGAAGCGCTCCGACGTGAAGCGGTCCCAGGCGACGGTGGCGGAGCCGTCCCGGCCCGTGACCAGATACACGCCGGACACGCGTTCCTGATCGGCGGCGATACGGACCGGGGCGCTCCACGTGGTGGCGTCGGCCGGGCGGGTGGCGCCCCACAGCTCCTGCGGGCCGTCGGCGGTACCGCTGGTCCACACCGTGACGGCGGTGCCGTCCGACGTGACCTTCACGCCCGCGCCGGTGTTGGCGCCGCGTTCGTCCGTCAGTGCGGCGGACGTCCCCCACGCCCGCTCGGCGGCGAGGGCCGCCGGAGCACCCACGACGAGGGCTGTGGTGACGCCCGCGCCGACGACGCCGAGCGTCAGTGTGAGCGTGGGCACGAGAGCGATACCGATGATCTTGACTCTGCGCATGAGTTCCCCCCTGTTGTGCGTGGACAAACGCCCCTGAACCTAGCAAGGGGAAATGGGTCCCACCAGCGTCATTTCCACCCCTGCCCGGTGCCTGCGTCGGCGGCCCCGGTGTGACGTACGTCGTGACGCGCACCTCTGGGCGGAGGGCGCGGAGCGGCCGTAAAATGAGACGCTATGCAGGGCTACACATAAGTAGCCATAACTCGGTGGTTTCGTTCTCCTCGCCACCGGGAATGAGCCGTAGGCACCGCAGGCAACGACGCCTGCTCTCTGCGGGTCCCCCGGGCGCCGATTGTTCCGACCGCGACCCACCCCCTGGTCAAGCCGGTCACCTCTGGTCACCCAGTCACTTCCGGTCACCACGGTGTCCGCATGTTGGAACACGCCTTCCGCTTCTTGAGAAGCGCCCCATCATGTAACCTGCACGAAATTTCGCAGAGGGCCAACGTCGTCCCTCGGCACCGCAAATGCCACGACGACGACGGGAGAGCCGATGCGTATCGACGCCTGGTCGCCCATGGACGGTCGCCCCGCCCAGCAGGGGATGTACGACCCCCGTAACGAACACGACGCCTGTGGTGTCGGGTTCGTGGCCACTCTGACCGGTGTGGCCAGCCATGAGCTGGTCGAGCAGGCGCTGACCGTACTGCGCAACCTCGAACACCGCGGCGCCACCGGCTCCGAGCCCGACTCCGGCGACGGCGCCGGCGTCCTCTGCCAGGTCCCGGACGCTTTCCTCCGCGCCGAGACCTCCTTCGAACTCCCCGAGGCCGGCTCGTACGCCGTGGGCATCGCCTTCCTCCCCGCGGACGACTCCGCCGAGGCCGTCCGGACGGTCGAGCACATCGCCGCGCAGGAGGGCCTGACGGTCCTCGGCTGGCGCGACGTCCCGGTCACCCCCGCACTTCTCGGCAACGGCGCCCGCGCCACCATGCCCACCTTCCGCCAGGTCTTCGTCGCCGACGGCGAGTCCACCGGCATCGTCCTGGACCGCAAGGCCTTCGTCCTGCGCAAGCGTGCCGAGCGTGAGGCCGGGGTGTACTTCCCCTCGCTCTCCGCCCGCACCATCGTCTACAAGGGCATGCTCACCACCGGGCAGCTGGAGCCGTTCTTCCCGGACCTCTCCGACCGCCGCTTCGCCTCCGCGGTCGCGCTGGTCCACTCCCGCTTCTCCACCAACACCTTCCCCAGCTGGCCGCTGGCCCACCCCTACCGCTTCGTCGCGCACAACGGCGAGATCAACACGGTCAAGGGCAACCGCAACTGGATGAAGGCCCGCGAGTCCCAGCTCGCCTCCGAACTCTTCGGCCAGGCGCAGCTCGACCGGATCTTCCCCGTCTGCACCCCGGACGCCTCCGACTCCGCCTCCTTCGACGAGGTCCTGGAGCTGCTCCACCTCGGCGGGCGCTCGCTGCCGCACTCGGTGCTGATGATGGTCCCCGAGGCGTGGGAGAACCACGACTCCATGGACCCGGCCCGGCGCGCGTTCTACCAGTACCACGCCACGATGATGGAGCCCTGGGACGGCCCGGCCTGCGTCACCTTCACCGACGGCGTCCAGGTCGGCGCGGTCCTCGACCGCAACGGTCTGCGCCCCGGCCGCTACTGGGTCACCGACGACGGCCTCGTGGTGCTCTCCTCCGAGGTCGGCGTCCTGGACATCGACCCCGCGAAGGTCGTCCGCAAGGGCCGCCTCCAGCCCGGCAGGATGTTCCTCGTCGACACCGCCGAGCACCGCATCATCGAGGACGACGAGATCAAGGCGTCCCTCGCCGCCGAGCAGCCCTACCAGGAGTGGCTGGAGACCGGCGAGATCGAGCTGAGCGACCTGCCCGAGCGCGAGCACATCGTGCACACCCACGCCTCGGTCACCCGCCGCCAGCAGACCTTCGGCTACACCGAGGAAGAGCTCCGCGTCATCCTCGCGCCGATGGCCCGCACCGCCGGCGAACCGCTCGGCTCCATGGGCACCGACTCGCCGATCGCCGCGCTCTCCGAGCGCCCCCGGCTGCTCTTCGACTACTTCACCCAGCTCTTCGCCCAGGTCACCAACCCGCCGCTGGACGCCATCCGCGAGGAGCTCGTCACCTCGCTGCGCTCCTCGCTGGGCCCCCAGGGCAACATCCTGGAGCCGACGGCCGCCGCGTGCCGCAGCGTCACGCTGCCCTTCCCGGTGATCGACAACGACGAGCTCGCCAAGCTGATACACGTCAACGCCGACGGCGACATGCCGGGCATGACGGCCGCCACCCTCTCCGGTCTCTACCGGGTCGGCGGCGGAGGCGACGCGCTGGCCGCGCGGATCGAGCAGATCTGCACCGAGGTCGACGCCGCCATAGAGGACGGCGCCCGCCTGATCGTCCTCTCCGACCGGCACTCCGACGCCGAGCACGCGCCGATCCCCTCGCTGCTGCTCACCTCCGCCGTCCACCACCACCTCATCCGCACCAAGCAGCGCACCCAGGTGGGCCTGCTGGTCGAGGCCGGGGACGTCCGCGAGGTCCACCACGTCGCGCTGCTCATCGGCTACGGCGCCGCCGCGGTCAACCCGTACCTCGCCATGGAGTCCGTCGAGGACCTGGTCCGCGCCGGCACCTTCATCGAGAACATCGAAGCCGAGCAGGCCATCCGGAACCTGATCTACGCGCTCGGCAAGGGCGTCCTGAAGGTCATGTCCAAGATGGGCATCTCCACCGTCGCCTCCTACCGCGGCGCCCAGGTCTTCGAGGCCGTCGGCCTCGACGAGGCCTTCGTCGCGACGTACTTCAACGGCACCGCCACCAAGATCGGCGGCGCCGGCCTGGACACCGTCGCCAAGGAGGTGGCCGCCCGGCACACCAAGGCGTACCCCGCCTCCGGCATCGCGGCCTCGCACCGCGCGCTGGAGATCGGCGGCGAGTACCAGTGGCGGCGCGAGGGCGAACCGCACCTGTTCGACCCCGAGACGGTCTTCCGCCTCCAGCACGCCACCCGCAACCGGCGCTACGACATCTTCAAGCAGTACACGGAGCGGGTGAACGAGCAGTCCGAGCGCCTCATGACGCTCCGGGGCCTCTTCGGCTTCGACTCCGGCCGCGAGCCGATCTCCCTCGACGAGGTCGAGCCGGCCTCCGAGATCGTCAAGCGCTTCTCCACCGGCGCCATGTCGTACGGCTCCATCTCCCGCGAGGCGCACGAGACGCTCGCCATCGCGATGAACCAGCTCGGCGGCAAGTCCAACACCGGGGAGGGCGGTGAGGACCCGGACCGGCTGTACGACCCGGCGCGCCGCTCCTCCATCAAGCAGGTCGCCTCCGGCCGCTTCGGTGTGACCAGCGAATACCTGGTCAACGCCGACGACATCCAGATCAAGATGGCCCAGGGCGCCAAGCCCGGTGAGGGCGGCCAGCTGCCCGGCCACAAGGTCTACCCGTGGGTCGCCAAGACGCGGCACTCGACGCCCGGCGTCGGCCTCATCTCGCCGCCGCCGCACCACGACATCTACTCCATCGAAGACCTCGCCCAGCTGATCCACGACCTGAAGAACGCGAACCCCCAGGCGCGGATCCACGTGAAGCTGGTCTCCGAGGTCGGCGTCGGCACGGTCGCCGCCGGTGTCTCCAAGGCCCACGCGGACGTCGTCCTCATCTCCGGCCACGACGGCGGAACGGGCGCCTCCCCGCTCACCTCGCTCAAGCACGCGGGCGGCCCCTGGGAGCTCGGCCTCGCCGAGACCCAGCAGACGCTGCTCCTCAACGGCCTGCGCGACCGCATCGTCGTGCAGACCGACGGCCAGCTCAAGACCGGCCGCGACGTCGTCATCGCCGCGCTCCTCGGCGCCGAGGAGTTCGGTTTCGCGACCGCGCCGCTCGTCGTCTCCGGCTGCGTCATGATGCGCGTCTGCCACCTGGACACCTGCCCGGTCGGCATCGCCACCCAGAACCCGGTGCTCCGCGACCGCTTCTCCGGCAAGGCCGAGTACATCGTCAACTTCTTCGAGTTCATCGCCGAAGAGGTCCGCGAGATCCTCGCCGAGCTGGGCTTCCGCACCGTCGAGGAGGCCGTCGGCCACGCCGAGCTCCTCGACACCGACCGGGCGATCACCCACTGGAAGGCGCAGGGCCTCGACCTCGCCCCGCTCTTCTACGTCCCCGAGCTGCCCGAGGGCGCGGTCCGCCACCGCATCGTCGAGCAGGACCACGGTCTGACGAAGGCGCTCGACAACCAGCTGATCAAGCTGGCCGCCGACGCGCTCGGGGCCGAGACCCCCGAGGCCGCCCAGCCGGTCCGCGCCCAGGTCGCGATCCGCAACATCAACCGGACCGTCGGCACCATGCTCGGCCACGAGGTGACCAAGAAGTTCGGTGGTCCGGGCCTGCCCGAGAACACCATCGACATCACCTTCACCGGCTCGGCCGGCCAGTCCTTCGGCGCGTTCCTGCCGAGCGGGGTGACCCTGCGCCTGGAGGGCGACGCCAACGACTACGTCGGCAAGGGCCTCTCCGGCGGCCGGGTGATCGTCCGCCCCGACCGGGGCGCCGACCACCTCGCCGAGTACTCCACCATCGCCGGCAACACCATCGGCTACGGCGCGACCGGCGGCGAGGTCTTCCTGCGCGGCCGCACCGGCGAACGCTTCTGCGTCCGCAACTCCGGTGCGCTCGTCGTCTCCGAGGGCGTCGGCGACCACGGCTGCGAGTACATGACCGGCGGCCAGGCCGTCGTCCTCGGCGAGACCGGCCGCAACTTCGCCGCCGGTATGTCGGGCGGTGTCGCGTACGTCATCGACCTGAACCGCGACAACGTCAACGTCGGCAACCTCGGCGCGGTCGAGGAACCGGACGACACCGACCGGCAGTGGCTGCACGACGTCGTGCGCCGCCACCACGAGGAGACCGGCTCCACCGTCGCCGAGAAGCTCCTCGCCGAGTGGGACACCGCCGTGACCCGCTTCAGCAAGATCATCCCGACCACGTACAAGGCAGTGCTCGCCGCCAAGGACGCCGCTGAGCTCGCCGGTCTCTCCGAGCAGGAGACCACCGAGAAGATGATGGAGGCGGCAACCCATGGCTGACCCCAAGGGCTTCCTGACCACCGGACGCGAGGTCGCCCAGACCCGCCCCGTGGCCGAGCGCGTCAAGGACTGGAACGAGGTCTACGTTCCGGGCTCGCTGCTCCCGATCATCAGCAAGCAGGCCGGCCGCTGCATGGACTGCGGCATCCCGTTCTGCCACAACGGCTGCCCGCTCGGAAACCTCATCCCCGAGTGGAACGACTACGCCTACCGCGAGGACTGGACCGCGGCCTCCGAGCGGCTGCACGCCACGAACAACTTCCCGGAGTTCACCGGGCGGCTGTGCCCGGCCCCCTGCGAGTCGGCGTGCGTGCTCGGCATCAACCAGCCCGCCGTCACCATCAAGAACGTCGAAGTCTCCATCATCGACAAGGCGTGGGACAGCGGCGACGTCACCCCGCAGCCGCCCGAGCGCCTCTCCGGCAAGACCGTCGCGGTCATCGGCTCGGGCCCGGCGGGACTCGCCGCCGCCCAGCAGCTGACCCGGGCCGGCCACACCGTCGCCGTCTACGAGCGCGCGGACCGCATCGGGGGCCTCCTCCGCTACGGCATCCCCGAGTTCAAGATGGAGAAGTCGCACATCAACCGCCGCATCGAGCAGATGCGCCTGGAGGGCACCAAGTTCCGTACGGAGGTGGAGATCGGCAAGGACATCGACGCCGCGAAGCTCCGCCGCCGCTACGACGCGGTCGTCATCGCGGCCGGCGCCACCGTCTCCCGCGACCTGCCCGTTCCCGGCCGTGAGCTGGGCGGCATCCACTTCGCGATGGAGTACCTGCCGTTCGCCAACAAGGTGCAGGAGGGCGACCTGACCGTCGCCCCGATCCACGCCGGCGGCAAGCACGTCGTCGTCATCGGCGGCGGCGACACCGGAGCCGACTGCGTGGGCACCGCCCACCGCCAGGGCGCGGCCTCCGTCACCCAGCTGGAGATCATGCCGAAGCCGGGCGAGGACCGGAACGCCAACCAGCCGTGGCCGACCTTCCCGATGCTCTACAAGGTCACCTCCGCGCACGAGGAGGGCGGCGAGCGGGTCTACTCCGTCTCCACCACCCACTTCGAGGGCGACGAGGACGGCAACGTCGCGGCCCTCCACCTGGTGGAGGTCGAGTTCAAGGACGGTAAGCTGGAGCAGAAGCCCGGCACGGAGCGGCGCATCCCCGCGCAGCTCGTCACCCTCGCCATGGGCTTCACCGGAACCGACCAGTCCAACGGTCTGGTCCAGCAGTTCGGCCTGGAGCTCGACCAGCGCGGCAACGTCGCCCGCGACGAGCACTACGCGACCAACGTCGACGGCGTCTATGTCGCCGGTGACGCGGGACGCGGCCAGTCGCTGATCGTCTGGGCGATCGCCGAGGGCCGCTCCGCCGCCCGCGGAGTGGACCGCTTCCTGACCGGGACCAGCGCTCTGCACGCCCCGATCCGCCCGACGGACCGGTCCCTGCTGGTCTGAGCACCACCCGGGTTCCCCCTGGGCCACGCGGCCCGGGGGAGCCCCCACAAGACGTCCCGTACAACGGCGTACGGAACTGAACGCGGCGCCTGCCTGTCCCCGACCGGACTCCAGCGGGCGCCGTGGCGCGTCCGGGGCCGGGCTCCCGCTCCGGGGCCCGGCCTCAGCGCCGACTGGCCTCAGCGCCGACTGGCCTCAGCCGCCCGTCAGAGCCGAGGTCTTCAGTACCACCGCCACCGCGAACAGGCCCGCCAGCACCAGCCCGCCCGCGAGCTGGACCGGCCACACCCGCAGCTTCGCCGGTGCGAAGGCGAGCCCGTACGTCACCAGTGCCCCGGTCAGCAGCCCGCCCAGGTGACCCTGCCACGACGTGAACGCGGCCGAGATCAGCATCCAGAGCAGGAATCCGGCCATGAAACGGTTGACGGCCGCCATGTCACGGCCGAGCCGCCGATGAATGACCCAGTACGCGGCGGCCAGCCCGAAGACCGCACCGGAGGCGCCGACCGTCGAGGTGTCGGGGGCCAGCAGGTACACCAGGACCGAACCGCCCACCGCCGACAGCAGGTACAGCGCCAAGTAGCGGGTCCTTCCGAGCTGGCCCTCCACCGCCCGGCCGATGTTCCACAGCGCGAACATGTTGAACACCAGGTGCATCACCCCGAACGAGGCGTCCGGCGGAAGGTGCAGGAAGGCCCCGGTCACCAGCCGGTACCACTCCCCGTCCGCGATGCCCGTCAGCTCGTACCCGGGATACGTGTCACCCCGGTAGTAGTACTGCTCGCCGTCCGGCCCCGTGAGCGCCGCCCCAAGTACCGCGAACCGGTCCACGATCTCCGGCCTGGCCACCTCGCCGAGGTAGACCAGGACGTTGAGTGCCATGAGGACGTACGTCACGATCGGCGCCGTCGCCCGGGACACCGCACCGCCGAAGACCGTGCGGGCCTGGCGCACCGAGCGCTGCCCCTCCTTCACGCACTCCACGCAGTGGTGGCCGACAGCGGCCTCCCTCATGCAGTCCGGGCAGATGTAGCGGTCGCAACGGGTGCAGCGGACATACGTCTCGTAGGACGGATGGCGGTAACACGCGGTGGCGGCGGCCTCCATGGCCGGCTCCTTCACTGGGGATGTGCAACGGGGCCGGTGGGGGCGGCGGCGATCAAGATAGCGAACCGGTGCGGTGGGCCGTGTGCCCGGGGCCCGGCGGTGGCCTACGCTCAAGGTCCGCGGAGCAGAGAACAGGGGGCCGCCATGCAGGGTGCGAACACGGCCGTGGGCACCGGCCCGGCCATCAGCCTCACCAAGGTCCGGGAGACCGCTCCGGCCCTGGTCGGCCACTACACGAGCGCCGGGGTTTCGCTGGAGAAGCACGGCCTCGGCGGTCACCGCGCGGCCGTCTACCTCGTCCTCGACCACTCCGGCTCGATGAAGCCGTACTACAACGACGGCAGCGTCCAGGCGCTGGCCGACCGGGTGCTGGGCCTGTCGGCCAACCTCGACGACGACGGCACGGTGCCCGTCGTCTTCTTCTCCACCGACGTCGACGCGGTCACCGACATCGCCCTCGACAACCACCGCGGCCGGATCGACGAGATCTGGGCGGGCCTCGGGCACATGGGGAAGACCAGCTACCACCTGGCGATGGACGCGGTCATCGACCACTACCTCGACAGCGGCTCCACCGCGCCCGCCCTGGTCGTCTTCCAGACGGACGGCGGGCCGATCAACAAGCTCGCCGCGGAGCGCTACCTCTGCAAGGCCGCGAAGCTGCCCCTGTTCTGGCAGTTCGTCGGTTTCGGCAACACCCGCAGCAGCCAGTTCGACTTCCTCCGCAAGCTCGACGAGCTGGCCGTCCCCGCGAAGCGGGCCGTCGACAACGCCGGATACTTCCACGCCGGCGAGGACCCCCGGAAGGTCCCGGACTCCGAGCTGTACGACCGGCTCGTCGCCGAGTTCCCGCTCTGGCTGGCCGCCGCCCGGGAGCAGGGGATCGTCCGATGACGGTACGGATCCTGCGCGCCGCCGACCGCGCGCCCGCCCCGTGGAAGAACGGCGGCGGGACCGTTCGTGAGATCGCCACCGGCCCCGAGGGCGCCGGGACGGACGCCTTCGACTGGCGGGTGAGCCTGGCGGACGTCACCGCCGACGGGCCGTTCTCCGCCTTCCCGGGCGTGGAGCGCGTGCTGACCGTGGTCGAGGGCGCGGGCATGGACCTCGTCGTCGGCGGCGAGCACCACATCGTCGACGAGCCGCTGTGGCCGCACGGCTTCCCCGGCGATCTGCCCACCCAGGGCTTCCTGCTGGGCGGCCCCGTCGTCAATCTCAACGTCATGTACCGCAGGGCCCGTACGCGGGCGGAGACCGCCGTCGTCTGCGGCACGGTCCGCCTGCTGCCGCCGGAGGGCGGCGCGGTGCTGGCCGTCTCCCTGGACGACGGCGCGGAGTTGGAGGGCGGGGGCATCCGGCTGGACCGCTACGACGCGGTGCTGGCCGCCGGGGCGTCGCCCGGGGTCCTGCGGACGATGGGCCAGGCGGTGCTCATCACGTTCTCGGACGTGTGACCGGCCTGCCCCGGCGGACCCCAGGGGCTTGCGTGAGCGGGAAACTCGGCTGCCGATCGCCCCGCCGCGGGTTACGGTCGCGGACATGCCCGAAAACGCATCCGAAACCGCCGTGATCCGCCGCTATGCCGCCGAGGACGAGAACGCGGCGGTGGACGTCTGGTCCCGTGCCGGCAGCCTGGCGCATCCCTTCATCCCCGGCGAGGGCGAGGGCGAGCGCGCCCGCAAGATGCGCGAGATCTATCTCGTCCACGCCGAGAACTGGGTCGCCGAGACGGACGGCCGTGTGGTGGCCCTCCTGGGGCTCCTGGACGCCGAGATCGGCGGCCTCTTCGTGGCCCCGGAGGCACAGGGCACCGGGGTGGGCCGACGCCTGGTCGACCACGCGGCGGCGCTGCACGGGGCGTTGGCCCTGGAGGTGTACGAGAAGAACACGGGGGCCCGGAGCTTCTACGCCCGGATGGGCTTCGTGGAGGAGAGCCGCCGCGTCGACGAGGAGTACGACGAGGTCATGCTGAGGCTCACCCGGCCGGCTCCGGAGAACCACGCCCGAGGCGGTGCGGGCGGTGACGCGGTAGGGCCGGGCGGCGGTGACGTGGTGACGCGGTAAGGCAGTGTGACGGTGACGCCGTGGCGTGATGGCGTTCGATGTGATGCGCCTCGCCGAAATTCGTCCGCCTGTCGCGCGCAAATACCGACAGGAGCTGTCGGGTATCCGGTGTTCCATGGCATCCATGACGTCTTCATCGCCTTCGCACGCGCCTGTCTCCTGGGACGGCTTCGCCGCCGCCGAGCCCGAGTTCGCCGACACCGTGCGAGCCCGCTTCCGGCTCTACAAGCACCACGTCCTGGCCACCCTGCGGAAGGACGGCTCACCCCGGGTCACCGGTCTGGAGGCCGACTTCCGCTTCGGTGAGCTGCTGCTCGGCATGATGCCGAACTCCCGCAAGGCCCTGGACCTGCGGCGCGATCCGCGCTTCGCGCTCCAGGCCAACCCCGGGCCCGACGCCGAGCTGAACGACGGGGACGTCCGTGTCAGCGGCCGGGCCGTGGAGATCACCGACCCGCAGGTGATCGCCCGCTTCATCGAGGAGGTGACCCCGCCGGAGCCCTTCCACCTCTTCCGGGCGGAGCTGACCGAGGTGGTCCGCATCGGGCTCGACGGCGAGGCGCTGGTCATCCGGTCCTGGCGTCCCGGGCAGCCACTGCGCACCGTGCGCCGCACCGGCGACGACACCCCGCCGGCCGACGACTCCTGAACCGGGGCGGAGCCCGGACCCGGGACGGCGCGCGCCCGGCCCTCAGCCCGCCAGCACCCGGGCCCGGCAGGCGGACGGCGTCCCCCAGGCGTCCCGCAGCGGCCGGGCCCGGCGCAGCCACCACGCGAGGGCCAGCTCCTCGGTGTAGCCGACCGCGCCGTGCGACTGGAGCGCGGTGAGGGCCGCCGCGTACCCCGCCTCGCCCGCCGCCGCCTTCGCCGCCGCGACCGCCGCTCCCGCCCCGGCCGATCCGCCGGCCAACTCCACTGCCGCCCCGTACAGCAGCGGGCGCGCGAACTCCAGGCCGAGGAGGGTGTCCGCGAGCCGGTGCTTGACCGCCTGGAAGGACCCGACGGGCACCCCGAACTGGGTGCGCTGCTTCACGTACGCCACGGTCGCCCGCAGCAGCTCCTCCCCGCAGCCCAGCGCCAGGGCCGCTGTGGCGAACGCCGCCAGATCGCCCGCCGCCCGCGCCGCCTCGCGCACTGCGGGACCGGCCGCCGCCACCTCGCCGCCCGCCTCCGGCCGGAACAGCCGCCGCGCCGGATCAGCCGACGCCGACGGCTCCCCGGGTCCCGGCGCGAGCCGCAGTTCGTCGCCGTCCACCGTGAACACCGCGTCCGCCGCGTCCGCGTCCAGGGCGTACGGCCCGTGCCCCGCCAGCCGCAGCGAGACCACCGCCCCGCCGGAGGCGATCCGGGGCAGCCACTCCTCGGCCGCCGGTCCGCCGGCCCCGCCCAGCAGCATCCCGGCCGCCAGGGTCTCCGCCACGGGTCCGGGCACCGCGTGCCGCCCCAGCTCGACGCAGGCCACGGCCACCTCCACGGGGAGCGGCCCCAGGCCTCCGTACGCCTGGGGGACCGCGAGCGCGAACACTCCCGCGTCCGCGAGCCGCCCCCACAGGGCCAGCCCCGGCGCGTGGTCCCCGGCGGCCCACGCCCGCAGGACCGAGGGTGTGCCGGCCGCGTTGAGCATCGCGTCCAGCGACCGGGCGAACTCCCGCTGCTCGTCGTCGAGGAGGAAACGCATCAGCGCCGTCCCTTCGGCAGGCCGAGCAGCCGCTCGGCGATGATGTCCCGCTGGATCTCGTTGGTCCCGGCGTACACGGGGCCCGCGAGCGCGAAGACGTACCCCTCCGCCCACGCCGTGTCCGCCAGCTCCGCGTCAGGGCCCAGCAGATCGAGCGCCGTCTCGTGCAGCGCGATGTCGTACGTCGACCAGAACACCTTGTTCAGACTGGACTCGGGTCCCAGCGACGTCCCCGCCGTGAACCGGGCCGCGGAGGCGGCGGTGAACAGCTGATACGCCCGCGCCCCGATCACCGCGTCCGCCACCCGGTCCCGCAGCGCCGTGTCCGCCGGGTCGCCCGCCTCCCGCCACAAGGCCCGCAACCGGTCGGCGGCGGCCAGGAAGCGGCCGGGGGAGCGGAGGGTGAGGCCGCGCTCGTCGCCGGTGGCCGACATGGCGATGCGCCAGCCCTGCCCCGGCTCCCCGATGACGTCCGCGTCCGGTACGAAGACCTCGTCGAGGAAGACCTCGGCGAACG
The DNA here is from genome assembly GCF_028747205.1 of Streptomyces sp. CA-278952. NCBI lineage: Bacteria > Bacillati > Actinomycetota > Actinomycetes > Kitasatosporales > Streptomycetaceae > Streptomyces > Streptomyces sp. CA-278952. The sequence goes on from NZ_CP112880.1 coordinate 6,377,114, forward strand.
CGGGCTTCCCGTCCAGCCGCCCGATGGGGCGGACCGTGACCCCGGGGTCCCGCAGCCCGAACATCAGATACGTGAGGCCCTGGTGCGGTCTCGCGGCCCCCGGGTCCGTACGGAAGATGCCGAAGGCCCGGTCCGCGAACGCCGCCCGCGAGGACCAGGTCTTCAGCCCCGACAGCAGCCAGCCGCCGTCCGTGCGCACCGCCCGCGACCGTAGCGCCGCCAGGTCCGACCCGGCCTCCGGCTCCGACCAGGCCTGCGCCCAGATGACCTCGCCGCTCGCCATCGGGGGCAGCACGCGGGCCCGCTGCTCCGCCGTGCCGTGGGCGAGGAGGGTCGGGGCGAGGAGGCTGATCCCGTTCTGCGAGACCCGGCCCGGCGCGCCCGCCGCCCAGTACTCCTCCTCGAACGCCAGCCAGCCGAAGAGATCCGCGCCCCGCCCCCCGTACTCCTCCGGCCAGGAGACCGCCGACCACCGGCCGGTGGCCAGCAGCGCCTCCCACCCCCGGTGCGCGGCGAACCCCTCCCCGGTCTCCAGGGAGGGCAGCGGCCGGGCCGGTACGTGGTCCCGGAGCCAGGCCCGGGCCTCGGCCCGCAGGGCTGCTGTCCGTGCCGTCTGCGCCAGATCCATGAAGCGCCCGCCTTCCGTCCGGTCGGCACCGTCGCCGAGGCTTCCCGTTCCCCATGTTCCCTAACAAGTGTTTGGTAGGTTAACGTACGGTCCACAGACCGTCGAGAAGCCGGGGGCCGGGCCATGGACACACCGCCGTACCTGCCGGGACACGGACTGCTGGCCGGCCGCGCCGCCGTCGTCACCGCCGCCGCCGGAGCCGGGATCGGCGGTGCCACTGCCCGCCGCTTCCTGGAGGAGGGCGCCCGCGTCGTGATCGGCGACGCCCACGCCCGCCGGCTGAAGGAGAGCGCGCGCGCCCTCGCCGACGAGTTCGGCACCGACCGCGTCACCCACCTGACCTGCGACGTCACCGACGAGGACCAGGTCGAAGCCCTCTTCTCCCACGCCGAACGCGCCCACGGCGGCCTCGACATCGTCGTCAACAACGCCGGCCTCGGCGGCACCGCCGAACTCACCGAGATGACCGACGACCAGTGGACGAGGATCCTCGACGTCACCCTGAACGGCACGTTCCGCTGCACCCGCGCCGCCCTGCGCTCCCTCAAGGCCGCCGGCACCGGCGGAGTCCTCGTCAACAACGCCTCCGTCGTCGGCTGGCGCGCCCAGCGCGGCCAGGCCCACTACGCCGCCGCCAAGGCGGGCGTCATGGCCCTCACCCGCTGCGCCGCCGTCGAGGCCGCCGACTACGGCGTACGCGTCAACGCCGTCGCCCCCAGCCTCGCCATGCACCCCCACCTGGCCAAGGTCACCTCCGCCGAGCTCCTCGCCGAACTCACCGGGAAGGAGGCCTTCGGCCGGTACGCCGAACCCTGGGAGGTCGCCAACGTGATCGTCTTCCTCGCCAGCGGCTACTCCTCGTACATGACCGGCGAGGTCGTCCCCGTCAGCAGCCAGCATGCGTGAAGGGATGCGTGAACACACCGGCCCCGGGCGGACAATGGCCGGGTGCCTACCAAGAAGAAGCCCCAGGTGACCCCCACGCCGGAGCGACGCCGTGAACTGCTCGCCACCGCCGCCGAGGTCTTCGCCGCGCAGGGATACAACGCGACCACCGTCCGCCGGATCGCGGACGAGGCAGGGATGCTCGCGGGCAGCCTCTACTACCACTTCGATTCCAAGGAATCGATGATCGACGAGATCCTCTCCACCTTCCTCGACGAGCTCTGGCGGGGCTACGACACGGTCCTGGAGGCCGGCCTCGGCCCCCGCGAGACCATCGAGGCCCTGGTCACCGAGTCCTTCCGGGAGATCGACCGGCACCGCCCCGCCGTCGCGATCTACCAGAAGGAGTCCAAGCACCTCGCCACCCAGCCGCGCTTCGCCTACCTCGTCGACTCGCAGACGAAGTTCGAGAAGGCCTGGCTCGGCACCCTGGAACGCGGCGTCGCCGAAGGCGCCTTCCGCGACGACCTCGACATCCGCCTCACCTACCGCTTCGTCCGCGACACCGTCTGGGTCGCGGCCTCCTGGTACCGGCCCGGCGGACACCACAGCCCCGAGGAGATCGCCCGTCAGTACCTCTCGATGGTGCTCGACGGAATCGCCCTGCGTACGTAACCGGAAACCGGTCCATCCCGAGCGCACCGAGGAGCAGCAGCCATGGCCGAGGCCTACATCGTCGAAGCGGTACGCACCCCCGTCGGGCGGCGCGGGGGCGGCCTCGGGGCCGTCCACCCCGCCGACCTCGGCGCGCACGTGCTGAAAGAGCTGATCGCCCGCTCCGGAGTCGACCCGGCGGCCGTCGAGGACGTCGTCCTCGGCTGCCTCGACACCGTCGGACCCCAGGCCGGCGACATCGCCCGTACGGCATGGCTCGCCGCCGGACTGCCCGAGGAGGTCCCCGGCGTCACCATCGACCGGCAGTGCGGCTCCTCCCAGCAGGCCCTCCACTTCGCGGCCCAGGGCGTCCTCTCCGGCACCCAGGACCTCGTCGTCGCGGGCGGCACCCAGAACATGACCCAGATCCCGATCGCCTTCGCCTCCCGGCAGGCCGCCGAACCCCTCGGCCTCACCCAGGGGCCGTACGCCGGCAGCGAGGGCTGGCGCGCCCGCTACGGCGACGCCCCCGTCAACCAGTTCCACGGCGCCCAGCTGATCGCCGAGAAGTGGGGCATCAGCCGCCGGGACATGGAGGAGTTCGCCCTCACCTCCCATCACCGGGCACTCCGCGCCATCGACGAGGGCCGCTTCGCCCGCGAGACCGTCGCGTACGGGGACGTCACCACGGACGAAGGACCGCGCCGCGACACCACCCTGGAGAAAATGGCCGGTCTGCGACCCGTCGTGGAGGGCGGCACCATCACCGCGGCCTGCTCCTCCCAGGTTTCCGACGGGGCCGCCGCCCTGCTCATCGCCTCGGAGCGGGCCGTCGCCGACCACGGGCTCACCCCGCGGGCCCGGGTCCACCACCTGTCCGTACGGGGCGAGGACCCGATCCGGATGCTCTCGGCCCCGATCCCGGCCACCGCGTACGCCCTGAAGAAGACCGGCCTCACCCTCGACGCCATCGACCTCGTCGAGATCAACGAGGCGTTCGCCCCGGTCGTCCTCGCCTGGCTGAAAGAGACCGGTGCCGACCCCGAACGGGTCAACGTCAACGGCGGAGCCATCGCGCTCGGCCACCCGCTCGGCGCGACCGGGGCCCGGTTGATGACGACCCTGCTCCACGAACTGGAACGCACCGGCGGCCGCTACGGACTCCAGACGATGTGCGAGGGCGGCGGACAGGCCAACGTCACCATCGTCGAGCGGCTCTGAGCACCCCCCGGCCCTTGCCGGGCCCCGCCCGTGGACCCCGGCGGCCCCGCTCGTACACCCTCTGGTCAGCCAAGCTTTCCCTCCGGCGGTGCGGCGCGCTCCGCCGCCCGAGGAGAGGGCGTGCTAGGATGTTTCCCGTTGCAGTTTTGGTACCCATGAACTTTATGTGCGCCTGACGGGAATGCTTCCTCAGGCGCTTTATTGTTTTCCGGCTTTCTCCGGGTGGGGCTCAATGCGGCGACTTGGAATCCGTAAAGTGCGGGTTCTCGGCACTGCACCTCTTTTAGGAGAATGACATGGCTACTGGAACCGTGAAGTGGTTCAACTCGGAAAAGGGCTTCGGCTTCATCGAGCAGGACGGCGGCGGCGCCGACGTCTTCGCCCACTACTCCAACATCGCCACCCAGGGCTTCCGTGAGCTCCAGGAGGGCCAGAAGGTCTCCTTCGACGTCACGCAGGGCCAGAAGGGCCCGCAGGCGGAGAACATCGTCCCGGCCTAATTGCCGGACGCGTACCTCGCTGACCGGGGCCCGCACCGTGAAGGTGCGGGCCCCGGTTTGTGCTGTCCGAGCGACAACCCGTCGCAACAACCCGTTCTGTGCGCACATCCTGGGGGCGCACCCGGACGGTCGGGTCGGCACATCGCAGTAAACCCATTCGGCAGTTGCCCAGGAATCCCCCAGGAGGGCAATTCCGTATGACCAGCTCCGAACGCCAGGACCGCACCCCCCGCTCGCGACCGGCCCGTGGCCGAGGCCGCGGCCAGGGCGCAGGCACCCAGGCTCCCGCGAACGGCCGGGGCGGCGCACCCCGCTCCAAGGCCCAGGGCAGCTCCAAGCCCCCGGCCCGCCGTCGCGCCACCCCGCCGCAGGGCGAGTTCGCCCTGCCGGAGACCGTGACCCCCGCACTGCCCGCCGTCGACGCCTTCGCCGACCTGGACATGCCCGCCGGGCTGCTGAAGACCCTCACCGCCCAGGGCGTCACCGAGCCGTTCCCGATCCAGGGCGCGACCCTGCCGAACTCGCTGGCCGGCCGCGACATCCTCGGCCGCGGGCGCACCGGCTCCGGCAAGACGCTCGCCTTCGGCCTGGCGCTGCTGGCCCGTACCGCCGGGCGCCGCAGTGAGCCGCGCGCACCGCTCGCCATGGTCCTCGTGCCCACGCGTGAGCTCGCCCAGCAGGTCACCGACGCGCTGACCCCGTACGCGACCGCCGTGAACCTGCGGATGGCCACGGTCGTCGGCGGCATGTCGATCACCAAGCAGTCCGCCACCCTGCGGCGCGGCGCCGAAGTGCTCGTCGCCACCCCGGGCCGGCTCAAGGACCTCATCGAGCGCGGCGACTGCCGCCTGGACGAGGTCTCCATCACCGTCCTCGACGAGGCCGACCAGATGGCCGACATGGGCTTCATGCCGCAGGTCGTCGCCCTGCTCAAGCAGGTCGAGGCGGACGGGCAGCGGATGCTGTTCTCCGCGACCCTCGACAAGAACATCGACCGGCTCGTGAAGATGTTCCTCACCGACCCGGTCGTGCACTCCGTCGACCCGTCCGCCGGCGCGGTCACCACGATGGAGCACCACGTGCTCCACGTCCTGGACGAGACCGACAAGAAGGCCGTCGCCACGAAGATCGCCGCCCGCGAGGGCCGGGTGATCATGTTCGTCGACACCAAGCGCGCCGCCGACCGCTTCGCCAAGCGGCTGCTCGCCAGCGGTGTACGGGCGGCCGCCCTGCACGGCGGACGTTCGCAGCCGCAGCGCAACCGGACGCTCGACCAGTTCAAGAACGGGGAGGTCACCGCGCTCGTCGCGACGAACGTCGCGGCCCGCGGCATCCACGTCGACGACCTCGACCTGGTCGTCAACGTGGACCCGCCGACCGACCACAAGGACTACCTCCACCGCGGCGGCCGCACGGCGCGCGCCGGGGAGTCCGGCAGCGTCGTCACGCTGGTGCTGCCCGAGGAGAAGCGCGAGATGACCCGGCTGATGCAGGACGCCGGCATCGCGCCGCGCACCACGCGGGTCACCTCCAGCGACGCGGAACTGGGCCGGATCACGGGGGCCCGCGAGCCCTCGGGCGTCGCGATCGTCATCGAGGTGCCGCAGCCGACTCCGCCGAAGCAGCGGACCCGGTCGGGCGGCGCGGCGGGCGGCACCGGCGGGGGCGCGGTGCGGTCCGGCAGCCGGGGACGCGGACGGCGAGGCACCGGTACGGGTGCCGGGGCCGGCGGTGCCGGTGGCGGCGCGGCACGCTCCGGAGGGGCTGCGCGCGCCGGTGGCGGTGCGGCGCGCTCCGGTGGCGCAGGCCGCTCCGGCGCGCCCGCGCGGGGGCGTCGGGCCGCGTAGGGCCATCAGTTCCAGCCGTCCGGCGATTGAGGTCCGGGCTCATATCCAGCCCGTCCGGCGATTGAGGACCGGGGCCCGGGGCAGAGCCCCGAAAGCCCCGGGCCGATGTGGCCGAGGTCTTGTCCTCAAACGCCGGACGGGCTGGATAGGGGCTCGGGCTCGGGCCCACGTGGCCGGGGCAGGTCGACCAGAAGTGCGCGAGCCGTCTCCGCCTCGGCCATGACCCGGTCCACCAGCTCCGCCACGCTCGGCAGGTCCTCGATCAGCGCCGCGACCTGGCCCGAGGCCATGATGCCGAGGTCCGTGCGGCCGTCGACCATCGCCGCCCTCAGCAGCATCGGGGCGTTCGCCGCCAGCAGCACCTGGCTCCAGGTCAGCTCCTTGCCGTGCCGCATCGCCAGGCCGTCGCGGACCATGCCCGGCCAGCTCAGGCCGGAGATCCGGCGGAAGCCGGACGCCCGGCGCAGCGCCCGGTACAGGGAGCGCAGCCGGCCCGCACTCTCCAACTCCGCCACCATCTCCGTACGGAGCATCCGGTGCGGGAGGCCGTCCACCGCCCTCGTCAGGGTGATGTCCTTGGCGGTCGCCGCCAGATAGCGGGCCTTCACCGCGTTCGGGACCGTCGAGTCCGAGGTCAGCAGGAACCGGGTGCCCATCGCGACGCCCGCCGCCCCGTACGCCAGCGCCGCCACCAGGCCCCGGCCGTCGTGGAAGCCGCCCGCCGCGACCACCGGGATGTCCACCGCGTCGACGACCTGCGGCAGCAGCACCGTGGTGGCGACCTCGCCGGTGTGGCCGCCGCCCTCGCCGCCCTGCACGATCACCGCGTCCGCGCCCCACGCCGCGACCTTCTCCGCGTGCCGCCGGGCCCCCACCGACGGGACGACGACCACGCCCGCGTCCCTGAGCTCCGCGATCAGCTCCCTCGACGGGGCGAGCGCGAACGACGCCACCCGCACGCCCTCCTCGACCATGATCCGGACCCGCTCCCGGGCGTCCCCCGCGTCCGCCCGCAGATTCACCCCGAACGGCGCGTCGGTCCGGGACTTCACCTCCCGTACGGCCGCACGCAGGTGGTCCGGTGACATGGTCGCCGACGCGAGGATGCCGAGCGCCCCGGCCCGCGCGGTCGCGGTGACCAGGCGGGGGCCCGCCACCCAGCCCATTCCGGTCTGCACGATCGGGTGCCGGACACCGACGAGGTCGGTCAGGGCGGTGCGCATCAGGAACGGACCTCCCGGTCCCGGGTGCGGGCCGGGTCGACGACCTCGCGGATCAGCGAGAGCTCGGTCGGGGAGGGGGCGCGGGTGTACGGGACGTCGTCCGGGACCGTGAGCGCGAAACCCGTCGCTTCCCGGACCTGGTCCACCGTGACGCCGGGGTGGACCGAGGCGAGGCGCATCGAACGGTCGGGCGTCGCGAAGTCGAAGACCCCGAGATCGCTGACGACCCGGGGGATGCGGTGGAAGCGGGTGGCGGAGGGGCCCGCCGCCCTCGCGCTGTCGTGGCCGACCCCGCAGATCATGTCGACGCGCCCGACGAAGACCCGGGGGGAGTGCCGGGGGATCCAGTAACTCACCGGGTTGTTCAGGGTGTTGACCGGAGCTCCGCGTACACCCAGCAGCTGCCGCGAGGGCTGTTCCCAGTCGCCGATGCAGGAGATGTTCTGGTTGCCGAAGCGGTCGATCTGGCTCGCGCCCATCATCACGTGCCGCCGCCCGCCGGTCACCAGCGCCAGATGCCTTCGGTAGGGCAGCCAGCCCTCCGCCACACCGTCCGGGCCGACGAGCGTCGCCTCGCCGTCCGTGAGCAGCAGCTCGGGGGCGAAGGTCAGCCGGGCCAGCCGCGCGCCGGCCGACGGCACGGCACCCATCGGGCTGGCCAGGATCTCGCCGTCGCCCCGCCACGCCTCGGCGCACGCGATCACGCAGTACTCGGCACGGGTGATGCCTCCGGTCGCGGACGCTTTCATTTCTGCTCCTGGTGCCAGGTGCGGACCGCCTGCTGGTAGCCCTGCTCGTCGCCGTCCGGCGGCAGGAAGCGGGCTGCGAACTCCGCCCAGGCCGCCGGGTCCGCCGCCGCGGCCGCGTACGCCTTCTGGAACGGCTCGTCACGCGGGTGGTCGGGTACGCAGGACGTGAAGTGCGCCCCGCCCGGAGTCTCCACCACACCGGTGACCGCATGCCGTTGAACGAGGAGGGTCTGCGGGGCGGTGGCGTTCCCGGTCAACTCCGGCGTCCGCACGATGCGTTCGCAGGAGACGTACGCCGCGTCCGCCGCTTCGCAGAAGAGGTCGTCGAAGTACGGGTCGGGGCCCAGGTACTGGCCGTTGCCGAGCCGGTCCGCCCGGTTGAGGTGGACCAGCGCCGCGTCCATCCGCAGGGCCGGCGCCGCCACGAACTCCTCGCCGTCCTCGTACGGTGAAGTCACCGTGCGCAGCTCAGGGTTGACCCGCATCACATCCGAGCCGATGCCCGCGCGAACCGGCAGGAACGGCAGCCGGTTCGCCGCCGCGTGCAGCCCCCACATGAACATCGCCTCGTCGATCTCCGTCAGCGCGAACGCCCCGCGCTGCCGGGCCGCCCGGTAGTGCGGCTCCAGCGGGATGGAGTCGAGCGTCACGAACGCCGTGACCAGACGGGCGATCCGGCCCGCCGCGGCCAGCAGCCCCACGTCCGGGCCGCCGTAGGAGATCACCGTAAGATCGGTGACGGGCGACCGGAGCAGCGCCCTGACCAGGGCCATCGGCTTGCGGCGCGACCCCCAGCCGCCTATCCCGATGGTCATGCCGCTGCTCAGCCGGTCGACGACCTCCTCGGGTGTCATTGTCTTGTCGCGTGGATGAGGGGGAGCGGTCACGGTTCAGGCCTCCTTGCCGAAGGTGTCGCGGACCCGGGCGGCGGTCCCGGCGAGGTTCGCCTCAAAGGTGAACCCCTGCTCGAAGCGGTAGCTGCGCTGTACGTCGACGGGGTCGATGCCGTTCAGTGCGGCTTTCGCGAGCCGCAGCAGATGGCCGTCCTTGGCGGCGATCTCGGTCGCCAACTCCAATGCTGCATTGGTCAGCTCATGGGCCGGGACCACCCGCCAGACGGAACCGTGGGCGAGCAGCTCGGCCGCGGTGACGGTGCGGGAGGTGTAGTACAGCGTGCGCATCAGGTGCTGTGGTACCAGCCGGGCCAGGTGGGTCGCGGCGCCGAGTGCGCCCCGGTCCAGCTCCGGAAGGCCGAAGACCGCGTCCTCGCTCGCGACGATCGCGTCGGCGTTCCCGACGAGTCCGACCCCGCCGCCCAGGCAGAACCCCTGCACCGCCGCGACGACCGGGACCTCGCACGTGTACACCGCCGCGAACGCCTCGGCGCAGCCACGGTTGGCGCCGATCAGGGCCTCGTGCCCCGTATCGCGCTGCAATTCCTTGATGTCGGCGCCCGCGTTGAAGCCGCGCCCGGCGGCGGCCAGGACGACGCAGCGGACCCCGGGGTCGCGGCCCGCCGCCCGGACGGCGTCCGCCAGGTCGTACCAGCCCTGCACGGGAAGCGCGTTGACGGGGGGACGGTCCACGGTGACGACGCGGACGCCGTCCGAGGGGCGGGCGGTGGAGACACTCATCGGAGGATCAGCTACCTTTCCACCAAACATTTGTTAGGTGGACGGTAGCAGTCCCGCCCCCGGGCGCCAACCGGCCGTCTACCGGTCGCCTACCGGTCGTCAATTGGCCGCCAACGGGCTGCCGGCCGTCAGTAAGCCGTCGATCATGGGGAGATGAGATGACCGCACCCATCGCACGCCGTGCCGGACTCTGCGCGGACCGGGTCGTCGCCGTCACGGGCGCCGGGCGGGGGCTCGGCCGGGCCCACGCCCTGGCCTTCGCCGCCGAAGGGGCGCGCGTCGTCGTCAACGACCTCGGCGTCGGACCCGACGGGGACGGGGGCTCCGCCGGCCCGGCCCGGGAGGTCGTCGACGAGATCGTGGCGGCGGGCGGCGAAGCCGTCGTCCACGGCGGCGACATCGCCACGGCCGAGGGCGCCGCCTCCCTGGTCACCACCGCCGTGGACGCCTTCGGCCGCCTCGACACCCTGGTCAACAACGCGGGCTTCCTGCGCGACCGGATGCTCGTCAACCTGGACGAGGACGACTGGGACGCGGTGATGCGGGTCCACCTCAGGGGCCACTTCCTGCCCCTCAAACACGCCGCCGCCCACTGGCGGGCCGAGACGAAGGCGGGGAGGGCGCCGGTCGCCCGGGTGATCAACACCAGCTCGGGCGCCGGACTCCTCGGCAGCGTCGGCCAGGGCAACTACGCGGCGGCCAAGGCCGGAATCGTGGCCCTGACCCTGGTCGCGGCGGCCGAGCTGGGCCGGTACGGGGTCTGCGTCAACGCCCTCGCCCCGGCCGCCCGGACCCGGATGACCGAGCGGACCTTCGCCGAGACGATGGCGGCCCCGGGGGCGGGGGAGTTCGACGCCATGGCCCCCGCGAACGTCTCGCCCCTGGTCGTCTGGCTCGGCTCCGCCGCGAGCGAGGGGGTGACGGGCCGCGTCTTCGAGGCCGAGGCGGGCCGCATCACCGTTATGGAGGGCTGGCGCCCGGGCCCCACCGACGACCGGGGCGCGCGCAGGTCCCCGGCCGAGGCGGGCGAAACGGTGCGTCGGCTGCTGGCCGACGCGGAGGAACCGGGGCGGGTCTACGGGGCGTCCTGAGGGGCGCCCTGCCGGTCATGCCGGGTTCCCGTGCCCGCGCCCCGTGCCCGGGACCGCGCCCGTGCCTGGGACCGCGCCCGCCGATCGCGTACGGCGCGGGAAACCCGCTTGCGCATCCGTACGGGCGCCCGATATCCAGCAGGGGACACCGGAGGAGCACACGATGACGCGGCACGGCCCGATGAACGAGTTCTGCTGGATGGACCTCAAGACCCGCGACCCGTCCGGCACCGCCGTCTTCTTCTCCTCGGTACTGGGCTGGGAGTTCGCCGTGGACGAAGAGGACTGGCGGCGGGCCGTCAAGATCTCCGCCGGGGGCGAGCGGATCGGCGGGGTGAGCGATCTCGCCCAGCCGGTCTATCCGCCCGGTACGCCGCCGCACATCGCCTATTACCTCGCGGTCGACGACGTGGACCACCGTACGGCTCTGGCGGTGGCGAACGGGGCGCAGGTCGTCGTCCCGCCGTTCGACGCGGGGGACCAGGGCCGGATCGCCACACTGATCGACCCGGTGGGCGCCGTCCTCTCCCTCTGGCGGCCGCGGGGGTTCGCCGGGTGGCCGGCCTCGGCCACCGCCGACGGCACCCCCCACCACGCGGTCCTGGCCTGCGAAGACCCCGAGCGGGCCCGGGAGTTCTACGCCAGGACGACGGGCACGCCCCTCGGCCGGGCGGTCTTCCGGGAAGCAGGCCCCGCCGCGACCGGCACCGCCACCGGCTCCGCACCCCAGTGGCAACTGGCCCTCACCGTGGACGATCCGGACGCGGTGATCCGCCGGGCCCGCGCCCACGGGCCCGGTCTCGTCACCCTCGCCGGAAAAGGCGCCCTCCGCGTCGTGCGGCTTCGCAGCCCGGAAGGGCTGACGTTCCTGATCCAGGGCCGGGACCTGATCCAGGGCCGGGACCCGGTCCAGGCCCCCGTCCCGGGCCGGGCGCCAGGGCCCCGGCCGGACCGCTGACGCCCGCGACGCACATATCGGGTGGCGCGGCCCGGCCGCCGGCGGTGAGGATCGCCGTATGCGCACCTTCCTGGAGACCGACCGGCTCGTCCTCGACCCGGTCACCGACGCCGACGCCCCCGACCTGCTCGCCCTCGACAACGACCCCGCCGTCATGCGGTACATCAACGGCGGCCGGCCGACGAGCCCCGAGGACATCCGGGACCGGACCCTGCCGAGGCTCCTCCACGACCACCCGTGCACCGGAACCCGCGGCTTCTGGGCCGCGCGGGAGAAGGACACCGGAGCCTTTCTGGGCTGGTTCGAGCTCCGGCCGGTGGACGACCACGACCCCGCCGTCGCCGAACTCGGCTACCGGCTGAACCAGGCCGCCTGGGGCCGCGGTTACGCCACCGAGGGCGCGCGGGCCCTGGTCGACAAGGGGTTCACCGACCTCGGGGTCCAGCGGGTCACCGCCAACACCATGGCGGTCAACACGGGATCCCGGCGCGTGATGGAGAAGACGGGGCTGACCTTCCTGCGGGCGTACACCGAGGACTGGCCGGAGGTCATCGAGGGCTCCGAGCACGGCGAGGTCGAGTACGTACTCACCCGTGAGGTCTGGGAGCGCGGCCGGCCGGGAGCCCGGTAGCGACTACGACGCCCCGCCCAGCAGGGCCGCGATCTCCCCGTGGCCCGTGTGCTGGTCCGTGCCCGCCGACGGCACCCCGTCCCTGAGCAGCTCCACCGCCATCGTCTCCTCGCCGTCCCTGAGGTCGCGGAGCGTCACCGTCTCGATCCCGGAGCCGTACGACTCCTCCAGCCGCCGCCGCAACTCCCGCTCCGGATCGAGGGCGGAGATGCGCCGCGCCTCGGCCAGCGCGAGCGCGACCACGGACTCCTGCCCCGCCGCCCCCGCACCGTGCGCGAGCAGCGCCCGTACCGTGCGCGGGGAGCCGCGCTGCGCCGCCAGCACCAGCATCGCCTCGCCCTGCGGGCCCGGCAGCAGGGGGTCCGCGCCTCGGGCCAGGAGCACTTCCACCGTCGGGGCGTGTCCCAGGCCGACCGCCCACCGCAGCGCGGTGAAACCGAACTCCTCGCGCAGATCCGGCCGGGCCCCGGCGGACAGCAGCGCCTCCACCACCTCGGTGTGCCCGCCGCACGCCGCTCCGCACAGCGGCAGGTCGCTCGCCTCCGGGCCGCTCGCCCGGTTCGGGTCCGCCCCGACCGCGAGCAGCAGGCGCACCGCCTCCAGCAGGTCCTGCACCGACGCCAGATAGAGCGCCGTCGTGCCTTCCTCGTCGCTCGACTCGGCCGGCGCGCCCGAACGCAGCGCCCGTACGACCGCGTTCTCATCCTCGTACAGCGCGTCGAACAGGCGTAGTTCGTCCCTGATCGGCTCGTTCGTCATGCTTCGATCCTACGGTGGCCGGAACGACGCTCAGGTGTCACATTCCAGGGTGGTCCGGCACAGCCCGCAACGCGCGGTGAACCGGCCCCGGACGGGAACCCGGATGCGCTGGTGACAGGTGGGGCAGGGGAACGAGACGCGCAGGTTCCGGCCGTCGGTCTCGAAGGCGTACGGGACGTTCGGGTCCGGCCCGGTGCCGGGGTGGTCCTGGGCGTAGCGCCGGTCCTTGGCGTAGCGGCGGCGGCCCGCCCAGCCCGCGGCGGTCAGCGGGGGCCTGCGCAGATCGTGCAGCGCCCGCTCCCGCCCCTTGGTGTACGCGGTGTACGCCTGGGGGCTGGTGAACCACGGGGAGGGGTCCTCGCCGAAGGCGAACGCCCGCTTGGCCAGGACGTATCCGAACTCCTCGGGGGTGAGATAGCCGAGCTTCTGGCGGGACGTGGCGTCCTCCCGGAACGCGTCCAGCAGCAGCCAGCCCGCGCCGAGGTAGGCCGTCGTCGTGTCGGTCAGGATCTCGTTGGCGCGGGTGCCGGGGAACTCCAGGCCGAGCCGGTGCAGCAGCACATGGGTGACCTCGTGCGCGAGCGCCGCCCCGATGTCCCTGCGGTGGGTGCGGAAGCGGTCGTTGAGCTCGATGAAGTACTCGGGGCCGGCGGTCAGTTCCACGCTCGCCGCGTGCTCCATCGCCCGGAAGCCGACGATCATGCGGGCCTCGGGCAGATGGAGGTGCTGGACCAGGGCCCGGGCCACCCGCTGGGCGCCGAGGTGGAGATCGTCCGCGTCGGAGAAGGCGGCGTCGGCGGGGACCAGGCTGGTGCCGTAGGTGTGGACGCCGTCCGGTGAGAGCCGCCGGTACAGCGCGGTGATCGCGGACCGGACCGTGTCCAGATGCGGAAAGCCGTGGACGACCGGTGCGCCCGGCCTGCCGTTGCTCACGTCCGTACCCCCATCCGCTCCGGCCGAGGCCCCCGCCCGCGGCCGGTCTCCACTGTAGGCCGGGCCGCCCGAGGGGCGCGGGGATCCGCCGCACCGAGCTTGGCCGAAAAGTGTGCCTTGTGGCAGCGGTGACCGCATCCCGATAATCGGATGGACTTGACGGGTTCATGACTAAGTCATGGAGTCGTCCCGTCGTGGTTCCCCCAGCAACCCCCCACGAAAGAAGGCTCTCCGTGAAGCAGCTTCTGCGTGCGCTGAAGAGATGTTCCGTCGTCGTCGCCACCGTCGCCATAGCGGTCGTCGGCCTCCAGCCCGTCACCGCTTCCGCCGCCCCCAACCCCATCGTCGGCGGAACCCGCGCCGCCCAGGGCGAGTTCCCCTTCATGGTCCGGCTCTCCATGGGCTGCGGCGGCGCCCTCTACGCCAAGGACATCGTCCTCACCGCCGCCCACTGCGTGAACGGATCGGGCAACAACACCTCGATCACCGCCACCGCCGGCGTCGTCGACCTCCAGTCGACGAGCGCCATCAAGGTCCGTTCCACCAAGGTCCTCCAGGCGCCCGGCTACAACGGCATCGGCAAGGACTGGGCGCTCATCAAGCTCGCCCAGCCCATCAACCTGCCCACCCTGAAGATCGCCACCACCACCGCCTACAACCAGGGCACCTTCACCGTCGCCGGCTGGGGAGCCAACCGCGAGGGCGGCAGCCAGCAGCGCTACCTGCTCAAGGCCGACGTCCCGTTCGTCTCCGACACCGCCTGCCGCTCCGCCTACGGCAGCTCGTTCGTCGCCGGGGAGGAAATCTGCGCCGGCTACCTCAGCACCGGTGGCGTCGACACCTGCCAGGGTGACTCCGGAGGCCCGATGTTCCGCCGGGACAACGCCGGAGCCTGGGTCCAGGTCGGGATCACCAGCTACGGCCAGGGCTGTGCCCGACCCAACTACCCCGGCGTCTACACCGAGGTCTCGACCTTCGCCTCCGCCATCGCCTCCGCGGCCGCCGGTCTCTGACGCTCCCGACCGCCCGCACCCCCGCGGGTGATCACGGCTGAACCACCCCGGGGGCGCCCGTCCGTACGGGCGCCCCCGGACCCAGCTCCACACACGGCTCGCCCGCGTCTTCGAGTTCCAGGACCCACACCTCGTTGGCGCCGTCGCGGAGCACCGGTCCCGGCACGTACAGGGTCCGCTGCGGGCCCACCGACCAGTACCGGCCCAGGCAGAAGCCGTTCACCCAGACGAACCCGCGCGTCCAGCCCGGCAGTTCGAGCCCCGCGTGATCGACGCTGGAACCGCTGGAACCGCTGGAACCGCCGGAACCGCCGGAACCGCCGGAACCGCCGGAACCGCCGGAACCGCCGGAACCGCTGGAACCGCTGGAACCGCTGGAACCGCTGGAACCGCTGGAACCGCTGGAACCGCTGGAACCGCTGGAACCGCTGGAACCGCTGGAACCGCTGGGACCGCTGGAGGCACCGGAAGCACCGGAAGCGGCTGAGGCGCCTGAAGCGCCTGAAGCGCCCGTCGTCCCCTCGATGGTGAACGTCCCCCGGAACAGGCCCGTCCGCCCCGCGTCACCCGCCCCGGCGGCGGCCTCCACCGGCCCGAACGGGACCGCGGCCACCGCGTCCGCGGCCTCGAACGCGTCCAGCCGCAGGCCCCGGGCCCGTACCCCGTGCAGATACTGCCGCTCGTGCAGCACCCCGCCCGTGATCCCCTTCGGCTCACCCAGGCGCGGCCCGTAGTTGACCCGGCCCAGCGACTCCACCCACAGCTCGACCTCCGCCGGACCCGCCACCGGCTCCGGCAGCGTGCCGGACTCCTCGGTCAGCACCCCGGCCCGGGCCCCGTCCACGTACACCACCGCCCGGTCCCGCAGCCCCGAGGCCCCCAGCGGATACGCCTGGCGCGGCCCCGGCACCGCCACCCGGTAGCGCACAAGACCCCGGTCCACGCCCAGCTCCTCGAACGTCGGCGGCACCCCCGACTCCGTCTCCGGATCGCCCAGCGCCTCCAGGACATCCCCGAGCCCGGCCCACTCCGCCAGCTCCACCCGCACCGGCCCCGCCAGCCCGACCGGCTCCGCCGGCAGCGCGGGCAACGGCCCCTCGGCGTAAGCCTCCAGGACCTCCCGGAACAGCCGGAACTTCTCCGTGGCCCGCCCGTACTCGTCGACCGGCGCGTCGTAGTCGTACGACGTCACCGTCGGCCGGAACGACTCGTCCTGATGCGGGCCGGACCGGTTCGCCCCCGCCCAGCCCCCGAAGTTCGTCCCCCCGTGCGCCATGTAGATGTTCACCGACGCCCCGCACTCCAGGATCTCCCGCAGCGCCCCGGCCGCCTGCTCCGCATCCCGGCGCACCGGCTCGGCCCCCCAGTGGTCGAACCAGCCGCACCAGAACTCCATGCACATCAGCGGGCCCCTCGACTGATGCCGGCGCAGCACCTCGAAACCCTCCCGCGCCCCCGAACCGAAATTCGCCGTCGCGAGAAGCCCCGGCACCGAACCACCGGTCAGCATGTGGTCCTCCGGGCCGTCCGACGTGAACAGGGGAACCGTCACCCCGCACTGCCGCAACAACCCCGCCAGCCACGCCAGATACACCGCGTCGCTGCCGTAACTCCCGTACTCGTTCTCCGCCTGTACGAGGATCACCGGACCGCCCCGGGACACCTGCCGCTGCACCACCTGCGGCAGCAGCTCCCGGAACCACCGCTCCACCACCGCCCGGTACGCCGCGTCCCGGGTGCGCACCCGACGCCCGAACCGGCCCGTCACCCACACCGGAAGGCCGCCGTTCTCCCACTCGGCGCAGATGTACGGACCCGGCCGCACGATCGCCCACAGCCCCGCCCGCCCCGCCGCGTCCAGGAACCGGCCGAGGGCCCCGACATCCCGGACCTCGCCCTCGCGGGGCTCGTGCAGATTCCACGGCACGTACGTCTCGACGCAGTTCAGCCCCATCGCGGCGAGCATCGCGAGCCGGTGCTCCCACTGCGCCTCGTGCACCCGGAAGTAGTGCAGGGCCCCCGACAGCAGCCGCACGGGCTTCCCGTCGAGCCGGAAGCAGTCGTCCCCCACGGTGAAGTCGGTCATGGTGCTCGTACGCTCCTGTGCTCGGCCGCACCCGGCGGCCCTCGGGTCGATTGGTCCGACCACCTTCACCTCTGGCGCCGCACCCGGTCCATGGACAAAGATCGCTGCTGATTGGACACAACGGACCAGCGGGGATCGGACACCACGGACCGGCCGGGTCGGCACCCGGACCAGCAGGGTCGACGCCCGGGCCTGCCGGTTCGGCAGACGGAACAGCAGGGAGAGGAAGGAAGGACCGCGATGTACCACACCTGGATGCGCTTCTTCACCCCGAGCCCGCTCCACCACCGCCTGGGCCTCGTCTGCCTCGGCGTCGGCCTCCAGCACGGGGCGCTGCCCACCGTCGGACCCCGCACCCTCGACCACCACGTCGCCGTGATCGTCAACTCCGGCACCGGCTGGTTCAAGGGCCCCGACGGCCGCCGCACCCCCGTCACCGGCCCCAGCCTCATCTGGCTGACCCCCGGGACCCCCCACCACTACGGCGCCGATCCCGGCACCGGCTGGGACGAGAGCTTCGTCGACTTCACCGGCCCCGCCACCACCACGTACACCGAACTCGGCTACATCGAGCCCGACCGCCCCCTCGTCCCCCTCTCCGACACCGCCGCCCCCCGCGCGGCCGTCGGTCGCATCGTGCGCGCCGCCCGGCGCGGCAACCCCCTCCTGGAGGTGGAGACCGGGGCCGCCGTCCACGAACTCCTCGTCACCCTGCGCCGCGCCCGCGCCGGCATCGGCCCCGACGGCGCCCCGGTGCTCCAGGCGCTGGCCCGCGACGCGTACCAGCCGCTCACCGTCGCCGAGCACGCCGCCCGGCACGGCATGACCCCCGCCGAACTGCGCACTGCCGTACGGCGCGGCGCCGGCTGCAGCCCCAAGGACTACCTGCTGGGCATCCGCCTGGGCCGGGCCAAGGAACTCCTCGCCGCCACCGACCTCCCGGTCGCCGCCGTGGCCCGCCGCGTCGGGTACGACGACCCCGCCTACTTCTCCCGGCTCTTCGCCCGCCGGGTCGGCACCGCCCCCGTCCGCTTCCGCGAACAGCAGGGCCGCAGCGTGCCCGGCGGCTGGAGCGACCGGGTGCCCGACCCCGACGACCCACCGACGATCAGCACGTGAGCGCGGCGGTCCACGACCCACCGGCGACGGGACCCCTCCACCGCCGGTGGGTCTAAGCTCGCTGACCATGAGTACGAGCGAAATCGACGCGTCCGTCCAGGCCGAGCTGAACCGGCTGCGCGAGAGCATCGACAACATCGACGCCGCCGTCGTCCACATGCTGGCCGAGCGCTTCAAGGCCACCCAGCAGGTCGGCCGCCTCAAGGCGGACCACAGGCTGCCGCCCGCCGACCCCGCCCGCGAGACCCGCCAGATCGCCCGGCTCCGGCAGCTCGCGCAGAGCGCCAACCTGGACCCCGCGTTCGCCGAGAAGCTGCTGACCTTCATCATCGCCGAGGTGATCCGCCACCACGAGCGCCTCGCCGACGAAGCGGGGAACGGCGACCCCGACCGCACCGGAGACACGAGGGCCGCCACCACCGGAGCCTGACCGTCCGGACCGAGGAGGCGCACTGCGCAGCCTGACCGTCCGGGCCCAGGGACGCGCCCCGCGAAGCCTGACGGTCCGGACCGAGGGACGCGCCCCGCGAAGCCCGCCCGTCCGGACCGAGGGACGCGCCCCGCGAAGCCTGACGGTCCGCACCCAGGGACGCGCCCCGCGCAGCCTGACGGTCCGCACCCAGGGGCGCGCCCCGCGAAGCCCGCTTGTTCGCACCGCGAAGCCCGCCCGTCCGCACCCAGGGGCGCGCCCCGCGAAGCCCGCCCGGTGAGATCCGCCCGGCGAGGCCCGCCCGCCACGGGGGACGCGCCCCCGCGAGACCCGCCCCGCGCACCCCCGGACCGCCCCGTCCGCCCAGGGAGAACCCCGCTGCGCCCGCCGTCACCCGTACGGCAGCATGGGAACATGTCCGTACTGACGCGCGACGAAGCGCAGACCCGAGCCCAGATCCTCGACGTGGAGCGATACACGATCGCCCTCGACCTCACCACCGGCGAGGAGACCTTCGACTCCGCCACCGTCATCCGGTTCACCGCCCGCGCGGCCGGAGACACCTTCGTCGAGGTCAAGCCCGCCACCCTGCGCTCGATCAGCCTCGACGGACAACCCCTGGACCCCGACCTCCTCGACGGCAACCGCTACCCCCTCACCAAAATCACCGCCGGCCCCCACGAACTGCGCGTCGACGCCGCGATGCACTACTCCCGCACCGGCGAGGGCATGCACCGCTTCACCGACCCCACCGACGGCGAGACCTACGTCTACACCCAGTTGTTCATGGAGGACGTCCAGCGCGTCTTCGCCGCCTTCGACCAGCCCGACCTCAAGTCCGTCTTCGCCATCGACGTCACCGCGCCCGAAGGCTGGACCGTCCTCGGCAACGGCGTCGCCGAACACACGGGGGAGGGGCGCTGGACCATCGCCGCCACCCCCCTCGTCTCCACCTACCTCGTCGCGGTCGCCGCAGGACCCTGGCACTCGGTCACCACCGAGCACGCCGGGCTGCCCTTCGGCATCCACTGCCGCCGCTCCCTCGCCCCGTACCTGGACGCCGACGCCGACGAGATCCTCGACATCACCCGCGCCCTGTACGACCGCTACCACGAGAAGTTCGACGAGCCCTACCCGTTCGACTCCTACGACCAGGCCTTCGTCCCCGAGTTCAACGCGGGCGCCATGGAGAACCCCGGACTCGTCACCTTCCGCGACGAGTTCGTCTACCGCTCCGCCGTCACCGACACCGAGCGCCAGACCCGCGCCATGGTCATCGCCCACGAGATGGCCCACATGTGGTTCGGCGACCTCGTCACCCTGGCCTGGTGGGACGACATCTGGCTCAACGAGTCCTTCGCCGAGTACATGGGCTACCAGACCCTCACCGAGGCCGCACTTCCCCGAGCTCTCAACTCCGTCCCTGCCGGGGAGACCCCGTTCCCCGACACCTGGGTCGACTTCGGCGTCGCCCGCAAGGGCTGGGGCTACGACGCCGACCAGCGCCCCTCCACCCACCCCGTCGCCCCGGACCCCGACGCCGTCCCCGACACCGCGTCCGCCCTCCTCAACTTCGACGGCATCAGCTACGCCAAGGGCGCCTCCGCACTGCGCCAACTCGTCGCCTGGCTCGGCGAGAAGGACTTCCTGGCCGGCATCAACACCCACTTCGCCCGCCACAGGTTCGCCAACGCCACCCTCGCCGACTTCATCGACAACCTGGCCTCCGCCACCGACCGCGACGTCCACGCCTGGGCCGAACAGTGGCTGCGCACCACCGGCATCGACACCCTCACCGCCGAGATCAGCTCCCCCGAGCCCACCGCCGGCCCCACCGTGCCGAACGGCAACGGCCAGGCCTGGGCCCTCACCGTCACCCGCGACGGCTCCCGCCCCCACCGCGTCACCGTCGGCGCCTACGACCACGCACTGGGCACCCAGGGCGCCCCCGGCCACCTCGCCCTGCGCGACCGCTTCGACCTCGACGTACCCGGCGACGGGACGCCCACGATCCGCCCCGGCCGCCGCCCCGCCCTCGTCGTCCTCAACGACGGCGACCTCACCTACGCCAAGGTCCGCCTGGACACCACCTCCTGGGACACCGTCCTGACCAGCCTCTCCGGCATCCCCGACGCCCTCACCCGGGCCGTCGTCTGGAACACCGCCCGGGACATGGTCCGCGACGCGCAACTCCCTCCCGCCACCTACCTCGCGACCGCACGCACGCACCTCCCGCACGAGACCGACCTCGCGCTCGTCCAGGGCGTCCTGTCCTTCGCCGCCGGCCAGGTCGTCGACCGCTACACCATCCCCGAGGACCTGCCCGCCGCCCGCGCCACCCTCACCGACCTCTGCCGCGACCTCATCCGCCGCACCGAGGACGGCTCACAGCCGGGCCTCCGCCTCATCGCCGTACGCCACTTCATCGACGCCGCCACCCAGCCCGACACCCTCCGCAGCTGGCTCGACGAAGGCACCGTCCACGGCGGACCCGAGCTCGACCCCGAGCTGCGCTGGCGCATCCTCACCCGGCTCGCCGTCCTCGGCGCCACCGACGAGACCACCATCGCGGCCGCACTCGAAGCCGACCCCAGCGCCACCGGCCGCGAGGGCGCGGCCCGCTGCCGTGCCGCGCTGCCCACCGCCCAGGCCAAGGCCGCAGCCTGGGACGCCCTGTTCACCGACGACACCCTGTCCAACTACCTCTTCACCGCCACCGCCCAGGGCTTCTGGCAACCCGGACAGGAAGAGCTGACCGACGACTACGTGGCCCGCTTCTACCCGGACGCCGTCGCCCTCGCCGCCCGCCGGGGCCCCGCCATCGCCGAAGCCGCCGGACGCTACGCCTTCCCCGCGTACGCCGTCGACCCCACGAGCCTCGGCACCGGCATCCGCGCCCTGGAGGACCCGGCCCTCACCCCCGCCCTGCGCCGCAAGCTCGTCGACCAGCTCGACGACCTGCGCCGCGCCCTCGCCGTACGGTCGGCCGTCGCCCTCGCCGACTGACCGACGCGCACGGCCGCGGGACGGGAACCGCTTCCCGCCCCGCGGCCGGGCGGTACGGAGGATAAGCCGGGGCCGTCGCCGCTCTCGTCCGCGACGTCACCCGGAGCCCCCACCGGGGTCGCGTCCGGAGCCCCGACGGGAATGTCGTCCCCGGAGGCGCCCGTCGCCCGCGGACCGGCCAGGGAGGCCTCGACCCCCACCTCGTAAAGCATCTCCGAGACCGCGTGCTCGCGTTCACCGAGCAGTTCGAGCACCCTGATCCGGACCGGGTGCCCCAGCGTCTTGAAGAACTCCGCCTTCAACCGGCACTCCGCCGGCACCCGTTCGGAGGTCTCCCGGACGATGCGCACGGGCGATCCCGTCGCGTGCGGGCAGCGTCAGCACGTGCCGGTACGGCAAGGTGTCCGGCGGCGCGATCACCGGACGGTCTCCTCGGCCTCCCGCGGCTGGGCGAGCGGCCCGCCCCGGCCGGTCATCATCTCGGTGAGGATCCGCATCTCGGTAAGGATCCGCCGCGCAGCCCGCACCAGCTCGGCGAAATCGCCGCCCGCCGGCTCGTACACCACCGTGGAACCCTCCCGGTTCGCTGAGACGCTGCCGGACCGCCGCACCACCGCCAACGGCGAGAGAGCCGAGGGCTCCACCTCGATCGAGGCCGGCAGATCCCCCACCGGCAACGCCCCCACCCCGCCCCTCCCCAACCGGGCCACACCAACCGGCAGTACCCCTTTCGGGTTCAGATCGTTGGGCTCTTCGGCCGCGCCACCCGAAACCCGGGACAAGCTGGCACGCCCACCCCCGCGCACCCGAAGGACCACCCCACCCATGCCCACCCCGCCCCTCGCCGGAGGCACCGCAGGCCCCGCCGCCCTCCGCCCCCTCATCGACACCGTCCTCACCGCACTCCACGACGGCGCGACCCTCCGCGACGGCCCCCTCCCCGCCGGCGGACCCGACACCGTCACCCCCCGCACCCGCACCGCCACCCACCCCCTCATCCCCGACCACGGCACCGGCCCCCACCACGCCCTCCGAAGCCTCGTCACCGCCCTCGCCGCAGGCGCCGCGGACCCCGCCCACCCCCACTGCGCCGCCCACCTCCACACCCCGCCCCTCGCCCTGGCAGCAGCAGCCGACCTCGCCGCCAGCGCCCTCAACCCCTCCATGGACTCCTGGGACCAGGCCCCCGCCGCCTCCGCCCTCGAAGCCGACCTCACCACCGCACTCGCCGCCGAGATCTACCCCCACACCCGCTCACCCGACGCCGTCATCACCACCGGCGGCACCGAGGCCAACCAACTCGCCCTGCTCCTCGCCCGCGAACGCCACGGCCCCGTACAGACCATCTGCGGCGCCAACGCCCACCACAGCATCACCCGCGCCGCCTGGCTCCTCGGCCTCCCCCGACCCGTCGTCGTCCCCGCCCCCACCGGCATCCTCGACCTCGCCGCCCTCGACCAAGCCCTCACCGAACTCCACCGCCCCCTCCTCGTCGTCGCCACCGCCGGCACCACCGACACCGGCGACATCGACCCCCTCGACGCCATCGCCGACCTCTGCACCACCCACGGCGCCGAACTCCACATCGACGCCGCCTACGGCGGACCCCTCCTCTTCAGCCCCACCCACCGCACCCTCCTCCACGGCCTCGACCGCGCCCACAGCGTCACCCTCGACCTGCACAAACTCGGCTGGCAACCCGCCTCTGCCGGCCTCCTCGCCGTACCCGAACACCACCACCTCACCCCCCTCCACCACCACGCCCCCTACCTCAACGCCGACGACGACACCGAAGCCGGCCTCCCCGACCTACTCGGCCGCTCCCTCCGCACCACCCGCCGCCCCGACGCCCTCAAGATCGCCGTCACCCTCCAGGCCCTCGGCCGCACCGGACTCGCCGACCTCATCGACCGCACCCTCGCCACCGCCCACCACCTCGCCGACCTCGTCACCAAAACCCCCACCCTCGACCTCTACGACCGCCCCACCATCAGCACCGTCCTCCTCCGCCCCACCGACGCCGACGACCACACCGTCGCCACCGTCCGCCGCACCCTCCTCCAACGCGGCCACGCCGTCCTCGGCCGCGCCCACGCCGACGGCCGCCTCTGGCTCAAAGCCACCCTCCTCAACCCCCACACCACCCCCCAGGACCTCCAAGCACTCCTCGACCTCATCACCGACACCACCGCCGACCACCTCACCCACCCACCCACCACCCCCACCGCGACCCACCCCACGCACCCGACCCCTCACCCCACCCCTCACCCCACGGAAAGCGACACCCCGCGATGACCGCCCGGCCCGCCCCCGCACCCGACCAGCCACACGACCTCGTCGGCATCGGCATCGGCCCCTTCAACCTCTCCCTCGCCGCACTCGCCCACAACATCCCCGCGAGCACCGACGACCCCCGACCCCTCGCCGCGACCTTCTACGAACAACGCCCCGCCTTCCACTGGCACCCCGGCCTCCTCCTCGACGGCGCCAGCCTCCAGGTCCCCTTCCTCGCCGACCTCGTCACCCTCGCCGACCCCGCAAGCCCCTGGAGCTTCCTCAACTACCTCCGCACCCGCGACCGGCTCTTCCCCTTCTACTTCGCCGAGCGCTTCCACATCCAACGAGCCGAATACGACGCCTACTGCCGCTGGGTCAGCGAACAACTCCCCGGCCTCCACTTCGGCCACCAGGTCGACGCCGTCCGCTGGAACACCGACCGCGCCCTCTTCGAAGTCGACTTCACCCAACTCGACCGCGACGGCGAAGCCGAAGCCCTCGGCCGCGCCTACGCCCGACACATCGCCCTCGGCATCGGCACCGAACCCTTCGTCCCCGAACCCCTCAAACCCCTCGCCGAAGCCGAAACCGTCCCCGTACTCCACTCCGCCGACTACCTCCGCCACCGCGAACGGCTCCTCACCGCCGAACACATCACCGTCATCGGATCAGGACAGTCCGGCGCCGAGATCTTCCTCGACCTCCTGCGCGCCCGCCCCGAAGGCGCCGAGAAGATCCACTGGCTCGCCCGCACCCAGGCCTTCGCCCCCATGGAGTACTCCAAACTCGGCCTCGAACACTTCACCCCCGACTACAGCCGCTACTTCCACGCCCTGCCCGAATCCGCCCGCGACGAACTCGTCCCCCGCCAATGGCAGCTCCACAAAGGCATCGACGCCGACACCATCGCCGCCATCCACGACGAGCTCTACCGCCGCACCCTCCACGGCGGCTGGCCCGACGCCACCCTCACCCCCGGAGTCCACGTCCGCACCGCCGGACGCGTCGCCAACACCCGCGTCGAACTCCACCTCGAACACACCCAGCAGGGCACCCGCTCCCGCCTCACCACCGACGCCGTCATCCTCGCCACCGGCTACCGCGAACGCCCCCTCGACGCCGTCCTCGGCAGCCTCGGCCCCTACCTCAGCCGCGACGCCTCCCACCGCCCCCGCATCGACGACCAGTACCGCCTGGTCCTCGACCCCGCCGTCACCGGACACGTCTACGTACAGAACGCCGAACGCCACACCCACGGAGTCGGCGCCCCCGACCTCGGACTCGCCGCCTGGCGCAGCGCCACCATCCTCAACAACCTCACCGACGCCAACCCCTACCCCCTCCCCGCCCGCACCGCCTTCACCACCTTCGGCCTCACCCCCCAGCCCCCGAGAATCCCCGCCCAGGCCTCCGCCCTCATCCCCCTGAGCCAATCCGTCTAGCGCCCGCACCCCCGCACAACGAACGGCCCGGGCCCTCCGAAGAAGACCCGGGCCGAACGAAGAACCCACCGCACACAGCGTTACGGATACCGGCGTTACGGGGACAGCGGCGTCACCGGAACACCGGCGTTACGGGAACAGCGGCGTCACGGGAACACCGGCGCCCCATCACGCGTCAGCCGCCACCCCACCGAAGCGAACGCGGCCGGATCCACCGACCCCTTCTCCCGCACCCACCCGATGATCGTGTTCCGGATCTCGTCCGAATCCGCCCACACCTGCCGCGCCCCCGGCACATGCGGGAAGTTCCCCCCACCGCTCGCCCGATAGTTGTTCACCGCGAACACGAACCGCGCCGCCGGATCGATCGCCTTCCCCTCGAAGGACAGCCCGGTGATCCGCGAACCCACCGGCTGCGCGATGTCGATGTCGTACGTCACCCCCGACACCGCGTCGTAGTTGTAGTCCGGAATCCCGTCCGCGTTCGTCAGCTTCGCCGTGTCCACCGGACCACCCGCGGGCGTCCGCACGAAATACCGCGCCGAATACTCCAGATACTCCTTCAGCTGCGCACCCGTGAGCAGCCGCGCCTCCAGCGTGTTCTCGAACGGATACAGCCCCGCCGCGTCCTTGATCGTCACCTCACCGGCCGGAATCCCCGCCGTACGCGAGAAGCACGAAGCCTGCGACAGCACCGGCAACGCCGCGTACTCCCCACCCGCCAGCGCCGCCTTCACCGTCTCCGCCTGCACCTGGTTGATCAGATCGATGATCGGCTCGTCCTTCCAGGGCGCGTCCGCCGTCGACATCGCCACCACCGACGTACCGATCACCTGATTGACGTACTCCACCACCTCGCGGTGCTCCGACCGCAGCAGCGACGTCACCTTCCGGTCCTCCGGCACCGTGTTGGAGTTCAACACCCGCGAACCGGCCTTCTCCACCACCCAGCGCCCCTTCTCCCACACCAGATCGAAATCGAACAGCGTCAGCCGCTGACCCCACTTCGCCGGCTCCGAGAGCACGACCCGCTTCCCCGTCTCCTTGTTCGTCACGAAATGCTCGGCGATCTCCACATGCGCGTGCCCCACCAGAATCGCGTCGATCCCCGGCACCTGCTCCGCCACCAGAGCCGCCGCGTTCTCCACGTACGGCAACTGATCACCCCACGACGACGTCCCCGAAGAACCCGAATGCGCCGAGACCAGCACCACGTCCGCACCCATCGACCGCAGCTTCGGCACCCACTTCGCCGCCTGCTCCTCCAGACCCGGGAACACCATCTTCCCGCCCACATTCGCCTTGTCCCAGATCGCGATACCCGGATTCGTCAGCCCCAGCACCGCCACCCGCACATCACGCCCGTACGGCGTCCGCATCCGCTTGATGACATACGGAGCGAACGCCGGCCGCAACGTCCTCGCATCCAGCGCATTCGCCCCCAGCAACGGAAAGTCGCACTGCTCCTCGAATTTCCGCAGCACCGGAATGCCGTAATTGAACTCGTGATTCCCGAGCGCCGCCGCGTCGTAACCGATCGCGTTCATCGCCCGCGCCATCGGATGCACCGGACCACGCCGCGCCGTGATCGGATCGACCTTCGCGTAGTAGTACGACAACTGCGTGCCCTGGATCGTGTCACCCGCGTCGATCAGCAGCGTGTTCCGACGGCCCTTCTCCCGCCGCACCTGCTCCACCAACGTCGAGATCTTCGCCAGACCGACATCGTTGTGCGCGGAGTCGTCGTACTCCTTGTCCGTGAAGTAATCCCAGTTGAAGACGTTCCCGTGCAGATCGGTCGTGCCCATCACCGTGAACGCGTACCGCTTCGCCGGACGCCCGTGACCGTGACCGTGCCCCTTCGCCTCCGCCGCACCGGCCGAGCCCACGACCGCACCACCCGCCATCGCCACACCCGCACCGGCGGCAGCCGAACGGCCCAGAAACGTCCTACGGTTCAACGGCATCTCTTACTCCTCGTTCAGTAGGGCAACGCGCGTAGATTCTGGCCCAGCCGCCACCACGCACAACACCCCGCGCAGGTTTCGATCCGATGACCACGCGACACACACCACGACACCCCACCCCCCGTGCCACAGTGAACACATGACCGAAACCCCCGCCCCCGCCCCCGTCCCCGCTCCCACACCCGCGCCCCACCACCCCTACGGCACCCCCACCACCCCCCACGTCACCGTCCGCGGCGAAGCCCACCTCGAAGTCGACCCCGAGATCGCCCACATCACCATCACCCTCACCGCCCGCGGCACCGACCGCCGCACCACCCTCGACGGCCTCACCCACCGCAACGCCACCACCCTCGACCTCATCAAGACCTACGGCGACGCGGTGGAGAAGCTGGAAACCGGCACCCTCGCCATCCGCCCCGAACTCACCCGCCACGGCCGCGCCGAACGCGTCCGCGCCTACCACGGCAGCATCCAACTCACCGCAACGCTTGGCGACTTCACCGCACTCGGCGAACTCGTCGCCCGCCTCGCCGATCACGACCTCACCCGCATCGACGGCCCCTGGTGGGCACTACGCCCCACCTCCCCCCACCACGCCACCGCCCGCCGCCAAGCCGTCCAGGAAGCCCTCCAACGCGCCCGCGAATACGCCGAAGCCCTCGACACCCGACTCGGCGCCCTCCTCGAACTCAACGACACCGGGGTCCACGCCGGCCCCCACATGGCCCGGGCAGGCTTCTCCACCCAGGCGACGACCTACCGAGGCGCGGGCACGGAAGCCGCCACCGACGCCGCACCCGTCGACCTCGAACCCGTACGCCAGACCATCGACGCCCAAGTCGAAGCATCCTTCACACTCGTCCCGCCGAACCTCGGATAAACGCTCATCAGAGCACCCCGCTGCACAATTCAACAGTTGTCAACAACCCTTCATGAGAAGGTTGTTGAGGTGTCATGCAGAGCCAAATACCTACCCGTAGGTAAGGTTTAGTCTCGAACCATGCGCCGAGCTAAAATCGTCTGTACCCTGGGACCCGCAACCGACACATACGACCAGATCAAAGCCCTGGTCGAAGCGGGAATGGACATCGCCCGCTTCAACCTCAGCCACGGCAGCTACGCCGAACACCAAGCGCGCTACGACCACGTCCGCAAAGCGTCCGAGGAAACCGGCCGCAGCGTCGGCATCCTCGCCGACCTTCAAGGCCCGAAGATCCGCCTCGGACGCTTCCGCGAAGGCCCCGTACTCCTTGAACGCGGCGACACCTTCACCATCACCGTCGAACCCCTCGAAGGCGAAGGCACCGGCGACATCTGCGGCACCACCTACGACGGACTCGCCGCCGACGTCACCACCGGCGAACGCATCCTCGTCGACGACGGCCGCGTCACCCTCGAAGTCACCGGCGTCGAAGGCCCCCGCGTCCACACCACCGTCATCGAAGGCGGCATGGTCTCCGACAACAAGGGACTCAACCTCCCCGGCGTCGCCGTCTCCGTCCCCGCCCTCTCCGAAAAAGACATCGACGACCTCCGCTGGGCCCTGCGCACCGGCGCCGACATCATCGCCCTGTCCTTCGTCCGCACCGGACGCGACATCGACGACGTCCACCGCATCATGGACGAGGAGGGCCGCCGCCTCCCCGTCATCGCCAAGGTCGAAAAACCCCAGGCCGTCGACAACATCGACGACATCGTCGCCGCCTTCGACGGCATCATGGTCGCCCGCGGCGACCTCGGCGTCGAAATGCCCCTCGAACAAGTCCCCATCGTCCAGAAACGCGCCATCAAACTCGCCCGACGCAACGCCAAACCGGTCATCGTCGCCACCCAGATGCTCGACTCGATGATCGACAACTCCCGCCCCACCCGCGCCGAAGCCTCCGACGTCGCCAACGCCATCATCGACGGCACCGACGCGGTCATGCTCTCCGGCGAGACCAGCGTCGGCAAATACGCCATCGAGACCGTCCGCACCATGTCCCGCATCGTCGAGGCCGCCGAGGAAGACCTCCTCGCCAAAGGCCTCCCGCCCCTCACCGAGCGCAACAAACCCCGCACCCAGGGCGGCGCCGTCGCGAGGGCCGCCGCCGAGATGGGCGACTTCCTCGGCGCGAAGTTCCTCGTAGCCTTCACCCAGAGCGGCGACACCGTCAAGCGCCTCTCCCGCTACCGCTCACCCATCCCGCTCCTGGCCTTCACCCCCGACGAGGCCACCCGCGCCCAGCTCAACCTCACCTGGGGCGTCGAGACCTTCCTCGGCCCGCACGTCGACTCCACGGACGCGATGGTCGCCCAGGTCGACGAGGAGCTGCTGCGCATCGGCCGCTGCCAGAAGGGCGACGTCGTGGTCATCACCGCCGGCTCCCCGCCGGGCGTAGCGGGCTCCACGAACCTGGTCCGCGTCCACCACATCGGCGAGGACGACAGCCCGAAGTAGGGCGGCTCAGGATCTGCTCAGTATTTCGGCCCGACGTGCGCATCCATGAGGGCGACGGATGCCCGTCGGGCTACGGAGATGTTGAAGGGATCGCTACCCCGCGCGAGGGTCGTCCACTCGACGCCTACGGCGGTGAGCGTGTCGCTGAAGAGCTTGCGGATGTCGTCGGACTTGTTGCTGAAGAAGTACCGGGGGTACTCGTAGCGCTTGCGCTCGCCACGCACGAGGCGCGTTGTCCAGTTGATGATCCGGCATCCGTCGGAGTGGATGAGGCCGCGGATGAATTGCCAGGGGTGCGCGTCCACGATCTCTTGCTGCCACGCTTCGAGGGTGATCTTCCGCTCGTGCTTCCTGCCGGGGCCGTGCTGCGGGAAGAGGCATCGAAGGTGCTTCGAGTGGACTTTCACCTGGTGGCATCCCTTTCGACGGACCCTGCATACGGAGTTCTCGGGAAGAACGGCACGCATGGCGCTTTCGCAAAGGTCCATGAGGCCGGGCCACGAGTCTGCGCAGGCGACGGAGAGGCTGGGTGTTCGCATGGCCTGGTTCTGGACTATGTGCCCGTCACCCAGGTACAGGCCGAGAAGGTAGGCGTAGGCAGATCCGTCCAGTTCTCCCTCGCACCGCGAGCAGAAGGAGCGATGGGCTCCGGGGCATTCACCGCGCTTCGCGCGATCCGTATGCTTCCAGTAGCTGATCGTGCCTGCCGGTACGTTCAGCTTTCGTGCAACGTCCGCGTTCCTGACGCCGTTCCGGAGGAGAGTGAGGGCTCGTTGCCTCACAGCAGGTTCGTGCAAGCTCATGTGATCACGATGGGTTGCCGGGCGCGACCCCGCGCAACAAAAAGCGGATGTTCACACGAAAGTGAACATCCGCTTCGGTAGTGCCCGGTGTGGGATTCGAACCCACATGCCCGAAGGCACGGTGGTTTGAGCACCGCGAGTATGACCAGTTCCTCCAACCGGGCAGGTCATGCTGGTCAGAGTGTACCGGGTCCCTGCCGGTTGCCACAGCTAGGTAGGCTCAGGGGCAGCAGTTCTGCCCTGGAACAAGGAGCCCCCGTGACTACCCCCGAGTCGCCCCAGCCCGTAGACGCCGTCGACGACGACAAGTCGCACGTCCCGCCGCTGACGACCCGCGTCGTCATCGCCGAGGACGAGGCCCTCATCCGCCTCGACCTCAAGGAGATGCTGGAGGAGGAGGGTTACTCCGTCGTCGGTGAGGCGGGCGACGGGCAGCAGGCCGTCGAGCTGGCCCGGGAGCACCGGCCGGACCTGGTCATCCTGGACGTGAAGATGCCGGTCCTCGACGGGATTTCCGCAGCCGAGAAGATCGCCGAGGAGTCCATCGCCCCGGTCCTGATGCTCACCGCCTTCTCGCAGCGCGACCTCGTCGAGCGGGCCCGGGACGCCGGGGCCATGGCGTATCTCGTGAAGCCGTTCAGCAAGAGCGACGTGGTGCCGGCCATCGAGATGGCCGTCTCGCGGTTCGCGGAGCTGAAGGCGCTGGAGAGCGAGATCGCGGACCTCTCCCAGCGGCTGGAGACCCGGAAGCTGGTGGACCGGGCCAAGAGCATCCTGCAGACGGATTACGGGCTCTCCGAGCCGGCCGCGTTCCGGTGGATCCAGAAGACGTCGATGGACCGCCGGATGTCGATGCAGCAGCTGGCGGAGGCGCTGATCGAGGACGCCGAGGAGAAGAAGAAGTCGGCCGAGTAGCCGCGAAGACGTACGAAGAGCGAGAGGCCCGCACCCCGAAAGATCGGGCGGTGCGGGCCTCTCGCGTACGGCAGCGGCGGGGTGTCAGTCCTCGCCGAGGTAGGCCTTGCGGACCGACTCGTCGTGGAGCAGGTCCGAGCCCGCGCCGGAGAGGACGATCTTGCCGACCTCCATGACGTGGCCCTGGTCCGCGAGGGACAGGGCGGCCTGGGCGTTCTGCTCGACGAGCAGGATCGTGGTGCCCGATGCCTTGAGCTCGACGATGGTCTGCATGATCTTCTGCATCATGATCGGGGAGAGTCCCATGGAGGGCTCGTCGAGCATGAGCAGCTTGGGCTGGGACATCATGGCGCGTCCCATGGCGAGCATCTGCTGCTCGCCGCCCGAGAGGGTGCCCGCGGCCTGCTTTCGGCGTTCCCCGAGGATGGGGAAGAGGTCGTAGGCGCGCTGGACGTCCTTCTCGATGCCTGCCTTGTCGTTGCGGAGGTAGGCGCCGAGGAGGAGGTTCTCGGTGATCGTCAGCCGGGGGAAGATGTGGCGGCCCTCGGGGGAGTGGGCGATGCCCAGGGAGACGATCTTGTGGGCCGGGATGTTGGCCAGCGGCTTGCCCTCGAAGAGGATGCGGCCGCCGAGTGGCTTGAGCAGTCCGGAGAGGGTGCGCAGGGTGGTGGTCTTGCCCGCGCCGTTGGTGCCGATGAGGGTGACGACCTGGCCGGCGTCGACGGTGAAGGAGATGCCCTTGACCGCTTCGATCTTGCCGTAGGCGACCCGGAGGTCTTCGACCTCTAGCAGTGCGGTCATCGGGTGCCCTCCTCATCGGTGCTGGTGGTGTCGGGCGTCGTGGTGTCCTTCGCCGGGGTGGTGGTGCCGGTGGCCGTTGCGGCGTGGGCCTCGGCTGCTTCGACCTCGGCGACTTCTTCGGCGCCGGGGGCGCCTTCGAAGGGGGTGCCGAGGTAGGCGGCGACGACGCGTTCGTCGGCCTGGACGTCGCCGGGGGTGCCCTCGACGAGTTTCTCGCCCTGGACGAGGCAGGCGACGCGGTCGCAGAGGTTGAAGATGAACCGCATGTCGTGCTCGATGACGAGGACGGCGATGCCCTGGTCCCGGATGGCGAAGATGAGTTCTTCGGTGACGCGGGTTTCCTGGGGGTTCATGCCGGCGGTGGGCTCGTCCAGGAGGAGGAGTCCGGGGTCGCTGGCGAGTGCGCGGGCGATTTCCAGCTTGCGCTGGTCTCCGTAGGGGAGGTTGCGCGCGAGGTGGTCGGCCTTGTCCTGGAGGCCGATGAACTCGAGGAGTTCCATGGCGCGTTCGCGGCTGGCGTCTTCTGCCTTGTGGTAGCCGGGGAGGCGCAGGAGGGCTGACCAGAGGCCTTCCTTGGTCCGGGTGTGGCGTCCGACGAGGACGTTCTCCAGGACGGTCATGTTGGAGAAGAGCCGGATGTTCTGGAAGGTGCGGGCGATGCCGGCCTTGGTGACGAGGTGGGGCTTGGGCGGCAGGACGGTGCCCTTGTAGCTGACCTTGCCCTCGGTGGGGATGTAGAGGCCGGTGAGGCAGTTGAAGAAGGTGGTCTTGCCGGCGCCGTTGGGGCCGATGAGTCCGACGATCTCGCCGCTGTTGACGGTGAGGTCGACGCCGCGTACGGCGGTGAGTCCGCCGAAGCGCATGGTGACGCCGCTGGCGTCGAGGACCGTGGTGGCCGGGTTGGCCGGGGTGGTTGTCGTGGTGGTCATGTGATCACGCCCCCGCCTTCGTGGTGCCGGCGGCCTGGTCGGTGAGTGGGACGTCGGGTGGGACGTCGAGTTGGCCGGTCTCGTGGAATTCGAGCTGCTTCCTGCGGTCGGCGACGAGCCCTTCGGGGCGGAAGCGCATCAGGAGGATGAGTGCGATGCCGAAGAGGAAGAGCTGGTAGTCCTGCATGAACTGCAGCTTGGCCGGGATGAGGTAGAGCAGTGCGGCGCCGACGAGGGGTCCGCTGAGGGTTCCCATGCCGCCGAGGATGACGGCGGCGAGGAGGAAGGCGGAGTTCGGGGGCACGGAGCCGGCGAACTGGTACTGCTCGGGCGTCACGGTGTAGGAGACGTGGGCCTGGACGGTGCCGGCGAGTCCGGCGAGGGTGGCGCCGAGGGCGAAGGCGAGCAGTTTGAGCCGGAAGGCGTTGATGCCCATGGCGGTGGCCGCGGTCTCGTCCTCGCGGATGGCGACCCAGGCGCGGCCGATGCGGGATTCTCCGGAGCGTCGGAAGACCAGGACGACGACGGCGGTGAAGACGAGCATCAGCAGGTAGTAGTTGGCCGACCTGCCTAGGGTGAATCCGGCGATGTTGTGGCTGACGCCGAAGTCGAAGCCGAAGAGGTTGAGGTCGGGGATGCTGGGGATGCCCTGGGAGCCGTTGGTGAGGTCGGGGCCGCTGACGCCGTTGAGGGCGTTGACGGTGAGCCGGAAGATCTCGCCGAATCCGAGGGTGACGATGGCGAGGTAGTCGCCGCGCAGTCGCAGGGTCGGGGCGCCGATGACGACGCCGAAGACCAGTGAGGCTGCTGCGCCGGTGAGGACGGCGGCCCAGAAGGGGAACTGGACGCCGACGGGGGAGAGCGGGGAGCCGGAGACCAGGGCGGCGGCGTAGGCGCCGACGCCGAGGAAGGCGACGTATCCGAGGTCGAGGAGGCCGGCGAGGCCGACGACGACGTTGAGGCCGAGCGCGACGGTCGCGAAGATGAGGATGTTCGCGCCGATGAGGGCGTACTGCTCGTTCTGCTGGGTGAAGGGGAAGCAGAACGCCGCGATGAGTGCGGCGGCGAGGGTGACGTTGCGGTGCTTGGTGGTGAGCCGGGTGATGCGGGCGATGAGCCCGGCCCGGGTGAGGGCGGTGAAGCCGAACGCGACGCTGATGATGTAGCCGATGAAGAGTTCGGCGTACTCGGTGTCGATGCCGTACGTGAAGACGTGCAGGGCGACGCCGAAGGCTCCGGCGATGATGAGGATCTCGGCCCAGTTGGGGAGGTCCTTGGCGCGCGTGGGAGCGGGGGCCCGGAGGCTGTTGATGAAGCGGTTGAGCGGGGTGGGGCGGGTGGTGTCGTCGAGTTCCTGGTCGGCGGGGAGGCCGAGGGCGGCGACGGTGGTGATGATCGCGCCGGTGAGGGCGACCCAGGCTCCGGGTTCGAGGTTGACGACGCCGCCGAGTTTGACGGTGATGGCGCCGATGGTGAAGCCGGTGGTGCCGAGGACGCCGAGGGCGGCGAGTCGGACGGGGCTGTTGGCGCCGCCCGGGGTGAGCCAGCGAAGTCCCTTGATTCCGTAGCCGGAGAGGGCGAACAGGAGGGTGAGGAGGGCGCCGACGAGGGTGAGGACCTGGAGGCCGCCGGGGTAGCCGGTGACGGTGAGGTCGCCGGGGAATTCGGCGGTCCAGGTCCAGGCGAGGAAGGTGCCGATGAGGGTGATGGCCGCGCCGGCGGTGGTGAGGTGGCGGGCGGCGGGCAGCGCGATGAGGGCGCTGTTGGCGGGTGTGGTCTTGGTGGTCATGGTCATCACGCCCGATCCGCGACGCGTTCGCCGAGCAGGCCCTGGGGGCGTACGAGGAGGACGATGATGAGGAGCGCGAAGGCCCATACGTCCTTCCAGGCGCCGCCGCCGAAGAGTTCCATGCCGGGGACTTCGCTCATGTAGCCGGTGGCGAGGGCTTCGGCGACGCCGAGGACGATGCCGCCGAGCATGGCGCCGTAGATGTTGCCGATGCCGCCGAGTACGGCTGCGGTGAAGGCTTTGAGGCCCATGATGAAGCCCATGCGGAAGCCGATCTGGCCGTTCTTGAGCCCGTAGGCGACGGCGGCGACGGCGGCGAACGCGGCACCGATGGCGAAGGCCATGACGATGATGCGGTCGGTGTTGATGCCCATGAGCTTGGCGGTGTCGGGGTCCTGGGAGGTGGCCTGCATGCCGCGGCCGGCCCGGGTCTTGGAGACGAAGAAGCCGAGGGCGAGCATGCACAGGGGGGCCACGACGAGGACGAAGACGTCGCCGCGCTGGATGGTGGCGCCGAGGATGTCGAAGGCTTCGCCCTCGAACTGGGGGAAGGGGCGGTCCTTCGTGGCGTTGGGGTACCACATCCATACCGCTTGCTGGAGGGCGAGGGAGAGCCCGATGGCGGTGATGAGTGGTGCCAGGCGTGGGCCGCCGCGCAGGGGCCGGTAGGCGAAGCGTTCGGCGGCCATGCTGATGGCGACGGCGGCTATGACTCCGCCGACGATCATGAGGGGTATCGCGGCTATGAGGGAGAATCCGGACGGAAGCCCGAGGTAGACCGTGAGGGCTCCGAAGCCCCCGATCATGAAGATCTCGCCGTGCGCGAAGTTGATGAGCTGGATGATTCCGTAGACCATCGTGTAACCGATCGCGATGAGACCGTACATCGCGCCGAGGATGAGTCCATTGGCCAGCTGTTGCGGCAGTTCGTTCACCGCAGGGCCTCCGTGGAGTGGTTCGGATATGGCACCGCGCGGGAGGGCTCGTAGCGCTCCCGCGCGGTCTGGTTGCTTTGTGTGATGGTGGCGGGGCGGTGGCCCGGCCGATGATTACTCGACGGTGCCGCTGACCTTGGAGACCCACTTGCCGCCGGTGACCTGGTAGGCGGTCATCAGGGTGTTGGTGGTGTCGCCGAATTCGTCGAAGGAGACGGGGCCGGTGACGCCCTCGAACTTGACCTTGTCCATGGCCGCGAGGACCTGGGCGCGGCCGTCGTCCGCGGGGATCTTGCCGTCGTTCTCGGCGGCGACGATCTTGACGGCCTCGATGATGGCCCAGGTGGCGTCGTAGGTGCCGCCGCCGTAGGCCTCGTAGGCGTCCTTGTAGCCGGCCGTCTTGTAGTCGGCGATGAACTTCTTGGCGGACTCCAGCTCCTCGACGGGCTTGCCGACGGAGGTGGCGATGTCGCCTTCGGCCTTCTTGTTGAGCTTGATGAAGTCGGCGCTGTACATGCCGTCGCCGCCCATGAAGGGGATCTTGACGCTGTCCTTGATCTGCTGGCTCAGCGGGGCGCCGGCGGGGTACTCGCCGCCGTAGTAGACGGCCTTGGCCTTGGAGCTCTTGACCTTGGTGGCGACGGAGTTGAAGTCGCGGTCCTCGGGGTTCACGTGGTCGGTGCCGACGATCTTGCCGCCGAGCTCGGTGAACGTCGCCTTGAAGGAGGCGGCGAGACCGGCGCCGTAGGGCTTCTGGTCGTCGATGAGGTAGACGTCCTTGATCTTCGCGGTCTCGAAGAGGTACTTGGCCGCGAAGGCGCCCTGGATCTGGTCCGTGGTGGCGGTGCGGAAGTAGGACGCGTAGGGGCGCTTCTTGTCGCCGGCCTTCCAGCCGTTGCCCTGGGTCAGCTCCGTGCCGGTGTTGGCGGGGGAGACCTGGGTCAGCTTGGCGTCGTTGAGGGGCTTCTGCATCGACTGGGCGACGCCGGAGTTCAGCGGGCCGACGACGCCGAGGACCTCTTTGGTATCGATGAGCTTGACGGCGTTCTGCTGGCCGACGGAGGGCTGGGCCTGGTCGTCGAGCGCCTCCAGCTTGAAGGTGACGCCGGGGACGGTCTTTTCCTTGTTCGCCGTCTTGACGGCGAGGTCGGCGGAGTTCTTGATGCCGAGGCCGAGGGCGGACAGGTCGCCGGTGAGCGGGGCGTCGAGGCCGATGACGACCGTCTGGTTGCCTCCGTCGCCGCCGCTGCTCTTGCTGTCGTCGCGCGAACCGCAGGCGGTGAGGGTGAGTGCTCCGGTGGTGAGCACTGCGGTGAGTATGAGCAAAGAACGGTGTCGCACGAAAAGTCCTTTCCCTGGCGCGGCCTCCTCTGCTTGAGGTGCCGTGACGATCGCCGGGCCGTACTGGGTTGGTACAGGGCCGTGCAGCAGACGCGCCCGGCGGCGCGGTGACTGGCGGTGACTCTAAGCGCAGCTGGGGGCCACCGGGACTGGTCGGCGGCGGATGTGACTCTCTTGTTATGCCCTTGAGCAAGGCTTGAGGTTCCTGTGAGGACATGTGGCGGTTTCGCCTGGAGTGCGGAAGGACCACATGGTGAGAACGCGCAGCTCTGCTAAGGGGCTTGGGGTGATCTTGGTGCTGACGCGGTTCGGTGATCGCGGTGGGCGCGGCGAAGTTCCCCGGGTGTCGGTGGCCGGGGTGCGCGGCTGGATTCCGCATTGCCTACGCGTTACGCAGTGTTACATCGGCGTTGGGGTCGGCGGGGCCGCGGGGGCTGATGTGGCTGCTGAGTGGCTCATGGAACGCGCTGTGGCGTCAAGGAAGTTGACCGAGTGTGTTGGCCAACTGTCTGTCTTTGGTGGGGATATGGCACTGCCCGGCCGGATTGCACAGGGTGCGGTTCTGGCCGGGCAGGTGGGTTCGGGCCGTGTGGGGCGGGGGTTGGTGGGTGGTGGGGGTCAGTCCGCTTCGGGGCGGGGGGCGTCGCGGAGGAGGCAGGTGAGGCGTGCGGTGCAGACCCGCTTGTCCTGTTCGTCGGTGATGACGATCTCGTACGTGGCGGTGGAGCGTCCCTGGTGTACGGGGGTGGCGACGCCGGTCACGAGGCCGCTGCGGGCGCCCCGGTGGTGGGTGCAGTTGAGGTCGACGCCGACGGCGAGCTTGGTGGCTCCGCCGTGGAGCATGGAGCCGATGGATCCGAGGGTTTCGGCGAGGACGGCGGAGGCGCCGCCGTGCAGGAGTCCGTAGGGCTGGGTGTTGCCCTCGACGGGCATGGTGCCGACGACGCGGTCGGCGGAGGCCTCGACGATGGTGACGCCCATGCGCTCGCCGAGGTGGCCGGCGGAGAAGAGGGCGGGCAGGTCGACGCCGAGTGCCGCGTACTCGTCGATGACTTCCTGCGGGAAGAGGGGGGTGGTGTGCTCGCCCATGGGTCCGGCTCCGTTTCGGTGCGCTCGTTCGTTGCTGTCTGCACTGTTCCTATCAGACGGCTGAGCGGACGCTTAGGGGGTGGCGGTTTCTCCACCGGTCCGGGTGTTCTCGAAGCGGACGACGACCGATTTGCTGGCGGGGGTGTTGCTGGTGTCGGCCGTGGAGTCGAGGGGGACCAGGACGTTGGTCTCCGGGTAGTAGGCGGCGGCGCAGCCCCGGGCGGTGGGGTAGTGGACGACGCGGAAGCCGTCCGCGCGGCGCTCGACGCCGTCCTTCCACTCGCTGACGAGGTCGGTGTACGCGCCGTCGGCGAGGCCGAGGGCGGCGGCGTCCTCGGGGTTGACCATGACGATGCGGCGGCCGCCCTTGATGCCCCGGTAGCGGTCGTCGAGGCCGTAGATGGTGGTGTTGTACTGGTCGTGGGAGCGCAGTGTCTGCAACAGCAGCCTGCCGTCGGGGAGTTCGGGGTACTCGACGGGGGCGGCGGTGAAGTTGGCGCGGCCGGTGGCGGTGGGGAAGCGGCGCTCGTCGCGGGGGGCGTGGGGGAGGGTGAAGCCGCCGGGACGGGCGACGCGGGCGTTGAAGTCCTCGAAGCCGGGGACGACGCGGGAGATGCGGTCGCGGATGGTGGCGTAGTCCCGCTCGAAGGCCTCCCAGTCGGTGCGGGAGCCGGCGCCGAGGACGGCGCGGG
Source organism: Streptomyces sp. CA-278952 (assembly GCF_028747205.1). Classification (NCBI taxonomy): domain Bacteria; kingdom Bacillati; phylum Actinomycetota; class Actinomycetes; order Kitasatosporales; family Streptomycetaceae; genus Streptomyces; species Streptomyces sp. CA-278952. The sequence goes on from NZ_CP112880.1 coordinate 6,415,904, forward strand.
CGAGGCGGGCGACGATGGCCGGTTCGGAGAGCAGGTGGGGGCTGGCGGGGGCCAGGTTGCCGCGTGAGGCGTGGACCATGCCCATGGAGTCCTCGACGGTGACGAACTGCTTGCCGCTCGCCTGGACGTCCTTGTCGGTGCGGCCGAGCGTGGGCAGGATCAGGGCGCGGGTCCCGGTCACGGCGTGGGAGCGGTTGAGCTTGGTGGAGACGTGGACGGTGAGGCGGGCGCGGCGCATCGCGGCCTCGGTGACGGCGGTGTCGGGCGTGGCCGCGACGAAGTTGCCGCCCATCGCGAAGAAGACCTTCGCCTCGCCGTCGCGCAGGGCCTGGATGGAGCGCACCACGTCCAGGCCGTGGTGACGCGGCGAGGTGATGCCGAACTCCTTGTCGAGGGCGTCGAGGAAGGCCGGTGCGGGCCGTTCGAAGATGCCCATGGTGCGGTCGCCCTGGACGTTGGAGTGGCCGCGCACTGGGCAGACTCCGGCGCCGGGACGGCCGATGTTTCCGCGCAGGAGAAGGAAGTTGACGACTTCGCGGATGGTGGGCACGGAGTGTTTGTGCTGGGTGAGGCCCATCGCCCAGCAGACGATGGTGCGCTGGGAGGCGAGGACGAGGGCGAGGGCCTGCTCGATCTCGGTGCGGGTGAGGCCGGTCGCGGTGAGGGTCTCGTCCCAGTCGGCCGCTTCGGCGGCTTTGGTGAACTCCTCGTAGCCGTGGGTGTGTTCGGTGACGAACGCGGTGTCGACGGCGCCGTCGGCGGCGAGGATCAGCTTGTTGAGGAGGCGGAAGAGGGCCTGGTCGCCGCCGATGCGGATCTGGAGGAAGAGGTCGTTGAGGGCGGTGCCCTTGATCATGCCCTGCGGCGTCTGGGGGTTCTTGAACCGCTCCATGCCGGCTTCGGGCAGCGGGTTCACCGAGATGATCTTCGCCCCGGCGGTCTTCGCCTTCTCCAGGGCGGACAGCATCCGGGGGTGGTTGGTGCCGGGGTTCTGCCCGGCGACGATGATCAGGTCGGCCTGGTGGAGGTCCTCCAGGGAGACGCTGCCCTTGCCGACGCCGATGGTCTCGGTGAGCGCCGAGCCGGACGACTCGTGGCACATGTTGGAGCAGTCGGGGAGGTTGTTGGTGCCGAACTCGCGGGCGAAGAGCTGGAGCAGGAACGCGGCCTCGTTGCTCGTGCGGCCGGAGGTGTAGAAGAGCGCTTCGTCGGGGGAGTCGAGGGCGGTCAGCTCCTCGGCGATGATCGCGAAGGCCCGCTCCCAGGTGACCGCCTCGTACCGGTCGGCGCCTTCGGGGAGGTACACCGGCTGGGTGATCCGGCCCTGCTGGCCGAGCCAGTAGCCGCTGCGTCCGGCGAGGTCGGCCAGCGGGTGGGCGGCGAAGAAGTCGGGGGTGACGCGGCGCAGGGTCGCCTCCTCGGCGACTGCCTTGGCACCGTTCTCGCAGAATTCGGCGGTGTGCCGTTTGTCGCCCTCGGGCCAGGCGCAGCCGGGGCAGTCGAAGCCGTCCTTCTGGTTGACCTTGAGGAGGGTCTGCGCGGTGCGGCGCACGCCCATCTGCTGCTGGGCGATGCGCAGGGAGTGGGCGACGGCGGGCAGGCCCGCGGCGGCGTGCGGGGCCGGCTCGACCTGCGGGGCGTCCTGGACCGGGTCACCGGTCGGCGGCTTGGTGGCCATGATGCTGCTCCCCTTCGAGCGCTTCTTCCACGTGTCTGTGTCCTCACAGTCGATCCTGTCACGGCCCCGTGGATGTCGTGCCGGTCCGGATTGTCAGTGGGCCGTGGCAGGATCGGGGGCGTGGCTGAGACGGCATCGAAGAAGACGGCAGACAACCGACCGCGCCTGCTCCTCATGGACGGGCACTCCCTGGCGTACCGGGCGTTCTTCGCCCTGCCCGCGGAGAATTTCACGACGGCGGTGGGGCAGCCGACGAATGCCGTGTACGGCTTCATGTCGATGCTGGCGAACACCCTGCGTGATGAGGCGCCGACGCACTTCGCGGTGGCGTTCGACGTGTCCCGCAAGACCTGGCGCGCGCAGGAGTTCCCGGAGTACAAGGCGAACCGCTCCAAGACCCCCGACGAGTTCAAGGGGCAGGTCGAGCTGATCGGCGAGCTGCTGGACGCGATGCACGCGGACCGGTTCGCGGTGGACGGTTTCGAGGCGGACGACGTCATCGCGACGCTGGCGACCCAGGCCGAGGCGGCCGGGTTCGAGGTGCTGATCGTCACCGGTGACCGGGACTCCTTCCAGCTGATCACGGAGAACGTGACCGTGCTGTACCCCACCAAGGGGGTCTCCGAGCTGACCCGGTTCACCCCGGAGAAGGTCGTCGAGAAGTACGGGCTCACCCCGCGCCAGTATCCGGACTTCGCCGCCCTGCGCGGCGACCCGTCGGACAACCTCCCCGGCATTCCCGGGGTGGGGGAGAAGACGGCCGCGAAGTGGATCAACCAGTTCGGTTCCTTCGCCGAGCTGGTCGAGCGGGCCGATGAGGTCAAGGGCAAGGCCGGGCAGAATTTCCGCGACCACCTGGACGCGGTGAAGATGAACCGGGTACTGACCGAGATGGTCCGTGACGTGGAGCTGCCGAAGGCCCCGGCCGAGCTGGAGCGCGCCCCGTACGACCGCACGGCGGTCACCGGTGTCCTGGACATACTGGAGATCCGCAACCCGAGCCTGCGCGAGCGCCTCCTCGCCGTCGACCCCGGGGCGGCGGAGGCCGAGCCGCCCGCGCCCGCCGCCGGTATCGAGCTGGACGGGACCGTGCTCGGCTCCGGCGAGGTCGCCCCCTGGCTGGAGGCGCACGGCGCGCAGCCGCTCGGCGTCATGACGGTGGACACCTGGTCGCTGGGCGCCGGCACGGTCACGGAGATCGCGCTCGCCGCCGCCGACGGGACCGCCGCCTGGCTGGACCCCACCCAGCTGGAGGAGGCCGACGAGCAGGCGTTCGCCGCCTGGGTCTCGGACCCGGCGCGGCCGAAGGTCCTGCACAACGCGAAGAACGTGATGCGGGTCCTCCCCGAGCACGGCTGGCGGCTCGAAGGCGTCGCGATGGACACCGCGCTCGCCGCGTATCTGGTGAAGCCGGGCCGTCGCTCCTTCGCCCTGGACGCGCTGGCCGTGGAGTATCTGGGCCGGGAGCTGGCCCCGGCCGCCGCCTCCGACGGGCAGCTGGCCTTCGGCGCGGACGACCGGGCCGAGGCGGACGCCCTGATGGCGCAGGCCCGCGCCGTGCTCGACCTGGGCGACGCGTTCACCACCCGCCTCAAGGAGGTGGGCGCGGCGGAGCTGCTGCACGACATGGAGCTGCCGACGTCGATCCTCCTGGCCCGTCTGGAGCGGCACGGGATCGCCGCGGACCGGGCCCATCTGGAGAGGTTGGAGCAGCAGTTCGCCGGGACCGTGCAGCAGGCGATCAAGGAGGCGCACGCGGCGGTGGGCCGTGAGTTCAACCTCGGATCGCCCAAGCAGCTCCAGGAGATCCTCTTCGGTGAGCTGGGCCTGCCGAAGACGAAGAAGACCAAGACGGGGTACACGACGGACGCGGACGCGCTGGCCTGGCTGGCCGCGCAGACCGAGCACGAGCTGCCGGTCCTCATGCTGCGCCACCGCGATCAGGCCAGGCTGCGGGTCACCGTCGAGGGCCTGATCAAGACGATCGCCGCCGACGGCCGGATCCACACCACGTTCAACCAGACGGTGGCGGCGACCGGCCGGCTCTCCTCCACCGAGCCCAACCTGCAGAACATCCCCGTCCGCACGGACGAGGGCCGGGCGATCCGCCGGGGCTTCGTCGTCGGCGAGGGCTTCGAGACGCTGATGACGGCGGACTACAGCCAGATCGAGCTGCGGGTGATGGCGCACCTCTCCGAGGACGCCGGTCTGCTCGAGGCGTTCGCCTCGGGCGAGGACCTGCACACCACGGTCGCCTCGCAGGTCTTCGGCGTCGAGAAGGACGCGGTCGACGCGGAGATGCGCCGCAAGATCAAGGCCATGTCCTACGGCCTGGCGTACGGTCTCTCCGCGTTCGGCCTCTCCCAGCAGCTGAACATCGACCCCGCCGAGGCCCGGGTGCTGATGGACACCTACTTCGAGCGGTTCGGCGGGGTACGGGACTATCTCCACCGGGTCGTCGAGGAGGCCAGGGCCACCGGGTACACCGAGACGATCCTCGGCCGGCGCCGCTATCTCCCCGACCTGAACAGCGACAACCGCCAGCGCCGCGAGGCCGCCGAGCGGATGGCGCTCAACGCCCCGATCCAGGGCACCGCCGCGGACATCGTGAAGGTGGCGATGCTGCGGGTGGACAAGGCGCTCACCGAAGCCGGGCTGACCTCGCGGATGCTGCTCCAGGTGCACGACGAAATCGTCCTGGAGATCGCGAAGGGCGAGGGGAAGCGGGTCGAGGAGATCCTGCGCCACGAGATGGCCCACGCGGTCGAGCTGCGCGCCCCGCTCGACGTGTCGGTCGGCGTCGGCAAGGACTGGGAGTCGGCCGCGCACTGAACCACCCGGCAGAGGCCGGGCCCGGACCGCGTCACGGCTCCGGGCCCGGCCCTTCTGCTCGTCGCTAGCTCCGGCCGGCCGGCGCTCCCGTACGGGACCTCTCCGCTGCCGGCGACCGCTCCGGGCCCTTCGTCCCCCGCCGCCTGCCCGGCAGCCGCATCCACACCCCGTACAGCAGCAGCCCGGCCGCCAGCCCGGCACCCGCGCCGAAGCAGGCCGTGGGGATGATGTCGAGCGGGCTCTCCACCCGGCCGAAGCGGGCGTACCAGCGGACGCACCGGTGGACGGCGCCGAGCAGCACGCACAGGCCCAGCAGGCCGATAGCGCCCCACCTCTCCCGGCGGCCGAGCACCGGCACCTCATCGGGCGCGGGGACCTTCGGCGTCCGCCGGAGCCCGGTGACGGCGAACCAGCCGATGACCACGAGGGCCAGGGCCGAACTGCCGTACTGGACGGACTGGAACACCGGGAAACCGCCGAAGCTGCGGCTGAGCACCGGCACCAGCTCCGTCCCCCACCGGCTGTGGTGGGTGAACGCGTCCCACACCACATGCGTGGCCGCCCCCAGCGCACCGGAGACGGCGAACCAGAGCCAGGCGGAAGGACCGAAGGAGACGCGCGTCCACCGCTGCCCCCGGACGAAGGCGTGGACGCGGCCCCGTACGCGTACCGGCAACAGCGCCGCCAACGGCTCCCGCAGCAGGACCCACACCGCCACCAGCGCCGCCGCGATGACCACGTTCACCGTGACGACCCCGAGGAAGGTGTGCGTGAACGACCCGAACGCCATCGCCCCGGGGATCACCGTGTCCGCGAAGTAGGTGATGTCGGGCGCGAACGAACCGGCGACGAGAGCGGAGGGGAACAGCGGCCACCGGGCCGTCCCGTCCCGGCGGATCGCCGGGAGCACGGCGGCGGCATGACTGAGCGTGAACGGCATGGCGGCCAGTATGCGGGACCGTTCGGGCACCCTTCCGTGGCCCGCAGGACAACATGCGCCCGCGAACGTGAAAAAACAGTAAGAAGCGGTCAGAGCCCGGTGCTCGGCCGACACAAGTTGCCGTAGGGTCGCTGGAGTCCTCGCGCTGGGGAGCGCGAGCAGCCTTCGAGGGGGAGGGACCGGAACGTATGGCAGCGCACATTCGCCGACGTCTGCGCAAGGGGGCCACGACCACCGCGGTGGCGGCGGCCGCCGTGGCGGCACTCGCGGCCTCGCAGGCGCCCGCAGCGACCCTGGCCGACGGACCCGTCGGCGGCGGTGACCCGAAGGCGGCCGGTGAGGACACCGCGAGCACCGAGGACGACGGCGCCGCGACCGGCAACTCGCCCTACTACACCGACCTTCCGCCCCTGGTCACGCCCAACAAGCCCGGAGCCTCCAGCAACCTGCCGGCGACCGGGAGTGCGGAAGCGGGCATTCCGGCTTCGGTCCTGGCCGCGTACAAGCAGGCCGAGCAGACCGTCAGGACGACCGACCCCGCCTGCCGGCTGCCCTGGCAACTCCTCGCGGCGATCGGCAAGGTCGAGTCCGGCCAGGCGCGCGGCGGACGCGTCGACGCCAACGGCACCGCCAGCCCCCCGATCCTCGGCCCGGCCCTCAACGGCCAGGGCTTCGCCCTGATCAAGGACACCGACGGCGGCGCGTACGACAGCGACGCGGTCCACGACCGCGCGGTCGGCCCGATGCAGTTCATCCCGTCGACCTGGGCCGCCTGGGGCCAGGACGCCAACAGCGACGGCCGCAAGGACCCCAACAACATCTTCGACGCGGCGCTCGCCGCCGGCCGCTACCTCTGCGCCAACGACCGGGATCTGGCCATCGCCGCCGACCTCGACAAGGCCGTGCTGAGCTACAACCGGTCGAACGAGTACCTGCGCACGGTCCGCTCCTGGTTCTCCTACTACCAGCGCGGTACGCACGAGATCCCCGACGGCACCGGAACGCTGCCCACCACTCCGAGCACCCCCTCCCCGAACCCGGGCCCGAGCACCCGTCCCGGTCCGAGCGCCACCCCGAGCCCGAAACCCTCCCCGGACAAGCCGGGCGGGAAGCCCAGCCCGGGCCCCTCGAAGCCCGGCGACGGCTCCACCAGCCCGACGCCCAAGCCGCCGAAGCCGCCCACCTCCAAGCCGACGCCGGCCGAGACCTTCGGCTCCCTGGAGAACGCCGGCACCGGCCCGCTCCGCGCCACCGCAGGCCAGGCGTTCGACGAGCGGGTCGCCGTCCTCGCCCGCAACGCGCTCGGCGCACCGCTCGGCAAGGTGTCCGTCACGTTCACCGTCACCGGGAACACCGGCACGCTCTTCGCCGGCGGCAAGAAGACCGCCACGGTGCGGACCGGGGCCGACGGCACCGCCACCGCGCCGGAGCTGAGGGCCGGGGAGAAGGCCGGGGAGTTCGCGGTGACCGCCGTCGCGGGCACCGGCAGGCCGCGCACCCTGACCTACGCGGCGACCGTCACCGCCCGCCAGGCCGACGCGATCGCCCGGACCGGCGAGAAGGCGCTCGTCGCCGCACCCGGCGAGAGGTTCGCGGACGCCGTCACCGTCAGGGCCACGTACAAGGACGCGGCGGCGGCCGGAGTGGCCGTCACCGCCACCATGGTCAAGGACCCCCTGGGGCTCTTCGACAACGACAAGGGCCCGTACTTCAAGGACGCGGCCGGCAAGCCGGTGCGCACCCTGACCACCCTGACGACGGACGCCGAGGGCGTGCTCCGGCTCCCGCAGATCTTCGCGGACGACACCGAGGGCACCTTCAAACTGCGCCTCACCACCGAGGGCGGCGCCTCGGTCGTCATCGAACTCACCATCCAGGCCCCGGAGGAGACAGCCCCGGAGGAGACAGCCCCCGAGGAGACAGCCCCCGAGGAGACAGCCCCGGAGGAGGCCGCCCCGGAGGGGACAGCCCCCGAGGAGGCGGCTCCGAAGGAGACGGGAACCCCCGCAGCCTGACCCCGCCGCACCCGCCCCACCGCACAGCCACCGCGCACAGCCCCTCGGTCATCCGGCCGAGGGGCTGTCCGCTGTGTTCTCATCTCGCGCCCCGGTTGCTACGGTGCCCCAGCCCTGACGACCCATCAGGTAGTCGGCGGCCCATCAGGACGCCGTCATCGGATCACCGCCCCGGGAGGCCGAGCATGCGTGCCCTCGTCGCCGCCGCCATCGGACTGGCCGCCGCCCTCGTGCTCGTGTTCACCGTCTCCGCCGTCGGCTCCCCGGCCGGGGAGACCTCGCCGAAACCCCTGCTGACCACCGTCCCGGGACCGAAGAGATAGCCGCCGCAGAGGGAGAGGTCACCACCATGCGCCGCCGAGCCGGTCTCGTACTCCTGGCCTTCGCCGTGTTCTTCGCCGCCCTGTCACCCCTGCTGCGCTGGTACGCCTTCCCGCGCCTGGCCAAGGTCCCGCCCAACCAGTACCAGGAAGTCGTCCTGGAGGCGTCCCCCGCGACCCTCCTCGACTACACCACCCTCAAGGCCAGGAAGGTCGAGAAGGTCACCATCGTCCAGACGCTCAAGGGCAACGTGGAGGAGTCCGAGAAGATCGAACGCAGCGCCGGACGCGACGTCGTCGTCTGGGACGCGCTCTCCTACATCCAGGGCCCCGACGGAAAGATGGTCTCCGAGATCCCCGAGCGCTACATCTTCGACGCCCACAGCCAGGCCCCCGTCAACGCCACCGGCGAGATGGTCGACGGCGACCCGGTCCGGCGCGAGGGCATCGAGTACAAGTGGCCCTTCCTCACCGAGAAGAGGGACTACGAGTACTTCGACGCCCAGAGCCGCACCACCGCCCCCATCCACTACAGGGGCACCCGGACCTTCCGCGGTCTGGAGGTGTACTACTTCGAGCAGACCATCTCGTGGACCAAGGTCCCGATGCCCAAGAAGATGCCCATCAAGGGCATCACCGCCGAACAGATCGCACAGACCGGCATGACCCGCTGGTACACGACGAAGCGCATGTTCTGGGTCGACCCCGTCACCGGAGCCCCCGTCAACGGCGAGGAGATTCACACGGAGGAGCTGCGCGACGCCAAGAAGATGGGCATGTCCGAGGACACCGTCACCGCGTTCTCCGGCCATGTGAAGATGCGCGAGGACTACATCGCGGACACCGTCGACCTGGTGAAGTCCCAGCGCGTCCTGGTCCTCCTCCTCACCTCGTACCTGCCCTGGGGCTTCCTCGGCCTCGGCATCGGACTGCTCGCGCTCGCTCTCTGGCTGGAGGCGCGCTCCCGGCAGGCGGAGAGCCCTACGACCGCTTGAGCCGGGCCGAGGTGAACCGCGTCGCCGGTACGGTCGCGGGGTCCTCCGGCCACGGATGCTTCGGGTAGCGGCCGCGCAGCTCCGCACGGACCGCCTTGTAGCCCTCCCGCCAGAACGACGCCAGGTCCGCGGTGACGGCCGCGGGCCGCCCGGCGGGGGAGAGCAGGTGCACCAGGACCGGCACCCCGGCCACCCGGGGCGTCTCGCCCAGCCCGAACAACTCCTGGAGCTTCACCGCCAGGACGGGCTGATCGCCGCCGTACTCGACCCTGATACGGGAGCCGCTCGGCACCTCGATCCGCTCCGGCGCCAGCTCGTCCAGCCGGGCGGCCTCCCCGGTCGCCCAGGGCAGCAGCCGCCGCAACGCCTGGCCCGCGTCGATCCGGCCCAGGTCCGAGCGGTGCCGGGCCCGCGACAGCTCCGGCTCCAGCCACGCCCCGGTCCGGGCGAGCAGCGCCTCGTCCGACACGTCCGGCCACGGCGCACCCAGCACCCGGTGCAGGAACGCCAGGCGCAGCCGGAACTGCTCGCTGTCCCGGGTCCACCGCAGCAGCCCGAGCCCCTCCCGCCGCAGTCCCTCGACCAGGGCCCCGCGCACCAGCTCCGGATCGGGCCGGCGCAGCGGGCGTACCGCCAGCTCCACCGCCCCCAACCGGTCCACCGACCGGGCCACCACCTCGCCGTCCACCCACCTGACCTCCTCGCCCCGCACCCGCAGATGCCCGGCGGCCAGCAGCGCGGTGGGCTCGTCGACCACCACCGCCAGCCGCACCCGCGCCGACGCAGCATGCGAGGGCCGGTCCGCGACCGCCACGGCCAGCCAGGGCGCACTGCGCAGCCGTGAGGTGTCCCGCAGCTCCGCGCCCGTGCCCGACGCCATCAGGAAGGCCCCGTCGCCCCGGGCCCGCGCCACCCGCTCCGGGAACGCCAGCGCGGCGACGAGACCGACGACGGCGTCGTCGCCCCGGGCCCCGCCGGAGCCGGCGCCTTCCACCTGGCCCGACAGCCGGCGCACCTCCTGCTTCCAGCGCCCCGCGTATCCGTCCTGGCCCCGACGGGCGGTCCGCAGCGCCGCCGCGAGATCGTCCCCGTACTCCCTCGGCGGCTCCTCGCTCAGCAGCGCCACCACCTCCGCGGCCCGCCGCGCCCCCGCCTCCCGGGCGCCGTCCAGCAGGGCCCGCGCCAGCCGGGGGTGCAGCCCGAGCCGGGACATCCGGGTGCCGCGCTCGGTGACCCGGCCCTCGCCGTCCACCGCGCCGATCGCCTCCAGCACCTCTCGGGCGGCGCCCATCGCCCCGGCGGGCGGCGGGTCCAGCAGCGCGAGCGAGGAGGCGTCCGGATCGCCCCAGCACGCCGCCTGGAGCGCGAAGGCGGCCAGGTCGGCGACCTTGATCTCGGGCGAGGGGAAGCGCGCGAGCCGCCCGTCCTCGGCCTGGTCCCAGCACCGGTACACCGCCCCCGGAGCCTCCCGCCCCGCCCGCCCGGCACGCTGCCGCCCGGCCGCCCGGGAGGCCCGTACGGTGCTCAGGGCGCCCAGCCCCCGGGCATGGTCGGTGCGGGGTTCCCGGGCGAGACCCGAGTCGACGACGATCCGCACCCCCGGCACCGTCAGTGACGACTCCGCCACCGAGGTGGCCAGGACCACCCGCCGCCTTCCGGACGACCCGGCGAGCACCGCGTCCTGCACGGCGGCCGGAGCCCGCCCGTGCACCTGGAGCACCTCCGCGTCCACGCCCGCGAGCTGCCCGGCCACCCGCCCGATCTCCCCGACGCCGGGCAGGAAGCAGAGCACGTCCCCCTCCCGCTCGGCGAGCGCCCGCCGCACGGTCGCCGCCACGTGCGTCAGCAGCGCGGGGTCGACGCGCATCCCGTGCGGCGGTTTCACCGGACGGGCGGGCGGCGCCCAGAGGACCTCCACCGGATACGAGACGCCCTCCGCCTCGATCACCGGGGCGTCGCCGAGCAGCCGCGCCCAGCCCTCCGCGTCCGTCGTCGCGGACGCCGCCACCAGCCGCAGATCGGGCCGGATCGCCTCCCGTACGTCCAGGAGGAACGCGGCGACCGTGTCGGCGTCCAGGTGCCGCTCGTGGCACTCGTCGATGATCACCACGTCGACCCCGGCCAGCTCCTGGTCCCGCTGGAGCCGCTGGAGCAGCACCCCGGTGGTCACCACCTCCACCACCGTGTCCCGCCCCACCACACGCTCGCCGCGCACCGTGAAGCCGACCCGCTCGCCCGGCCGCTCGCCCAGCAGCCAGGCCATCCGCCGCGCCGCGGCCCGCGCGGCGATCCGGCGCGGCTCGGCGACCACGACCCGGCGCACCGGGCCCTGGCCGGTCAGCCCGGCCAGCACCAGCGGGACGAGCGTCGTCTTGCCGGTGCCGGGCGGGGCGCACAGGACGGCGACGCCCCGGTCGTCGAGCGCGCGCCGCAGGGCGGGCACGGCAATGCTGACGGGCAGTCGGTCCAGGGCTTCGGTGCGGATCACGCCCCCAGTGTCGTACGGGAGCCTCCCCAGGGGTGCCGCGCACCCCGGCCGGTCAGCGGATCAGCCCCGCTCGCAGACGAAGATCGCCGTGCCCGGGATCAGGTTGCCGCGCAGCGGGGACCAGCCGCCCCACTCCTGGCTGTTCCAGGCCGGCCATTCCGGTTCGACCAGGTCGACCAGCCGGAAGCCGCCCGCCACCACGTCCCGGACCCGGTCGCCCAGCGTGCGGTGGTGTTCCACATAGACGGCGTCGCCGCCCTCGTCCTGCTCCACGTAGGGGACGCGGTCGAAGTAGGAGGCGGCGACGGACAGCCCCTCGGGCCCGGGTTCGTCCGGGAAAGCCCAGCGGATCGGGTGCGTCACGGAGAACACCCAGCGCCCGCCGGGCCGCAGTACCCGGTGGACCTCGCGGAAGACCCGCACGGGGTCGGCGACGAACGGCACCGCCCCGTACGCGGAGCAGGCCAGGTCGAAGGCCCCGTCCCGGAACGGGAGCCGGCCCGCGTCGGCCTCGACCAGGGGCACGTCCCCGCCGATCCGCAGGGCGTGCTGGAGCTGGCGGTGGGAGAGGTCGAGCGCGACCGGGCGGGCGCCCTGCCCGGCCAGCCAGCGCGAGCACTGGGCGGCCCCGGCGCCGATCTCCAGGACGTCGAGGCCCTTGAGGGAGCCGGCGGGCCCCAGCAGGGCGGCGTCCGCCTCGTCCAGCCCTTCGGGACCCCAGACGAAGCGGTCGTCCCCCAGGAAACCGCCGTGGTCGCTCTGGTAGTCGTCGGCGTTCCGGTCCCACCAGCCGCGGCTGGCCCGGCTGCTCTCCGTCTCGTCCGCCGCACGGCGTGTGGCTTCCGGCTCCGGGGGCTGTGCGGGTTCCGCGGAGCGGGTCCCGTGGATCTCTTGGCTCATCGTGCCCGTCGTTGTAGTTTGCCTTCACCCGCCGCGCGCGGTACGTACCAGGGGGCGTACCCCAGGGGTACGGACGCGCGTCCGCGGCGCCGTGCCGTAGCGTTCTCGGGCCGATGTGGCCTCGGGGAACACGAGTTGCGCCGGAATTGGGGCGATGTGCCCCGGGTGTGCGCCTTCGCGCATTGACCCTGTCCGGCTGCCCCCGTATGCTACAAGTTGCGCTGCGAGCCTGCGCGCCTCAGACCTAGCAGGCCGCGCTCGCGTCTGTTGCATGTCCCCTCGGTTGTCGAGAGCGTCTCTCCGGAAACGGATTGCGTGCTTTCCAGGCTGTCCGGCTTCTGCAGAGGCGATACGGGCTTTCGGCGTAGCAGTACCTACGACTCTCTGTCCGTACCGGAGCCCTTTCCCACATGACGAGCAGCACCGAGACCACCACCACGCCGCAGGTTGCGGTCAACGACATCGGCGACGCGGACGCGTTCCTCGCGGCGATCGACGAGACGATCAAGTACTTCAACGACGGCGACATCGTTGATGGCGTCATCGTCAAGGTTGACCGGGACGAGGTCCTCCTCGACATCGGTTACAAGACCGAAGGTGTCATCCCGAGCCGCGAGCTCTCGATCAAGCACGACGTCGACCCGAACGAGGTCGTCAAGGTCGGCGACGAGATCGAGGCCCTGGTTCTCCAGAAGGAGGACAAGGAAGGCCGCCTGATTCTCTCGAAGAAGCGCGCTCAGTACGAGCGTGCTTGGGGCACCATCGAGAAGATCAAGGAAGAGGACGGCATCGTCACCGGTACCGTCATCGAGGTGGTCAAGGGTGGTCTCATCCTCGACATCGGCCTCCGTGGCTTCCTGCCGGCGTCGCTCGTCGAGATGCGTCGCGTCCGCGACCTCCAGCCCTACGTGGGCAAGGAGCTCGAGGCCAAGATCATCGAGCTGGACAAGAACCGCAACAACGTGGTCCTGTCCCGCCGTGCCTGGCTCGAGCAGACCCAGTCCGAGGTTCGCCAGACCTTCCTCACGACCCTGCAGAAGGGTCAGGTCCGCTCCGGCGTCGTCTCCTCGATCGTCAACTTCGGTGCCTTCGTGGACCTGGGTGGCGTCGACGGTCTCGTGCACGTCTCCGAGCTGTCCTGGAAGCACATCGACCACCCCTCCGAGGTTGTCGAGGTCGGCCAGGAAGTCACCGTCGAGGTTCTCGACGTCGACATGGACCGCGAGCGCGTCTCCCTGTCGCTCAAGGCGACGCAGGAAGACCCGTGGCAGCAGTTCGCCCGGACGCACCAGATCGGTCAGGTCGTCCCGGGTAAGGTCACCAAGCTCGTTCCCTTCGGTGCGTTCGTCCGCGTCGACGAGGGCATCGAGGGCCTGGTCCACATCTCCGAGCTGGCCGAGCGCCACGTGGAGATCCCGGAGCAGGTCGTCCAGGTCAACGACGAGATCTTCGTCAAGGTCATCGACATCGACCTCGAGCGTCGTCGCATCAGCCTCTCGCTGAAGCAGGCCAACGAGTCCTTCGGTGGCGACCCGGCCTCGGTCGAGTTCGACCCGACGCTGTACGGCATGGCCGCGTCGTACGACGACCAGGGCAACTACATCTACCCCGAGGGCTTCGACCCCGAGACCAACGACTGGCTCGAGGGCTTCGAGGCGCAGCGCGAGGTCTGGGAGACCCAGTACGCCGAGGCGCAGACGCGCTTCGAGCAGCACCAGGCCCAGGTCATCAAGTCCCGCGAGGCCGACGAGGCTGCTGCGGCCGAGGGCGCTGCTGCCCCGGCCGGCGCTGCTCCGGCCGCCTCCGGTGGCAGCGGTGGCGGTGGCGGCGGCGGCTCCTACTCCTCGGAGTCGGCGGACAACTCCGGCGCCCTGGCGTCGGACGAGGCCCTTGCCGCGCTGCGCGAGAAGCTCGCGGGCGGCCAGAGCTGACGCTCTGACCCCGGCGGCTCATCGGCTGCGGTAGCTGTACAGCGGTAGAAGTGAGGCCCGTTCCCTTCGGGGGGCGGGCCTCACTCGCGTTCAGGGGGCGGGGCGGGACGGCTACGGGGTGACGGCGATGTTCGTGAGCCCCTTGCCGCCGGTGACGGTGTTGCTCGCGTACACCGTGGTGCGGCAACCGGAGCTGTTGTTGGTGACGTTGATGGCGAGTCGCTTGTCGCCGGTGGCCCCGGAGAGGTCCGAGGCGTTGCCGCGGAAGACGGTGCCGCAGCCCCAGCCGCTCTGCTGGGTGTGGGTCTCGTAGCCGTTGTTGGTGGTGCGCGAGCCCTTGTTGCCCTCGACCAGGACGTTGTTGCCCTTCACGTCGACCCAGGAGTCGTCGTAGTTGGCGCCGGTCAGCCCGTGGCCGTCGAAAGTGTTGTCGATGATCCTCGCGCCGGTCGTGCCCTCCTTGATGTCGATGCTCTCGCCGCCGACACCGGGGCCGATGGTGTTGTTCAGGATCTGCGCGTTGTCGCTGCGGTCGGAGAGGTCGCCGGCCGAACCGACGTACACGCCCTCGCCCATGCCGCGTCCGTTCTGCCCGGTGTCGTAGATCCGGGAGTTCTTCAGAACGCCGTCCTTGCTGGAACTGCGGAAGTGGACGCCCTCCATGTCGAGGTCGTGCACGGTCACCGAGTCGATGACGACGCCGTTCGCCGCGTCGGTCATGATGCCCTTCTGGCCGCCCTTGAGCGTGACGCCCCGGACGGTCCAGTACGAGGCGCCGTTCAGGTGCAGGCCGTAGCCGCCGCCGGCGGTCAGGACCGCCCTGCTGGAGCCGGTGAGGGTGATCCGTGCCCCGGAGGTGCCGGGCCGGGTGGCCTTGAAGTTTCCGGTGTACGTGCCGTCGGCGAGCCGGATCGTGTCACCGGGGGAGACGGTGGTGAGTGCCGACTTGAGCTGGGCCGCGGTGCTGACGTCGATGACCGCGGCGTTCGCGGGCCCGGCGCCGGCCAGGGTGAGACCGCCGGCGGCCAGAGCGGCGGCGAGCAGAGCGGTGAGGGGGGAGCGGGTGCGCATGGGGGGTGCCTTCCGGTCGAAGGGGTCCGGATGTTCTCGCACGGGTACGGCTACGCTCTCGCGAGGTTCTTGTACATGAACCTGAGATGCGTGTCTGAACGTGTTGCCCAGTGACGGTAGGGACGGCGGCGGGGCGCGTCAAGGTCTGGACCAGGATCGGCGGGCGATGCCGGAGAGGCCGAACCGTTCGTGCGGCACGGACAACTGACGCGCCGTGACCCGCCCGCGCCGGGGAAAGGCCGGGTGCGGGGAATGCGCGTGCCGCCCTTCGTGTTCTTGCCTAGGAACACGAGGAGGAGCGGTAACCGTGCCTGATCCGCAGAGTTTGTACGAATGGGAGCCGAAGGGCCTGGCCGTCGTCGACATGGCGCTGGCGCAGGAGTCGGCCGGCCTGGTCATGCTCTACCACTTCGACGGCTACATCGACGCGGGCGAGACCGGCGAGCAGATCGTCGACGGCCTGCTCGAAACGCTGCCGCACCAGGTCGTCGCGCGCTTCGACCACGACCGGCTCGTCGACTACCGCGCACGACGCCCCCTGCTCACCTTCCGGCGCGACCGCTGGACGTCCTTCGAGGCTCCGACCCTGGAGGTGCGGGTGGTCCAGGACGCCACCGGAGCGCCCTTCCTGCTGCTGTCGGGCCCTGAGCCGGACGTGGAGTGGGAGCGGTTCGCCGCCGCCGTCGAGCAGATCGTCGAGCGCCTCGGCGTCCGGCTCGCGGTGAACTTCCACGGCATCCCGATGGGCGTCCCGCACACCCGTCCCGTCGGCATCACCCCGCACGGCAACCGCACCGACCTGATGCCGGGCCACCGCAGCCCCTTCGACGAGGCTCAGGTGCCCGGTTCGGCCGAAGCGCTCGTCGAGTACCGGCTGATGGAGTCCGGCCACGACGTCCTCGGGGTCGCCACCCACGTCCCCCACTACGTCGCCAGGTCCTCCTACCCGGACGCGGCGCTGACCGCGCTCGAGGCGATCACCGCGGCGACGGGTCTCGTGCTGCCCGCGCTCGCGCACTCCCTGCGCACCGAGGCGCACCGCACGCAGACCGAGATCGACCGGCAGATCGGCCAGGGCGACGAGGAGCTGGTCTCGCTCGTCGAGGGCCTGGAGCACCAGTACGACGCCGTCGCCGGCTCCGAGACGCGCGGCAACCTCGTCGCCGAGCCGGTCGACCTGCCGTCCGCCGACGAGATCGGCCGCGAGTTCGAGCGCTTCCTCGCCGAGCGGGAGGGCGAGGGCTGAGCGCCCCCGCCCGGCCCGTAGGCTGCGGCCCATGCTGAAAGTGGGCCTGACCGGCGGCATCGGAGCCGGCAAGAGCGAAGTGTCGCGGCTGCTCGTGAAGTACGGTGCCGTCCTGATCGACTCCGACCGAATCGCCCGTGAGGTCGTCGAGCCCGGCACCCCCGGACTCGCGGCCGTTGTCGAGGAGTTCGGGCCGGGCGTGTTGACCGCCGAAGGTGCTCTGGACCGCCCGGCGCTCGGCGCGCTCGTCTTCGCCGACGCCGGGCGGCTCGCCGCGCTCAACGCGATCGTCCACCCCCTGGTCGGCGCCCTCGCGGCCGAACGGGAACGGGCGGCCCCCGAGGACGCCGTCGTCGTCCACGACGTCCCCCTCCTCGCGGAGAACGGGCTCGCCCCCCTCTACGACCTGGTCGTAGTCGTCGACGCCTCCGCCGAGACCCAGCTGGAACGGCTCGTCACGCTGCGCGGAATGACGGAGTCCGACGCCCGTGCCAGGATGGCCGCACAGGCCACCCGTGACCAGCGCCGGGCCGTCGCCGACCTGATCGTGGACAACGACGGGCCGTTGGAGGCGCTGGAACCGCAGGTGCGCACGGTCTGGGACGAGTTGGTCCGCAGGGCCGCCGCCCGCTGAGTCCGTGTACGGGACGCCCCGGCCGGACGTAGCGGAATACCGGCTCCGGGGCGGACGTTGAAAACCGGCGAGGGAAGGGAAGGACGCGACCGTGCCCGAGAAGAATCCGGAGACCCACGTCATCGACTTCCGTGCGGCCGAGCAACTGCTCGACGCCCGGGACCCCCGGGGCGCCGTCAAGCTCCTCGACTCGGTGATCGCCGCGCATCCGGAGAACACCGCCGCCCGGCTGCTGCGGGCCCGCGCCTTCTTCGCCGCCGCCCAGCTGCGCCCCGCCGAGCTGGAATTCGAGCTGGTGCTGGAGCGCGAGCCGGACAACGCGTTCGCCCACTTCGCCCTGGCCCGTACCTTCGAGCGGGCCGGCCGGCCCGAGCAGGCGACCCGGCACTTCCGCCTGGCGGCGGCACTCGACCCGAAGCCGGAGTACCTCCGGGCCGCGAAGTTCGACGAGCAGGCCTGACGGAGATGAGCGGGCCTGACGGAGACGAGCGGGGCCTGACGGAGACGAGCCGGGCCTGACGGACCGGGCCTGACGCCGCCAGGGCTGCCTAGGGGCGTCCGGAAGAAGGGTCCGCCCGCCCTCCGTTCTTCCCGTGGCCGTCCGTGCCGGTCCCCGGCCCGTGCGGACGGCCGTCGTGGTCCGGATCGTACGGCGGGACATCGCGGCCCGGCTGGTAGTGCGAGCCCTGGCGCATGCGGTACGTGATCACGCCGAGATCCAGGATCGCGAGCAGCAGCACCACCCCGCAGGCCGCCGCCCAGCCCGGCCGTCCGTTCAGGGAGAACGCCACCAGGCCGAAGAGGGCCCAGAGCATGCCCCACAGGCTCAGCCAGAGCCGCATCCGCAGCGGACTGCGGGCGGTCGCGGGTTCACTGCCGGTACGCATGACGATCACCTCACCCCACCAGCATGGACCCATCCGGCGGCGTACGAAATCAGAACGCGGCGCACGGGGAAGGAACAGGCATGCGGCCCGGGGAGGAACCGGCACGCGGCCCGGGAGGGTTGCTACGCTGCGGGATCCGGCGCTGACCCGGCGTGATGGCCGGGGAACCTCGCCCGGTGACGGCTCGTTCGTCCTTCATGAGCGAATCACTGGTACGCGAGGGGTATGAGGGGACCGGTCCCGGAGCCATCACGCCCGACGGGTGCGCGGTGGAGCTGTATCGCCGGCTGTCCGTCGGCGAGGAGCCGGACGTGATCGCGGGCGTGGCCCCCGCCGGGGCGAGCATCCTCGAACTGGGCTGCGGGGCGGGCCGGGTGACACACCCGCTGGTGCGTCGCGGCTTCCGCGTGACGGCGGTGGACGAGTCGCCCGAGATGCTGGAGGAGATCGTCGGGGCGCGCAGGGTGCGCAGCCCCATCGAAGCGCTGGACCTGGGCGGCGAGCGGTTCGACGTGGTGCTGCTCGGCTCGTTCCTGGTCCACGCGGGCGAGCACCGGGTGCGCGACGGAATGCTGCGCGTCTGCCGCGACCATGTGCGGGACGACGGGATCGTCCTCGTCCAGCGCGAGGGGGTCGCCCACCGCTCGGAGCTGCCGTGGGAGCGGACCGACCCGTCCGGCGGTCTGATCCGGATCGTCTCCGCGGATCCGGTGGGCGACGGTGTGCGCTCGGTGCGCGCGGAGTATCACTTCGACGACGCGCGGTGGACGCAGACCTTCCTGTCGCGGGAGCTGTCCGACGAGGACATCGCCCGGCATCTGGCGACGGCCGGACTCGCGGTGGAGCGCCCCCTCACCGACGACGGCACGTGGCTGCTGGCCCGGCCCGTGCTCTGACCCAGCCGCCGGCCTGCCGGCGGCCCGCCCCTGTCGCTCAGTGCACGAAGCTGTAGCTGCGCCACGGCTCGCTGCCCGTAGCCGTCACATCGCTGAACCCAGTCGGCACATAGATCGTACTGCCGCCCGTGCAGTCAGGTGTGCGGTACATGATGGCGTCGACCAGTGTCCCGTTCTCCACCTCGCGAGCTCCCGCAGGAGCGATCCGGTGGCAGCCGCGCACCGACGGGCTGTTCACCTGGAGCACCGCTTCGCGCTCCGTCGTGTACGTCACCGGGCCCACCGCGGTGCGGCCGAGCCCCGAGCAACCCGAGACGGCGAGGGCGAGGAGCGAGGCTCCGGCGGCGATCCCGAGGCGGCGTCGGCGGCGGGGAACGGTGGCGGTCACGGACATGGGCGGGTCCTCGTCTGCTCGTCCGGTGCTCGTCCGGCGATTCGGTACGTCGCGAAGACGTGCTGGCGCTGGCCACCCTGCCCGCCCCGGGGCGGGCAGGCATCCGGTGCGCGGCCGACCGGGTTAGGGGTGATCAACGCCGACGCGGAGCTCCAGGCCTCGAAGAAGCCGGCGCAGGCGGCCGGCGAGATGCCCGCCCCCAGCCCGCGGCGCTCCAGCTGAGGCTGTTGCAGACCGTGGTCGCCGTCGCGGCGGAGAAGAACTCCACGCTGGTGCTGCCCTTCCCGGTGGAGCTGCTCCGCTTCCTGGAGCGCGCGCAGCAGCCGACGGCGGCGGAGACGGGGCACGACGAACCCGCCGTACCTCCCGCCCCGGCCGTACCTGCCGACCTCCTCGCCCCGACCGCGCCTTCCACCGCCCTCGCCCCGACCGTGCCTCCCGCCGCCCTCGCCCCGACCGTGCCTCCCGCCGCCCCCGCCCCGACCGCACCGTCATCGTCGGAACAGCCGTTCGCCCATCACCGAGCGTGGCGGCCCACGCGCGGAGCGGGGCATCCGCTCGATCGATTCCGTCGCCGCTGACCTGGGACGATGCGGCGGGCGTCCGCGCTGTCAGACCTCCCGCCTAGACTCGCGGAGTCAGCACATTCCGTGCCGACGGAGACCGTGGATCAGGTGGGAGGGGGTGACGGACATGACGGCACGAACCCGCGAGAGCGAGCCGCGGGGCACCGAGGACACGTCCCGGACCGCCGACGCCGGACGCCTGCTGCGCTGCGCGGCGGTCTTCCTGCCCGGTCCGGTGCCCAGGGACGGCCGCATCGCCTTCTGGGACCCGGATACGGACGCCGACCCGTGGCTCGACGGCGCGCAGGGGCGGAGCGGGACGCCCTTCGTGTACGCGGAGACCCCGGGCGGTCCCGACTCCGTCGCGTGCACCACCGCCCGGCTCACGCTTGTCCGGCCGGACCCGGCGGCCGGCCCCGGGAGCGTCCGCGCCGTCGCGATGCCCGCGGCTGTGCTGTCCGTGGCCGACGCGCTGCCCCTGCTCGTCCGGGCGCGCCATCAGGGCTCCGCCCACCCCGCCACCCGCTGCTGGGGCGCGGCCGCGCTGCACGCCCTTCACCTCGTCGCCCGCGGCAGGCTCCTGCCCGGACTCACCGCGGACGGTCACGACGCCTGGCGGGCGGGCCCGAGGGACGCCGAGGACGTCGCGCATCTGCGGGCGGTCGCCGCCGCCCTGCCGCCCGAGGGGCACGCGGCGCCCGTCCCCGGCTCCGAGCCGCTCCGGCTCCCCGACTCCGAGGCGCTGATCGGGGCGTTCCTGGACGCCGTCGCCGACACCCTGCCGCGCACCCCCGCCGCCGCGTTCGCGATGGGCGCGCCGTTCGCCGCACGGGAAGCCCAGCATCTGCCCCAGGCCGCGGCCTGGGCCGTGGAGGTCGCCTCGGGTCTGGACGCGGGCGTACGGGTCTCGCTCCGCCTGGACCTCTCCGCGTACGAGCTGTTCGACACCGCCGACACCTACGCGGTCGCGGCCGCCCGCGAGGAGGCGGAGACCGACGGGGGACCCGCGCGGCCGGAACACCCGGACGACCCGGCGGTCCGGCACGCCGCCGCTGCCGTCGTCCAGGTCCACAGTCTCGCCGACCCGACCTACGTGGTGGACGCGGCCGCTTTGTGGAACGGCGCGGCGGACGAGCCGTTCGGGCCGCGGGCCCGGGTCGACGCGGTGCTGGCGCTGCGCCGCGCCGCCCGCCTCTGGCCGCCGCTGGAACGGCTGCTGGGGCAGCCCGTCCCCGATGTGCTCGCGATCACCGAGGACGAGCTGTACGAGCTGCTGAGCGACGCGGGATCCCGGCTGGCCGCCGCCGGGGTCGAGGTGCACTGGCCGCGCGAGCTGGCCCGTTCCCTCACCGCGACCGCCGTCGTGCGGCCCGCGCCCGGGTCCGCCACCGACGGCACGTCCTTCTTCGACGCCGAGCACCTCTTCGCCTTCGACTGGCAGCTGTCCCTGGGGGATGAGCGGCTGACCGAGGCCGAGATGGACACCCTGGCCGAGGCCCACCGCCCGGTGGTGCGGCTGCGCGACCAGTGGGTGGTCGTCGACCCCGCCCTCGTACGCAAGGCGCGCAAGCGGGAGTTGGGGCTCCTGGACCCGGTGGACGCGCTCGCCGTCGCCCTCACCGGCAGCGCGGAGGTGGACGGCGAGCGGGTGGACGCCGTCCCCGCAGGGGCGTTGGCCGCCCTCCGTACGCGGATCCTCGCCCAGGACACCACGATCGCGCCCCCACCCGGCCTCGACGCGACGTTGCGCGACTACCAACTGCGCGGTCTGGGCTGGCTGGACCGGATGACCTCGCTCGGCCTGGGCGGCTGCCTCGCCGACGACATGGGCCTCGGCAAGACGATCACCCTCATCGCCCTCCACCTGCACCGGGCGCACCCCTCGCCCACCCTGGTGGTCTGCCCCGCCTCCCTCCTCGGCAACTGGCATCGCGAGATCAACCGCTTCGCCCCCGGCGTCCCCGTGCGGCGCTTCCACGGCACGGACCGCACCCTGAGCGACCCGGACGGCGGCTTCGTCCTCACCACCTACGGCACCATGCGCTCCAGCGCCCCCCAGCTCGCCGAGCAGAGCTGGGGCCTGGTCGTCGCCGACGAGGCGCAGCACGTCAAGAATCCGCACTCCTCGACGGCCAAGGCGCTGCGCACCATCCCCGCCCCGGCCCGGGTCGCCCTCACCGGCACCCCCGTCGAGAACAACCTCTCCGAGCTCTGGGCGCTCCTCGACTGGACCACACCCGGACTCCTCGGCCCGCTCAAGGCGTTCCGGGCCCGGCACGCCCGGATCGTGGAGAACACCGGCACCGCCGCGGGCCTGGGCAACGAGGAGGCGGTGGAACGGCTGTCCCGGCTGGTGCGGCCCTTCCTCCTGCGGCGCAAGAAGTCCGACCCCGGCATCGCCCCCGAGCTGCCGCCCAAGACGGAGACCGACCACCCCGTCTCCCTCACCCGCGAGCAGGCCACGCTCTACGAGGCGGCCGTCCGCGAGACGATGGCGCAGATCGAGGCGGCGGAGGGCATCGCCCGCCGGGGTCTCGTCATGAAGCTGCTGACCTCGCTCAAGCAGATCTGCAACCACCCCGCCCAGTATCTGAAGGAGGAGCCGACCCGGCTCACGGGCCGCTCCGGCAAGCTCGCCCTCCTCGACGAACTGCTCGACACGATCCTGGCCGAGGAGGGCTCGGTCCTGATCTTCACGCAGTACGTGGCGATGGCGAAGCTCCTCTCCGCGCACCTCGCCTCCCGCGCGATCCCCTCCCAGCTCCTCCACGGCGGTACGCCGGTCGCCGAGCGGGAGCGGATGGTGGACCGCTTCCAGTCCGCCGAGGTCCCCGTCTTCCTGCTCTCCCTCAAGGCGGCCGGCACCGGGCTGAATCTGACCCGCGCCGCCCATGTCGTCCACTTCGACCGCTGGTGGAACCCCGCCGTGGAGGAGCAGGCCACCGACCGGGCGTACCGGATCGGCCAGACCCAGCCCGTGCAGGTCCACCGGATCATCGCGGAGGGCACGGTGGAGGACCGGATCGCCGAGCTGCTGGAGTCCAAGCGGGTCCTGGCCGACGCGGTGCTCGGCAGCGGCGAGAGCGCCCTGACCGAGCTCAGCGACCGTGACCTCGCCGACCTCGTATCGCTGCGGAGGCCCGCATGAGCCCGCGCCCGACCACCGGCCCGGCCGCCCGGAGATCGGCCCCCCGCGCCCGGCCCGGCCCGGACGATCTGCGGCGCACCTTCGAGGCGGTGCCCGCCCGCACCTCCGCCGAGGGCGAGCCCTTCGCGGGCAGTTGGTGGGGCCGGGCCTGGGTGGACGCTGTGGAATCGCTGTCGATGGACGAGGCCCGCCTCGCCCGCGGCCGTGCGTACGCCGACGACGGCAAGGTCGCCGCGATCACCGTCACCCCCGGGCGGGTCGTCGCCTATGTGCACGGCAGCCGGGCCCGCCCCTACCGCGCCGAACTGCGGCTGCGCACCTTCACCGACCCCGGCTGGGAGACCCTGCTCGACGCGGTCGCCGCCCACCCGGGCCATCTGTCCGCGCTGCTGGCCAAGGAGATGCCGCACTCCCTGGCGCACACCGCCGAGGAGGCCGGTGTCCGGCTGCTGCCCGCCGCCGACGACCTCGACCCCAGCTGCACCTGCCCCGACCACGGGCGGCCCTGCAAGCACGTCGCCGCCCTCTGCTTCCAGACGGCCCTGCTGCTCGACAGCGACCCGTTCGTCCTGCTGCTGATGCGGGGCCGGGGCGAGCGCGAGCTGCTGGACGAGCTGGGCCGGCGCAACGCCGAACACTCCGCCCGTGAGCGCCCCGCCGCTCCCGCCGTCCCGTCGGTCGGGGCCCGGGAGGCCTTCGCCGCCCGCTTCCTGCCGCCGCTCCCGGCGCCCCTGCCCGTACCGCCGCATCCCGGCCAGCCACCGTCGTATCCGGATCTGCCCGGCGCCCGCGACCCGTTGGGCCTGGACCACCTCGCCACCGACGCCGCCGCCCGCGCCCACGCCCTGCTGACCACGGGCCGTGATCCGCTGGCCGGGCTCACCCCGTGGCAGGATGCGGTCCGCCTCGCCGCCGCCCGGCCGACCGCCGGGCTCACCGCCACCACCCGCGCGCTCTACCGGGAGCTGGCCTACGCCACCGGCCGCACCACCACCGACCTGGCCCGCGCCGTCGCCGCCTGGCGGCAGGGCGGTGCCGAGGGCCTCGCGGTCCTGGAGACGCCCTGGGACCCGCCGGCCGGCCCTTTCGACCGGGCCAGGCCCGCGCTCGCCGCCGCCGACTTCCCGCGCTTCGCACCCTGGCGCAACCACCTCACCCACCCCGACGGTTCGCTCCAGCTCCGCTTCGGCCACGACCACCGGTGGTACGGCTACGAATCCGATCCCGGCGCCGACGACTGGTGGCCGCGCGCCGCCCCGGACCCCGACCCGGTGGCCGCCCTGGAGGCCCTGCTGGCCGGCGACTCCGTCCCCGACGCCTCCGGGACCGACGACCCGTCGTACGTACGGTAAAACCCTTGGCCAGGGGAGACTCGCCCCTGTTAGCGTCCACGACGTGGCGAAACTCAATCAGATCATCGCAGTGGAGAAGGGCGTCAAGTCCAAGGCACACCAGGACCTGACGGCGGCTCATCACGGCCTCCAGAAGACCGGACTGCTGGCCGGGATCTCCCGGACCTACCAGCCCAAGGACGAGGAGGGCGAACAGCTTCCGCCCGAGTCGACGCTCGTCCAGGTCAAGGCCGAGGACGTGCTGCGGGACACCGCGGTCACCCTGACCCGGCTCTTCGATGTGACCGCCACGAAGGACTGGGCGAACTGCTCGGCCAGGGCCGATGTGTCGGTCGACGGCCGGGTGCTGGTGAGCGAGGTGCCGGTGTCGTATCTGCTCTTCCTGGAGAAGCAGCTGACCGACCTCAACACCTTCGTCCGCAAGCTGCCCGTGCTGGACGCCGCCGAGGCCTGGGTGCAGGACCCCTCGACGGACTCCTGGAAGACCGAGCCGGTCCGCACGGTCCGCACGAAGAAGGTGCCCCGCAACCACGTGAAGGCGGAGGCCACCGAGAAGCACCCGGCGCAGGTCGAGGTGTACTACGAGGACATTCCGATCGGGTACTGGACGACGGTCAAGTTCTCCGGGGCGCTTCCGGCGCGACGCGTCAACGAACTGCTGGACCGGATCGAGAAGCTCCAGCAGGCCGTGAAGTTCGCCCGCGAGGAGGCCAACGGCGCAGACGTCACCGACCAGCGGGTGGGTGATGCGGTATTCGGTTACCTCTTCGGGTGACCGACCATGGATTCCCCGGGCGCCGCTCAAGGCGGCCGGGGTGCGCGAGGAGCGCAAGCTGAAACTGAGGCTTGTCGTGAAGGCGCGGTTCCAGTGGAGGTTCAACTCCTCCCTCCGGCACGGGCCGGAGTAGCCCAAGCAGGCAGAGGCAGACCGCCGTCAATCTCAGACTATTGCTCCAGACTCAGCATTCGCCGCCGATCGCCGGATCGAACGGGCCCGGGCCCGCGCGCGTCGAAATGCCGGTTCAAGTCCGGCCCGCAGAGCTTCGATCTGCGGTGGTCCAAAGGCAGGACGCGACGACATCAGACTGACCCGGATCCTTAAACGTGCCGGCGTGCCCGATGGGCGGCACACTCAGGGCCCGGAGGCCGGCTACGCCTCCGGGCCCGCTCCCGTTCCCGGGCGGCGGGGGAGACCCGGAGCCGACCACGGGGCCGCGGGACCCGCAGGGCACAATGCAGGACGTGCGAGGTGCAGACGTGCAAGGTGCAGGGGACGTGCAGGGCTCAGGGGACGCGCAGTCCACAGCCGCCCGGCTGCGGGCGATCTGTGACGAGGTGTCGGACCGCTTCTACGAGCGGGCCGACGTGGTGCGCACGCTCGTGGTGGCGCTGCTGGCCGGGCAGCACTCGCTGGTGCTCGGCCCGCCCGGAACGGCGAAGTCCGAGATCGCCCGGGAGCTCACCGGCAGGGTCGAGGGGGCCGCCTACTGGGAGATCCTCCTGTCGAAGTTCACCGCGCCGACGAGAATGTTCGGTCCCGTCGACGTCGCCGCGCTGGCCAGCGGGGAGTACCGCCAGGTGTACGAGGGCCGTGCCACGACCGCGCACGTCGCGTTCATCGACGAGATCTTCAAGTGCTCGACGGCGGCGCTGAACGAGACCCTGGGCTACCTCAACGAGCGGATCTACCACCCCGAGAGCGGCGGCGAACCGATTCGCTGCCCGCTGATCGGCGCCATCACGGCGAGCAACGAACTGCCGACCGGGGAGGACACGGCCGCGATCTACGACCGGCTGCTGGTGCGGATCGAGGTCGGATACCTGGCGGACCCGTCGAACTTCGCCGCGCTGGTCCGCTCCGCCGTCAGCCGCCCGGCGGCCCCGGTCCGTACCACCGTCGGACTGACCGCGTTGCAGCACGCGGTGACCGGATCCGTCCCGGCCGTGGACGTCCCCGACGCCATCGTGGACGCCGTGTGCGCGCTGCGGGCGGCCCTGCGCCGCAAGGAGCTCGTCGCCTCCGACCGCCGCTGGCGGCAGGCGGTGCGGCTGCTCCAGGCGTCCGCGTACCTCGACGGCCGCCCGGCGGTCGCCGAGACCGACCTGACCGTGCTCACCCACGTGCTGTGGGACTCCCCGGCCCAGCGCCCCACCGTCGAGCGTGAGGTGCTGCACCTGGTCAACCCCGACGCCAAGGAGGCGCTCGACCTGGCCGACGCCCTCGACGAGCTGGAGGCCCAGCTCGACGCCATGGCGGGGCAGTCCCGCGAGGCGCTCAGCGACTGGGTCATCAAGAAGGCCCACAACAAACTCGCCACGGCGGGCAAGCGGCTGGAGAAACTGCGTGCCGAGGCGGCGGGCGCCGGCCGCTCCACCGCCGCCATCGACCGGGTCACCGGCCGTCAGCGCGCCGTCCGCGCCCGCGTCCTCACCGAGGCGCTCGGCATGGACGCGAGCATGGTCCAGGACCGGCTCTGACCGCCGGGAGGAACAGCGGCGCCGGCAGGGCGCCGTCCGCGCTCGACGCACTGGCGGGCCGGGCCCGGACGTGGCTGGGCCACTCCACGGCCGAGCGGAGCACCGGGGCCGTCGTCGCGGACCGGTTCGAACGGTTCACCTGGCGCGACACCTGCGAACAGTCCGAAGGACTGCGCGAGCTGGCCCAGGAGCTGGGCGAGCGCCACGGCCACGCCGCCGACCTCCTGGCCGATGTGTTCCTGGCCGCCTACAAGGCCGGCCTCCGACTGCGCGAGCGGACGGAGATGGCACCCTCGCGGCTGGTCAACCACCAGATCGTCACCGCACTGGTGGAGTCACCGGACTTCACCGCACTGCGCCGGGAAACCGTCGGCGACCCCTACGCCGCCGCCATGGCCGTCCTCGCCCAGTCCGGCGCCCTGCGCAGGATGCTGGAGCGCGCCCAGGACGCCCAGGGGCGGGCCGAGCGGGCGGCGAAGGCCCTCCAGGACGCCGACAGCGCTGCGACCGCCGTGGCCGAGGCGCTCCAGCGCGCCGCCGAAGAGGCCGATGAGGACGGCGGCGTACCGGCCTCGACCGCCGACGCCGTCCATCGGGCGATCGAGGCCGCCGAGGCGACCGGAACCGCCGCGCGAGTGGCCGCCCGGGCTGCCGAGCAGGGCGCCGCCGCCGTCCCCGGCCTCCGCACCGCCGCGCACCACGCGGCGGCGAAGGCCGCCGAGGCCGCCCGGGAGGAGGCCGTGCTGATGCGGGCCTGGGGTGTGGGCCCCGGCGAGCTGGAGCGGATGCCGTACGCGCGCCGCGCCCGGCTCGCCGAGAGGCTGCGCGCCGGTCGTCTCGCCCGATGGGCCGAACTGATCGGCCGCTTCCGGCAGATGGCCGACGGCGAGCGGGCCCGCAAGGTGGAGAGCACCGCCGGTGAGTTGGTCGGCGTCACGCTCGGCGACGACCTCTCCCGCCTGATCCCCTCCGAGCTGGCCAACCTCGGGCTGCCCGAACTGCGTGCCGTCTTCGCCGCGCGGTACGCCGCCGGGGAGCTGATGCTCTACGACAGCCGGGGCGAGCAGCCGACGGGGCGGGGCGCCGTCATCGCGTGCGTGGACACCTCCCACTCGATGTACGCGGCGGGGCCCGGAGGAGTCACGCGGGAGGCGTGGTCCAAGGCGTGCGCCCTGGCGCTGCTGGACCAGGCCCGCCATGCCGGGCGCGACTTCGTCGGCATCCTGTTCTCCGCCGAGGACAGGATCCAGGTCTTCCGCTTCCCGGCCGGCCGGCCCGCCGGCATCGAGCGGGTGCTCGACTTCGCGGAGACCTTCCTCGGCGGCGGCACCAGCTACCAGACGCCCCTGACCGCGGCCCGCGAACTGCTGGAGGAGGAGTTCGACGACGCCGCCACCACGCGCGGGGACATCGTGATGATCACCGACGACGAATGCGGCGTCACCGAGGAGTGGATGCGAGGCTGGAACGATGCCAGGCGGGTGCTGGGCTTCCGCGTCTTCGGCCTCGCCGTCGGCGCCCCCGGCGCCGCCGAGGCCGGTTCGGTCCTGGACGCGCTGTGCGACAACCTCCGCTCCATCGAGGACCTCACCGACGTCCACGCCGCCGCGGATCTCTTCCGCCTCATCTGACCCCCGGCCGGATCCGCCGCACCCGGCCCTCGGCCGGATCCGCTTCACCCGACCCCGGCCGGACGGGGCGCGCGCATCACTGCCGGTATTCACTGCCGGTACCCGCTCAGGAAGCGGCCGATGCGGCTGATCGCCGCGTCGAGGTCGTCGGCGTACGGGAGGGTGAGGATGCGGAAGTGGTCCGGGCGCGGCCAGCTGAAGCCGGTGCCCTGCACCACCTGGATCTTCTCCCGCAGCAGCAGGTCCAGCACGAACTTCTCGTCGTCGACGATGCGGTGCACCTTCGGATCGATGCGCGGGAAGGCGTACAGCGCGCCTTTCGGCTTCACGCACGAGACGCCGGGGATCTCGTTCAGCCGCTCCCAGGCCCGGTCGCGCTGCTCGTGCAGCCTCCCGCCGGGCGCGACCAGCTCCCGGATCGACTGCCGTCCGCCGAGGGCGGCCTGAATGGCGTACTGAGCCGGGGCGTTGGGACACAGGCGCATGGAGGCCAGCATGGTGAGGCCCTCCAGGTAGTTGCGGGCGTGCTGCCGGGGACCGGACACCACCATCCAGCCGGACCGGAAGCCGGCCACCCGGTACGTCTTCGACAGACCGCTGAAGGTGAGGCAGACCAGGTCGGGGGCGAGGACCGCCGCGCTGTGGTGCTCGGCCCCGTCGTACAGGATCTGGTCGTAGATCTCGTCGGCGAACACCATCAGCCCGTGCCGCCTGGCCAGATCGAGGATGCCTTCGAGGATCTCGCGCGGATAGACCGCGCCGGTGGGGTTGTTCGGGTTGATGATCACGACGGCCCTGGTCCGGTCGGTGATCTTCGCGGCCATGTCGGCGAGATCCGGATTCCAGTCGGACTCCTCGTCGCAGACGTAGTGCACGGCCTTGCCGCCCGCGAGCGTGGTCACCGCCGTCCACAGGGGGAAGTCCGGGGCCGGGATCAGCACCTCGTCGCCGTCCTCCAGCAGCGCCTGCACCGCCATGGAGATCAGTTCGGAGACCCCGTTGCCGAGGAACACGTCGTCCACGCCGACCTCGGTCAGCCCCATGGCCTGGTAGCGCTGGACCACCGCCCGCCGGGCCGAGAGGATGCCGCGCGAATCGGTGTATCCGTGCGCCTGCGGCAGCATCCGGATCATGTCCTGGACGATCTCCTCGGGGGCCTCGAAACCGAAGAGCGCGGGATTGCCCGTGTTGAGCCGGAGCACGCTGTGGCCCGCCTCCTCCAGGGCGTTGGCGTGCTCGATGACCGGGCCCCGGATCTCGTAGCAGACCTCGTTGAGCTTGCTGGACTGCCGGAACTCCATGCGCTGCCTCCCGAGCCGAATTGCGATACTTGGTTTTACCAAGCTTCAGCTTGGAAAGTCCAACAACATGTCTAGACTGCGTCGCATGCCACGTCAGCAGCAGCCAGCAGCACGCCCCGTCCGTCGCCGGAGCTACGACCAGTTCGACGCCACCGCCCGCGCCCTCGACTCCGTCGGCGACCGGTGGACGCTGCTGATCGTCCGTGAACTGCTGGGCGGGCCGCGCCGGTACACGGACCTGCACGCCGACCTGCCCGGCGTCAGCACGGACGTGCTGGCCTCCCGGCTCAAGGACATGGAGCAGACCGGACTGGCCCTGCGCCGCAAGCTGCCGCCCCCGTCGGCCGCGACGGTCTACGAGCTGACCGCGCGGGGCCACGGCCTGCTGCCCGTCCTCGCCGCCCTCGCCGGGTGGGGGGCGCCGGCCCTCGCCGAGCGCCGTCCCACGGACGCGGTGCGCGCCCACTGGTTCGCCCTGCCCCTGCTCGGCGCCCTCGCCGGGCTCACCCGGGCGGGCGTTCTCGAAGTCCGGCTGGAGGAGGGCCAGTTCCACCTCCGGCTCGGTGGGGGAGCGGGAGGCGCGCTCACGGCCGCCGAAGAGGTCCCCGCGGTGTACGGCTACGGCCCCGCCGACCGCCCCGACGCCCGGATCGTCCTCGACGCCGAGGTGTGTCTGGAGCTCGCGCGGGGTGGGGCGACCCTCGCGGAGGCGGTGAAGGACGGCCGCGTCGAGGTGATCGGCGAGGGCTCGCTCGCCGCCGAACTGCGGGGCGCCTGACCTTCCGCGCGGGCGGCCGGACCCCGCTCACGGGCGGCCGGACCTCCCTCACCCGACCGGCCCTCCGCCGGTGCGGCGATGATGGGTCCGTGAGACTCGAAGCGATCACCTGGGAACGGCTGGCCGGCGAGCTGGCCCGGTACGCCGACGGGCTGTCCGCCGCCGACGGCGGGCCCTGGCTCGCGCTCGGCATCGACGGCGCGCCGGCCGCCCGCACCGGCGAGAGCGCCGAGCGCCTCGCGCGGGAGCTGCGGCTGCTCGGCCGTGCGGTGCTGGTCATCTCCACCGAGGGCTTCCTGCGCCCGGCGAGCCTGCGCTTCGAGTACGGGAAGCGGGACCCGGACGCGTACGCCGACAGCTGGTACGACACCGGGGCGCTGTGGCGCGAGGTGTTCGGGCCGCTGGAGGCCGGCGGATCCGGCCGCGTGCTGCCCGATCTGTGGGACCCCGTGACCGACCGGGCCACCCGTAGCCCGTACCACTCCCTGCCCGAGGGCGGGGTGGTCGTCGTGCACGGCCCGTTCCTGCTGGGGCACTGGTTCCCGTTCGCGCTCAGCGTCCATCTGCGGCTGTCCCCGGGGGCGCTGCGGCGCCGCACGGCGGAGCCGGAACGCTGGACCCTGCCCGCCTTCGCCCGGTACGAGGACGAGGTGGCGCCCTCGGACCGCGCGGACGTGGTGGTCCGGGCGGACGACCCGTCGCGCCCCGCCTGGTCGGGGCTGCCCGGGAGCGGGTGAACGGGGCCCGCCCCGGCACCGCCCGTCCGTCACCACCCGGCACTGCTCGTCCGTCACCACCCGGCACCGCTCGTCCGTCACCCCCGGCACCGCCCGTCCGTCACCACCCGGCACCGCCCGTCACGGGACCGGCGGCCGGCCGCCCACCGTGGCCACGGCCGCCGCCCCCGCCCGGCAGCCCTCGGCCGCAGCGGCCAGGTCGTCGGCCCCGGCCAGCAGCGCCGCGAGGAAGCCGCCGGTGAACGCGTCGCCCGCCCCCGTCGAGTCGACCGGCTCGCGCACCGGCGGAGCGGGGACGCGGCCGACGACCTCGCCCCCGGCGGCCACCACGGCTCCCCGCGCGCCCAGGGTGACGACGACGCGCGGGAACCACCGGCTCAACTCGGCCGCCGCGGCCTCCGGTCCGGGCAGCCCGGTGAGCAGGCGGGCTTCGTCCGCGTTCGGCAGCAACAGCTCCGCACCCTCCGCGAACTCCAGGAACCGCTCGGGCCCCAGCTCGCCGAGGAACCCGGCCGACGCCGGGTCCACGCTCACCGGAACGCCCCGCTCCACGGCGGTGCGCAGGGCGAGGAGGGCGGCGGCCCGGCTCACCGCGGCGAACAGGAGGTAGCCGGAGAGATGCAGCCGCCCGACACCGTCGAGCATCGTGGGCGCGAAGTCCTCGACGGTGAGCCGCAGCACCGCCCCGCCGTCGGTCAGGAACGTGCGCTCCGCCGCCGCGTCCACCAGGGCGATGACGGTCGCCGTCGGGAACGCGTCGTCCACCGCCAGGAACGCCCGCACCCCCGCCCGCTCCAGCTCCTTTCGGTGCCAGTCGGCCGACTCCGCCCCCGCCCTGGCCAGCAGCCGCACGTCCGTGCACCCCGAACGCACCGCCCAGCAGGCGACGTTGGCCCCCGCGCCGCCTGGCAGCGTACGGATCCGGGCCGCCGTGTCCGTACCGTGGGCGAGCGCCGATCCGTACCGCGCCACCACGTCCGTGACCACGTCCCCCACCACCAGCAGCCCGTCGCCCGCCGCCGGACGGTTCACCGGGCGTCCGCCGCCGCCACGGCGATCCGCGCCGCGAGCGTCACGTTTCCGCGGACGGCCGCCAGGTTCGCCTCCAGCGACGCGCCCCCGGTCCGCCGCATCAACTGGTCCAGCAGGAACGGGGTCACGCCCTGCCCCGAGACGCCCCGCCCCCGGCACGCGTCCAGCGCCTCCGCCAGCACCCGGTCGTGCAGTGCCGGATCCAACTGGTCCGTTTCCGCTACGGGGTTGGCGACGATCAGCGCGGCCGGCGGGCCGCCCAGCGCCTCCTTCGCCCGGATCACCTCCACCACCTCCTCGGGGCTGTGCACCGTCCAGTCGACGGGTTCGCCGGAGCTGCTCAGGTAGAAGCCGGGGAAGTGCCCGGTGCCGTAGCCGACGATGGAGACGCCGAGGGTCTCCAGCCGCTGGAGGGTCGCCGGGACGTCGAGGATCGACTTGACCCCCGCGCAGACCACGGTGATCCCGGTGCGGGCGAGCAGCCGCAGATCGGCCGACTCGTCCTGGTTCTCGGCCCACTCCCGGTGTACGCCGCCGAGACCGCCCGTCGCGAAGACGCCGAGGCCCGCCCGCGCTGCCAGGAACGCCGTCGCGGACACCGTCGTCGCCCCGCTCGCCCCGGCGGCGAGCGCCGGTGCGAGATCACGGTGCCCCAGCTTGCGTACCGCCGGATCCTCGGCGATCCGCTCCAACTGGTCCTCTCCCAGCCCGACATGGGCCCGCCCGTCCAGGACGGCGACGGTGGCCGGGACGGCGCCGGCGGACCGGACGAGCCCCTCCAGCTCCCGAGCCACGGACAGATTGCGGGGGCGCGGCAGCCCGTGCGCGATGATCGTCGACTCCAGTGCCACGACGGGCAGACCGGCGTCCAGAGCGGCCCGCACCTCCGCCGAGAGCACGGGTTCGTAGGTGTTCGTCCCAGGGTTCTCGCGCGGAGCGGGACGCTGGTCCGGTGGGTTCTGAGGCATGCCCCCATCCCTGTCGCGGCCGGGAGGGGTGCAAACCACGGACGGACCTCCTGGGGCGGGTCCTGGCCGCGGGGTGGCCGGAAGCGGTCGCTAAGGTGACCGGCCATGACGACACATGACCAGGTCCCCGCCTCCTTCGCCGTGCACATCCCGGACGCCGAACTCATACCGGAACCTCTCGATCCGGCGCAGATCGTCTCGGGCGATCCCGTGGTGACGGGCAAGGTGCTGTGGGAATCGGCCGACGGCAAGCAGCTCCGGGGGATCTGGCAGATCACCCCCGGCGTGGTCACCGACACCGAGGCGAACGAGCTGTTCGTGGTCGTCGGCGGACGGGCGACGGTCGAGGTCGAGGGCGGGGCGACCCTGGAGATCGGCCAGGGGGACGCCTGCGTCCTGCGCGAGGGCGACCGGACGACCTGGACGGTTCACGAGACGCTCCGCAAGGCGTACCACATCAGCCTCTGAGAGCTGTGGCCGATAACTACGGTCGCGCCGGCGGCGGTTGCGGTAGTGCTGGCGGTGGCGGTAGTAGTGGCTGCGGTGGCTGTGGCCGGCGGTCCGGGGGTGTGTCAGCCGCTGACCGCTCCCGGCCGCCGCAGACTCCGGCGCAGGGCGAGCGCGGCGACCGGCAGCAGCAGCGCGGCGCCGATCGCGTTGAGGGGGCCGTATCCCCACTGGGCGACGATCACCCCGGCCGCCGCCCCGCCCACCGCCGCCGCGGCGTTCATGGTCAGGTCCGACAGCCCCTGCACCGCGGCCTGGGCCGACTGCGGCACGGCGTCGGTGAGCAGCGCCGAACCGGCGATCATCCCCGCCGACCAGCCGAGGCCCAGCAGGAACAGGCCCGCGGCGGTCTGCCCGTGCCGGGGCCCGGCCGTGCCCGCCAGCAGCGCGGCGCAGCTCAGCAGTCCGACGGCCAGGCCGATCACGGCCGGCCGGCCGAACCGGTCGGCCAGCCACCCCATCACCGGGGAGAACGCGTACATGCCCGCGATGTGCCCGCTGATCACGAGCCCGATCAGCTGGAGACCGGCGCCGTGCCGGCCCAGATCGACCGGGGTCATGACCATGATCGACACCATGGCGGTGTGCGACACGGTGACCGTCAGCAGGGCGAGCCGCGCCATC
Source organism: Streptomyces sp. CA-278952 (assembly GCF_028747205.1). NCBI lineage: Bacteria > Bacillati > Actinomycetota > Actinomycetes > Kitasatosporales > Streptomycetaceae > Streptomyces > Streptomyces sp. CA-278952. The sequence goes on from NZ_CP112880.1 coordinate 6,450,253, forward strand.
GGCGACTCCCGGACGGCCTCGATCCCGGCGCGCAGCGAGCGCTTCGGCGGCCCCGTCGGGCCCTCCGGAGCCAGGGCACGGGCGGTGAGGAGCGGATCGGGGCGCAGCGCCAGCGCCACGACCGCTCCGGCCAGCAGGAACACGACGGCCGAGCACAGATACGGCCCGGCGGACTCGGGCACCGGCGTACCGCGGAACAGCCGGCTCGCCGGGGCCGAGATGTTGGGGCCCACGACCGAGCCGATCGTGGTGGCCCAGACGACGACGGAGATCGCCCGCCCCCGCCGCTCCGGCCCCACCAGGTCGGCCGCCGCGAACCGGGCCTGGAGACCGGCCAGGGATCCCGCGCCGAACGCGGCCATGCCGAGCAGCAGCAGCGGGAAGCTGGCCAGCGTCGTGGCGAGGACCACCAGGCCGCCGCCCAGCGCACCGATCAGATAGGCGAGCGCCAGGCCGGACCTGCGGCCCCGGGCGTTCATCAGGGCGGCCAGCGGCAGCGACAGCAGCGCCGTGCCGACGACGGACGCGGTCGGCGCCAGTCCGGACAGCGCCTCCGAACCGCTCACCTCGGCGGCCAGTATCGGGGCCAGGGCGATGCCGACGGCCACGCCGAGGCCGCCGAGTATCTGGCTGACGATGAGCACGGCCGACGTCCGGCGCTGGAGAGCCGGTATACCGGCGGCCGTTACCTGGGGGAGGGAGAGAGGTCGCGTCACCGGCGCAGTGTGTCACCGCTCGGGCGCCGTCATGCACCCGGACGGGTGAACGGACCCTGACGGTGATCGACCGGATGTTCCCCGGCGGGGCGTGCGGCCATCCGGTGGCACAGCGGCCCTCCGCATGCTCTCCCGAGCAGCGATTGCCGCGGACTCCAGAACACAGTGCCCCACCGACTCCGAAACACAGCGCCCCACCGACTCCGGAGTACAGAGCCTCTCCGACTCGGAACAGTGGCTCGCTCGCCGCGGCCCTAGAACAGCGGTTGCGGCAGGACCCCCTCCAGCGCCAGCAGCCGCCGCTTGGTCTCCAGACCGCCGCCGAACCCGCCCAGGCCTCCGTCGCTCTCCACCACCCGGTGGCACGGCACCACCACCGGCAGCGGGTTGGCCCCCATGGCCGCGCCCACCGCCTGCGCCCCCTCCGGCCGGCCGACCCGCGCGGCCAGCTCCCCGTACCCGACGACCGTCCCGTAGGGCACCCCGGAGGCCAGCTCGCGGAGCACCTCACGGTGGAAGCCGGAGGTGAGCGACCAGTCCAGATCGAGGTCAAAATCCTGCCGCTCGCCCGCGAAATACGCCGCGAGCGCGCGTACGGGCCCGGCGAGCCGCGCGGAGCCGGGCGCCTCCACCGGCTCCGCGCCGAACCGGGTCCGCAACCGGTCGAGGACCCCGTCCCGCACGGCGGGGCGGGCGTGGAAGGACACACTCACCAGTCCGGACCCGGTCGCGGCGAGCAGCAGCGGGCCGATGTCGCTGTCCACGACGGCCCACTCGACGGCCGGATCGGCACCGGTCCCGTAGCTGTTCATGCCGACCACCGTACGGCCCGCCACTGACAGCGGCGGGCCCGTCGGCGGGAAACCGACGGGCCCGCCCCCGGCCGCGTCAGCTCGTCGCGTCGCGCACCACGTCGGGGAAGTTGGTGATGATGCCGTCGACCCCGAAGTCACGGGCCTTCACCGCGTCCGCCGCCTTGTTGACCGTCCACGTGTTCACCCGCAGACGCTTGCCGTGCGGGCCCTTGAGCCGCTGGACGGCCGCCACGTAGTCGGCGCTGACCGTCGCGTACGAGGGGTTGATCTGATCGGTGAACGCCGCGTACGAGGGCAGGTCGGCCACCGCGGGTGTGCCCAGGAAGCCGGTCGTGATGTCGGGGCGCAGGCTGTGCACCTTCTTCACGCTGTCGGCGCCGAAGCTCTGGATGACCAGCCGGCTCCGTACGTGGGAGCGGTCCAGCCACCCCGACCGCCCCAGGACCCGGATGATGTCCCGCTCGATGCCCGGGTAGGTCGCCGGGCTCTTGATCTCCAGCAGCAGCTTCTGCCGGTTGCGCTCCATGCGGTGCAGGAACTGGGTGAGCGTCGGCACCCGGGCCCCGGTGAACTGCGCTCCGAACCAGCTGCCCGCGTCGAGCTTCGCCAGCTCCGCCGCGGTGAAGTCCTTCACGGCCCACGGCGCCCGGTCGGGGAAGACCTGCTCGGCGTCGGTCGTGCGCTTCAGGTCGGTGTCGTGCAGCACGACGAGCACGCCGTCGCGGGTGCGGTGGACGTCGTTCTCGACCCATTCGATGCCGAGTGCGTCGGCGGCGTCGACGGCGGCGAGGGTGTTCTCCGGCGCGTAGCCCGACGCCCCCCGGTGGGCCACGACGACCGGGGCGTCCTGCCGCTCCGGAGCCTCGGGCCGGTCGGCGGGCAGCAGCAGGGCGCCGGCGCCGAGCAGGGCGGCGGCCGTGGTGGAGGCGGTGGCAGTGCGGACGAACACGGGGACTCCTCACGTCGGGAGTGTGCGGACACGCAGAGAGTGACAGCGGCCCGCCAACGCCCGGCGGGGCGGCGATGGCCGCGAAATGAACGGAACCTTCGATCCCGGGGCCACCTCCGGAGCACGTCCCGCGGCCGTGCCGATAAAATGTGCTTTCTTTGTCTGCCTGCCGGGACTCGCCCCTTGGGGGACTCTCCTCGACCCCGGGCTTTTTCGAAGGGCGTGCGCGCATGCAAGGAACAGTCGACGGATTCACCTACGGCCTGGTGACTCCGGTCGCGGCTTTCCTCATGGCTGCCCTGGGAGCCGCCCTCGGACTCCGCTGCACCACCCGGTCCTTTCACGCCGCACGCTCCTGGCGGGCCGGCTGGCTGGCTCTGGGGTCGCTGTCCATCGGCTCCGGGGTCTGGACCATGCACTTCGTCGCGATGACGGGCTTCACCGTCCAGGAGACCCCGATCTCCTACGACAAACCCCTCACCTTCGCAGGCCTGGCCATTGCCGTGGTGATGGTCGGCATCGGCATCTTCATTGTCGGCTACCGGGGCGCGACCCGCATGGCGTTGATCACGGGGGGCACCATCACCGGCCTCGGCATCGCCTCGATGCACTATCTCGGCATGGCGGGCATGCGTATGGACGCGCGGTTCGCGTACGACACGCCCCTCGTCGTCCTCTCGGTGCTGATCGCCGGAATCGCCGCCACGGGCGCCCTGTGGGCCGCCGTCACCCTCCGGGGAGCCCGCTCCGGCCTCGGCGCGAGCATCCTGATGGCCGTTGCGGTGACCGGAATGCACTACACCGGCATGGCCGCGCTCGATGTGCACCTGCACCTGCCGCCCACCCTGCCGTCCGACCTGGCCGACGTCCTGCCCGGCGACCGGCCCGCCGAGATGATCGGCCCGATGCTGGCAGGACCCGGCTGCTTCCTGCTCCTGGCCGCCGTGGTGCTCATGTTCGACCCCCAGGCCGTGACGGGGGAGCCCGGTCCCGGCCCGCGGGGCAGGCAGAGTCCGCAGGGCCGGCAGCGCCCGCGGAGCAGCGCCCGGGAGGGGGCGGGAGGGGCCCGGTACCGCTGATCCGGGGCCGTTGTCAGTGGCGGGCCGTACGGTGGATGCATGCGGCCCGTTTCCAAGATCGAACGTTCGGTGGCGCCCTTCGAGGTCGTCAGTCCCTACCAGCCCAGCGGCGACCAGCCGGCGGCCATCGCCGAGCTGGAGCGGCGCGTCCGCGCCGACGAGAAGGACGTCGTCCTGCTCGGCGCGACCGGCACCGGCAAGTCGGCGACCACCGCCTGGATGATCGAGAAGCTGCAGCGCCCCACTCTGGTGATGGCGCCGAACAAGACCCTCGCCGCCCAGCTGGCCAACGAGTTCCGTGAGCTCCTCCCGAACAACGCGGTGGAGTATTTCGTCTCGTACTACGACTACTACCAGCCCGAGGCGTACGTCCCGCAGTCGGACACCTACATCGAGAAGGACTCCTCCATCAACGAGGAGGTCGAGCGGCTGCGCCACTCGGCGACGAATTCGCTGCTCACCCGGCGCGACGTCGTCGTGGTCGCCTCCGTCTCCTGCATCTACGGCCTCGGCACGCCCCAGGAGTACGTGGACCGCATGGTCCGGCTCAAGGTCGGCGAGGAGATCGACCGCGACCAGCTGCTGCGCCGTTTCGTCGAGATGCAGTACAGCCGTAACGACCTGGCGTTCACCCGCGGCACCTTCCGGGTCCGGGGCGACACCATCGAGATCTTCCCGGTCTACGAGGAGCTCGCCGTCCGGATCGAGATGTTCGGCGACGAGATCGAGGCCCTGTCCACGCTCCACCCGCTGACCGGCGAGATCATCAGCGAGGACCCCATGGTCCACGTCTTCCCCGCCAGCCACTATGTCGCCGGGCCCGAGCGTCTGCAGAAGGCCGTCAGCGGCATCGAGCAGGAGCTGGAGCAGCGCCTGGCCGAGCTGGAGAAGCAGGGCAAGATGCTGGAGGCCCAGCGACTGCGCATGCGCACCACGTACGACATCGAGATGCTCCACCAGATCGGCACCTGCTCCGGCGTCGAGAACTACTCGATGCACTTCGACGACCGCGCGCCCGGCACCGCCCCCAACACGCTCCTCGACTACTTCCCGGACGACTTCCTGCTCGTCCTGGACGAGTCCCACGTCACGGTCCCGCAGATCGGCGCGATGTACGAGGGGGACGCCTCCCGCAAGCGGACCCTCGTCGACCACGGCTTCCGGCTGCCGTCCGCGATGGACAACCGGCCGCTGAAGTGGGAGGAGTTCCTGAAGCGGATCGACCAGACGGTGTACCTCTCCGCCACCCCGGGGAAGTACGAGCTCTCGCGCGGCGACGGGTTCGTCGAGCAGATCATCCGCCCCACCGGCCTCGTCGACCCCGAGGTCGTGGTCAAGCCCACCGAGGGCCAGATCGACGACCTGGTCCACGAGATCCGCAAGCGCGTCGAGCGCGACGAGCGGGTCCTGGTCACCACGCTCACCAAGAAGATGTCGGAGGACCTCACCGACTACTTCCTGGAGCTCGGCATCCAGGTCCGCTACCTGCACAGCGACGTCGACACCCTGCGCCGCATCGAGCTGCTGCGCGAGCTGCGCTCCGGCGAGTACGACGTGCTCGTCGGCATCAACCTCCTGCGCGAGGGCCTCGACCTTCCCGAGGTGTCCCTCGTGGCCATCCTCGACGCCGACAAGCAGGGCTTCCTGCGCTCCGGCACCTCGCTCATCCAGACCATCGGCCGCGCCGCCCGTAACGTCTCCGGCCAGGTCCACATGTACGCCGACAAGATCACCCCGGCCATGGCGCAGGCAATCGACGAGACGAACCGCCGCCGCGAGAAGCAGGTCGCGTACAACACGGAGCGCGGCCTCGACCCGCAGCCGCTGCGCAAGAAGATCAACGACATCGTCGCGACCATCGCCCGCGAGGAGGTCGACACCGAGCAGCTCCTCGGCACCGGCTACCGGCAGGGCAAGGAGGCCAAGGCGCCGGTGCCCGCGCTCGGCTCGAAGGCGGCCAAGGGCGGGGCGAAGGGCAGGGCGGCCTCGCCCGGCGCGGTGCTCAGCGACCGGCCCGCCACCGAACTGGCCGGGATCATCGAGGAGATGACCGAGCGCATGCGGGCCGCCGCCGCGGACCTGCAGTTCGAGGTGGCCGCCCGGCTGCGCGACGAGGTCGGTGAACTGAAGAAGGAACTGCGCCAGATGAAGGAAGCGGGCCTCGCCTGATCCCGGTGCCCCGGTGCCCCGGTGACCCGGTGACCCGGTGACCCGGCGACCGGTGTTCCCCGCGGGCGCGGGATCGCCGCTGACGCGTGCCGGTTTCGCAGCGGTCCCGCACCGGTTCCAGCACCGGTTCCAGCGCGGATTCCGGTGCGGTCTCCGGTGTCGTTTCCGATGCGCCGGGCATGCCGCGCCGGGTGTGTTGCAAGAGCGACACAAAAGCGGGCCGAGCCTGCTGCCGCCCGGGGTGGAATGCGTAGGGTGCCGGGAAGCCGCACACGGATGGTTGCGGGGCAATGCCGAGAGGGGACAGCGCGTGACGGTCAATATGACCAAGGGTCAGGCCATCAGCCTGCAGAAGAGCGACGGGGGGACCCTGACCGCGGTACGGATGGGGCTCGGCTGGCAGGCGGCTCCGCGCCGTGGCCTGTTCGGTTCACGCACCCGCGAGGTCGACCTGGACGCCTCGGCGGTGCTCTTCGCCGACAAGCAGCCGGTCGACGTCGTGTTCTTCCGCCACCTCGTCAGCGACGACGGCTCGGTCAAGCACACCGGTGACAACCTGGTCGGCGGCGCCGGCTCCGGCGGCGACGACGAGGCGATCCTCGTCGACCTCCAGCGCGTTCCGGTCCACATCGACCAGATCGTCTTCACGGTGAACTCCTTCACCGGGCAGACGTTCCAGGAGGTCCGACACGCCTTCTGCCGCATCGTCGACGAGACCAACGGCCAGGAGCTCGCCCGGTACACGCTCGACGGCGGCGGCCAGTACACCGCCCAGATCATGGCGAAGGTGCACCGCGCGGGCAGCGGATGGCAGATGACGGCCCTCGGGAACCCGGCCAACGGCCGCACCTTCCAGGACCTGATGCCGTCGATCCTCCCGCACCTGTAGGACCCGCACCGGTCCGGCACGGCCGGCACCGGAACGGCCAGGAGCAGCTCCCGTAGGCACCCGCCGCCGGGAGCTGCCCCCACACGGCGGCACGCACAGGCAACAGGGCACACACCCACGTACACGGCCGCGCACTTGCACGGTCGCACACGGCACGCACCTGCACGGCTCCACACCCGCAGGCGCCTACACGGCCGCACCCGCGCACAGGTCACACACGGAACGGCAGAACACGGCACCGCACGGCACCGCGCCCCTCGACGCGCGGGCCATCGTCGAGGGGGACAGGGCAATGACGGCCGAACTGGTCCGGGGGCAGAACCACACCTTGCCCCAGACCCGTCTGGAGATCCGGGTATCGGCGGGCACGCCCGTCGTGGCCGGGGCCACCCTCGGCGACGAACGGGGCACGGTGCGCGGCGTCGAGTGGATCGCCCACCCCGGCTCGCCCCAGCTCCCCGGTCTTGAGGTCTCCCAGCAGGCGGCGGCCGATCACCGTCTCGCCGTCGATCTGGAGGCACTGCCCGCAGGCGCCCACCGGGTCACCGTGCTGCTCGCGCTTCCCGTCGGAGCGGGCGGCCCGGCGCGGTTCGGCGCCGTTCCCGCCCCCTTCGTCGCCGTCACCGGTCTCGACGGTGCCGAGATCGCCACCTTCACGCTCACCGGCCTGGACGCCGAGTCGGCGGTCAGCGCCCTGGAGCTCTACCGCCGCCAGGACGCCTGGAAGGTCCGCGCCGTGGGGCAGGGGTACGCCGGCGGGCTCGCCGAGATGCTCGCCGACCAGGGTGTGGCCGAGGCCACCGGACTGGCCGGATCCATTCAGGAGGCCGTCACCCGGGGCATGGCCCGCTCGGTGGCGCCGCCGCCCCGGACCCAGGAAGGCGACCGCGTACGGCACGCGACGGGCTCCGCGGGCTCCGCGGGCTCCGCGGACCACCGCCCGCCCCCGTCGCCCCCGGCCCCCGAGCACCCCGAGCCGCTGACCGACCCGGCCACCGCCCCCCAGCCGCACACCGCCCCGGGCCCGGCCCCCGCAGGATCCGCCGCCGACGGCCCGATCAACTACGCGCACCCGCGGCGGCAGCACGCCGCGCCCCCGCCGCCCCCGCCCACCGCGCCTGCGGCCCAGCCCGGAGAGGCCGCGCAGCCGGTCGCCGGGGACGCCACCGGCTGGTCGATGGACGAGCGCCTCTACAACCAGATCTGGGGCATGTTCGAGGATCTGGCCCGCGCCGTCGCCGCTTACCGCAGCGCCGTGGACTTCGCCGAGTCCCGCATGGACCAGGAGCTCGACCGAGCCCTGTCCGACCCGCGCAACCGGATCGGGGGCGCGGGCGACCGTGCCCGCGAGGGGGCCCGCGCCAAGCGCGACGAGCTGACCTCCCGGGCCCGGGAGGCGCTCGACCGCGATCTGGCCCAGCTGGCAGCCGAGGCGGCAGTCGTCGAGCCCGCGCTCCCGGCCGCGTACGCCGGCTGGGGCAACCCCGTCTGGCACGCCCACCGCGTCCCCATGGAGATACCGATGGCGCTGCGCGTCGGCGACCTCCACCTTCCCGAGCGCCCCGACCTGCGCGTACCGCTGCTCGTCCGGCTGCCGCTGGAGCGCGGGATCTGGGTGGACAGCGGACGGACGGCGTCCGAGGCGGCCGTCCTGATGGACACGGACCGGCTGCGCCGGCTCGCCGTGGAGACCGCGGTCGCCCACGCGGCGCGGCTGCTCGCGGTGTATCCACCCGGTGAGTTCTCGGTGCACGTCATCGACCCGGCGGGCGCCGCGGCCGGCCCGCTCGCCCCGCTGGTCGAGGCGGGCGTCCTCGCCGGGCCGCCCGCCGCCGGACCCGGGGGAGTGGCCTCGGTCCTCGCCCACCTCACCCGGCGGGTGGACCTGGTGCAGATGGCGGTGCGGGCCGGGGCGGCCGATTCGCTCCCGCCAGACCTGGACACCGGCGAGCAACTGCTGGTGGTCAACGACTTCCCGCACGGCTTCGACGACCGCGCCGTCACCCAGCTCCGCTATCTCGCCGACGAGGGCCCCGCGGTCGGGGTGCACCTCCTGATGGTCGCGGACCGGGAGGAGGCGAGTGCGTACGGGCCGGTGCTCGACCCGCTGTGGCGTTCGCTCCTGCGGATCACCCCGGTAGCCGACAGCCACCTCGCCGATCCGTGGGTCGGGCATGCCTGGACGTACGAGCCGTTGGCGGTTCCGCCGGGCAGTCGCGTCCTGGAACAGGTGCTCGCGGCGGTGGCAGCCGCCCGTCGAGCCGCCGGCCGCTGATGCGGTAGCCAGCCCCTCACCTGCGGTTTTGACGAGTTCTTTACCCTTTTCTTTACCTTTACTTGGTGTTGCCTGTACTGTTCGGGGAACGGAGGGGAGTACTCCTTACGCGACGTCCCGTCAATACGGACCGTTATCGGTCCCGGGGCGCCGGTCCAGGCATGCGTAGCGCGTGCAAGGGTGGAAGAGACCTCCGGCAGCGACGACGCTGACAAGTAGCCGTAGCGAACTGCCGGAGGCGCAGTGGACGTTTCATGGACCGTATGGGTCCTGACCATCGTTGGTCTGTCAACCCTGATCGCCGTCGACTTCTTCATCGGGCGCAAGCCCCATGACGTGTCGACCAAGGAAGCCGGAATCTGGACCATCGTCTGGATCGCGCTGGCCGTGCTCTTCGGGGCCGGACTCGCGGTCGTCGGTGAGAGCCAGGCCTCCGGCGAGTTCTTCGCAGGATTCATCACCGAGAAGTCGCTGAGCGTCGACAACCTCTTCGTCTTCGTCCTGATCATGGCGAAGTTCGCGGTGCCCTCTCAGCTTCAGCAGCGCGTGCTGCTCATCGGCGTGCTGATCGCCCTGGTGCTCCGGGCGATCTTCATCGCCGCCGGTGCCGCCGTGATCGCGAACTTCTCGTGGGTGTTCTACATCTTCGGCGCGTTCCTGATCTACACCGCCTGGAAGCTCATCCAGGAGGCGCGGGCCGACGAGGACGACGACGACTGGGAGGAGAACCGCCTCCTGAAGTCGATCGAGCACCGCTTCGGTGTCGCCGACAAGTACCACGGCACCAAGCTCTTCATCCGCAACAACGGCAAGCGCGTCATGACCCCGCTCATGGTGGTCATGCTCGCCATCGGTATGACCGACGTGCTGTTCGCGGTGGACTCGATCCCGGCGATCTTCGGCCTGACCCAGGACCCGTACATCGTCTTCACCGCCAACGCGTTCGCCCTGATGGGTCTCCGCCAGCTGTACTTCCTCATCGGCGGTCTGCTGAAGAAGCTGGTCCACCTCAGCTACGGCCTGTCGGTGATCCTCGGCTTCATCGGCGTCAAGCTGGTGCTGCACGCCCTGCACGAGAACGGGGTGCACGTGCCCGTCGTCTCCATCCCGTTCTCCCTCGCCGTCATCGGCGGCGTCCTGGTGATCACCACGATCACCAGCCTCATCGCCAGCAAGAAGATGGCGGCGGCCGAGGCGGAGAAGGCCGAGAAGGACGGGAAGCCGGAGACGGCCGGCCCGTCCGACGAGGAGAGCAAGAGCATCAACAGCTGACCCGGGGCCGCCCCGAGCGGCACAGGGAGACACCGGCAGCGGCCGGGGCGGTACGGCGAAAGCCGTCCGCCCCGGCCGCTGCTGTGTACGCGTACGAGGGATAGGCGCCGGAGAGAGGCGCGCGGCCTACCAGCCGCGGGCGCGCCACTCGGGCAGCTGGGGCCGCTCGTCGCCGAGCGTCGTGTCGTGCCCGTGGCCCGGATAGACCCACGTCTCGTCGGGCAGCCGGTCGAACAGCTTCGTCTCGACGTCGTGCAGAAGGCTCGCGAACGCCTCGGGATCCTGGAGCGTGTTCCCGACCCCGCCGGGGAAGAGGCAGTCCCCGGTGAACAGATGCGGGGCGCCGTGCGGGTCGTCGTAGACCAGGGCGATGGAGCCCGGGGTGTGACCGGCCAGATGGCGGGCGGTCAGCCCGACCCGGCCGACGGTGATCGTGTCGCCGTCCTCCACCAGGACGTCGGTCGGGACCGGGATGCCCTCGGCGTCGTAGCGGCCCGCATACGTCCGGGCGCCGGTGGCCCCGACCACCTGGGCCAGCGCCTGCCAGTGGTCCCCGTGCCGGTGCGTGGTGACGACGGAGGCGATCGAGTCGTCACCGATCAGCGCCAGCAGCGTCTCCGGCTCGGCGGCCGCGTCGATCAGCAGCTGCTCGCCGGTCGCCCGGCAGCGCAGCAGATAGGCGTTGTTGTTCATCTCGCCGACGGCGACCTTGGAGATCATCAGATCCGTCAGTTCGTGCACGCTCGCCGGTCCGCCGACCTTCACCGCTCCGCTGTACGTCATACGGCTCAGCCTATAGCGGGGGCAGTGCGGGCAGGGGGCCCCCGGCCACGGTCAGGGCGGCGCCGTCACGGCGGCCGCAGAGCCAGCCCAGCAGCTCGGCGGCGGGCCCCTGCACCGTCACCAGGGCGCTCGGCGGGCCGCCGCCGGTGCTCCAGGTACGGCCGTCCAGGTCGGTCAGCGCCCTGGCGGGCACCTCCTGGTTGCCCAGGAAGCGCTCGGTCAGGAAGGCGATCTCCCGCGAAACGAACTCCGCCGGCAGGTCCTCCAGCTCGTAGCCGACGTCCAGGTCGACGTGGTGCAGCTCCACCTCGACCCAGCGCCGGAAGGGGACGCGGGCCGCGGAGTCCGTCACCCCGTTGCGCAGGGTGACCGTACGGGACCAGTCGGCGTATGCGGCGGCGACCGCCAGGAAGCCCTCCGCGCTCTCCCGCAGATCGGTCAGCTGCTCGGCCGCCGGGCGGGGGGCGCCGTCGGCGATGTCGGCGTCCCGGGTTTCGCTGCTCGCGTACATCGGGAGTCCCCGGAGAACATTTCCGATCGCGTCGGCGTTACGTGACAGGTGGGCCAGAACATGGCCCCGGCTCCATCCGGGCAACCGTGACGGCTCGGCGACAGCGGCGTTGTCCAGTTTGCCGACTGCGTCGAGCAGTCGTTCGGTCGCTTCGCGTACAGCTCCCAGGTCGTGCGCATGATCAGTCATGCGGCCGAGCCTAGCTCTGCCACTCATTCGGGTGAAGGAGTCAGAGGGTGGCCGTAAATCGAATGTGCGTGCTATACGCTCGGAATGGAAAGCTTCTCAAACCGCTGTGGCGCCCCCCATACCCTGGGAGAGGGGCTCAGTTCCCCCGCTTCTCTCTAGAAAGGTGCGGACCGGCGTGGCCGACCGTCTCATCGTCCGTGGCGCGCGCGAGCACAACCTGAAGAACGTCTCGCTCGACCTGCCCCGTGACTCCCTCATCGTCTTCACCGGGCTCTCCGGGTCGGGCAAGTCGTCCCTCGCGTTCGACACGATCTTCGCCGAGGGGCAGCGCCGCTACGTCGAGTCGCTCTCCTCGTACGCCCGGCAGTTCCTCGGCCAGATGGACAAGCCGGACGTCGACTTCATCGAAGGTCTCTCGCCGGCCGTCTCCATCGACCAGAAGTCGACCTCGCGCAATCCGCGCTCGACGGTCGGCACCATCACCGAGGTCTACGACTACCTCCGGCTGCTCTTCGCCAGGATCGGCAAGCCGCACTGCCCCGAGTGCCATCGCCCCATCTCCCGCCAGTCGCCGCAGGCCATCGTCGACAGGGTCCTCGGCCTGCCGGAGGGCAGCCGCTTCCAGGTCCTCTCGCCGCTGGTGCGCGAGCGCAAGGGGGAGTTCGTCGACCTCTTCGCCGACCTCCAGACCAAGGGCTACAGCCGGGCCAGGGTCGACGGCGCGACCATCCAGCTCGCCGAGCCGCCCACGCTCAAGAAGCAGGAGAAGCACACCATCGAGGTGGTCGTCGACCGCCTCACCGTCAAGGACGGCGCCAAGCGCCGGCTGACCGACTCGGTCGAGACCGCGCTCGGCCTCTCCGGCGGCATGGTCGTGCTCGACTTCGTCGACCTCCCCGAGGACGACCCCGAGCGCGAGCGGATGTTCTCCGAGCACCTCTACTGCCCGTACGACGACCTCTCCTTCGAGGAGCTGGAGCCGCGCTCCTTCTCCTTCAACTCACCCTTCGGCGCCTGCCCCGACTGCACCGGCATCGGCACGCGCATGGAGGTCGACCCGGAGCTGATCGTCCCGGACGAGGAGAAGTCCCTCGACGAGGGCGCGATCCACCCCTGGTCCCACGGCCACACCAAGGAGTACTTCGGCCGCCTGATCGGCGCGCTCTCCGAAGCCCTCGGCTTCCGTACGGACATCCCCTGGGCCGGGCTGCCGCAGCGGGCCAAGAAGGCCCTGCTCTTCGGCCACAAGATCCAGACCGAGGTCCGCTACCGCAACCGTTACGGGCGCGAGCGCGCCTACACCACCCCCTCCTTCGAGGGCGCGGTGCAGTTCGTCAAGAGGCGCCACACCGAGGCCGAGAGCGACTCCAGCCGGGAGCGGTTCGAGGGCTACATGCGCGAGGTGCCCTGTCCCACCTGCGAGGGCACCCGGCTGAAGCCGATCGTGCTCGCGGTGACGGTGATGGAGAAGTCCATCGCCGAGGTCGCCGCGATGTCGATCAGCGAGTGCGCCGAGTTCCTCGGCCGCCTCAAGCTGAACGCCCGCGACAAGAAGATCGCCGAGCGGGTGCTCAAGGAGGTCAACGAGCGGCTGAAGTTCCTCGTCGACGTCGGCCTGGACTATCTGTCGCTGAACCGCGCGGCCGGCACCCTGTCCGGCGGCGAGGCCCAGCGCATCCGGCTGGCGACCCAGATCGGCTCCGGCCTGGTCGGCGTGCTGTACGTCCTGGACGAGCCGTCCATCGGCCTGCACCAGCGCGACAACCACCGGCTCATCGAGACCCTGGTCCGGCTCCGCGACATGGGCAACACGCTCATCGTCGTCGAGCACGACGAGGACACCATCAAGGTCGCCGACTGGGTCGTCGACATCGGCCCCGGCGCGGGTGAGCACGGCGGCAAGGTCGTCCACTCCGGCTCGCTCAAGGAGCTCCTGGCCAACGAGGAGTCCATCACCGGCCAGTATCTGTCCGGCAAGCGGTCCATCGCGACCCCCGACGTCCGCCGCCCGGTCGACCCGGCCCGCCGTCTCACCGTGCACGGCGCCCGGGAGAACAACCTCCACGACATCGACGTCTCCTTCCCGCTCGGCGTCCTCACCGCCGTTACGGGCGTCTCCGGGTCCGGAAAGTCGACGCTGGTCAACGACATCCTCTACACCCACCTCGCCCGCGAGCTGAACGGCGCCAAGTCGGTCCCCGGCCGTCACACCCGGGTCGACGGCGACGACCTCGTCGACAAGGTGGTGCACGTCGACCAGTCGCCGATCGGCCGGACCCCCCGGTCCAACCCGGCGACGTACACCGGAGTCTTCGACCACGTCCGCCGGCTCTTCGCCGAGACGATGGAGGCGAAGGTGCGTGGCTATCTGCCGGGCCGCTTCTCCTTCAACGTCAAGGGCGGCCGCTGCGAGAACTGCTCCGGCGACGGCACGATCAAGATCGAGATGAACTTCCTGCCCGACGTGTACGTCCCGTGCGAGGTCTGCCACGGCGCGCGCTACAACCGGGAGACCCTGGAGGTCCACTACAAGGGCAAGTCCATCGCCGAGGTGCTGGACATGCCGATCGAGGAGGGCCTGGACTTCTTCGAGGCCGTCCCCACGATCGCCCGCCACCTCCGTACGCTCAACGAGGTCGGCCTCGGCTATGTGCGGCTCGGCCAGTCCGCGCCGACCCTCTCCGGCGGCGAGGCGCAGCGCGTCAAGCTGGCGAGCGAGCTCCAGAAGCGCTCCACCGGACGCACGGTCTACGTCCTGGACGAGCCGACCACCGGTCTCCACTTCGAGGACATCAGCAAGCTGATCACCGTGCTCTCCGGCCTGGTGGACAAGGGCAACACGGTCATCGTCATCGAGCACAACCTCGATGTCATCAAGACCGCCGACTGGGTCGTCGACATGGGCCCCGAGGGCGGCAACGGCGGTGGTCTGGTGGTCGCCGAGGGGACGCCGGAGCAGGTCGCCTCGGTCCCCGCCAGTCACACCGGGAAGTTCCTCCAGGGCGTCCTGGACGCGGACCGCGTCAGCGAGGCCGCGGTGCCCTCCGGGCGGGGAACGGCCCGCAGGACGGCCGCCCGCAAGACCGCCCCGGCGAAGAAGACGGCCGCCGCCAAGAAGGCCGCGGTGACCAAGGCGAACGCCACGGGAGCCAAGGCGGGTACGGCCAAGGCCGTCACGACGACGGCCGCCGCGAAGAAGGCCACCCGCGCCCGCAAGGCCTGAGCGAGGCGCGAGCGGTCGCCCGGACCACCCTCGTCGACGGCGGCGGCCCCCACAGCACGAAGGGGGCCGCCGCCGCCCGTCCGGGCAGGCGCTACGGCCCGGTCGCAGGGCTTCCGATCCCCGCCGGTATCGTCGGTTCTGTCACCGGCACGCACGGCCGCCGTCGCCGCCCGCCCTGTCCGGCGACGCGGATCCGCCGTGATCCACCCCCGAACAACCAGCCCCACCGTGATCCAACCCCGAACGACAACCCCGTGGAGTCCGCATGCCCGGCCTGCCCGCCGCCCGCCGTACCGTGCTGAAGGGCGCCGCGCTCGCCGGCGCCGCCGGGCTGGGAGCGGCCGCCTGCTCCACCGAATCCAAGCTCGGCCACGCCAAGAACCCCACCCCCACCGCCCCCGTCGACCTCGGGGCCGCCTCCGAGGTGCCCGTCGGCGGGGCCAAGCTCTACCGCGAGCAGCGCGTGGTCGTCGTCTGCCCGGCGAAGGGCGAGTACAAGGCGTTCAGCGCCCAGTGCACCCACGGCGGCTGTGTCCTGGACAAGGTCGAGGGCACCGAGGGCCACTGCCCCTGCCACGGCAGCCGCTTCGACATGACCACCGGCAAGCCGGTGAAGGGCCCGGCCACCGTGCCGCTGCCCGCCGTCCCGGTCACCGCCGAGGGCGGAAAGCTCGTCGCGGGCCCCGAGGCCTGAGCCCCGCGAGGAGGACTCACTCCCAGTCCCAGTCGACCCCGATCAGGCCGGGTCGTACCCTCTCCTCCACCAGGTGCACGGTCCGGTGCCGGCCGGTCAGCGTCAGGTCCTCGCGGGCCCCGCGGGCCGCCCCCGCCGACGCCTGGGCGAACCGGCGGCACCGCACCGGGAGCGCCGCCTCGTCGAAGCCGACCTGGAGCACGTACTGCCCGCCCCCGAAGGTGAAGCCGCGCACGTACTCTCCGCCGGCCCCGCCCGTACCGTCCTCGAAGCCGTAGCCGAAGAGGTACGTCTCACCGGACCGCAACCGGGTGTCGAAGAGCAGCTCCGCCACCAGCACCCCCGCGTCCAGGTCCCACCGGACCCGGCCCGTCCGGCAGTTCTCCAGGGCCCGCACCGTGATCCGCGACGGGTCGCAGCCGGGGTCGCCCCGGTGGACCGCGAGATAGCGGTCGACGCCGTCCCGGTGCGCGCGCACCACGTGCCGCGACGTGCGGCCCGCCAGCTCGCGCCGCGCCCCGATCCGTACCCGCTCCTGGTGCCCCACGGTGTGCAGGCCGCCGTCCACGGGTGACTCCATCGCCGCGAGGAGCCGCTCCACCGAGCCCGACGCCTCCATGAGCGACCGGTAGGAACGGGCGGCCGGGCGGTCCCCGTCCGCCGGGGCGTCACCGTCGCGCAGCAGCCGCAGCAGCGAGTCGTCCGGCAGCGCGAGCACCTCCTCCAGCGCCCGGACGGCCCGCAACGACTCGGCCCGCCGGGGCCGGCGCACCCCCTGCTGCCAGTAACTGAGACTGGTCACCCCGAGCTTGACGCCCCGGTGCGCCAGATGGTGCTGCACCCGCTGGAGCGGCAGCCCGCGCACCGACAGAGCGGTGCGCAACGCCAGATGGAACGGTCCGGTCCGCAGTACCTGCGCCAGTTCGGTCTCGGTCTGCCGCATGGCGGGCCTCCGGTGAACGTTCACGTGGGGAGTGGCGACACCGGCCCCCGGCGGATGCGGGGGAGCAGGTGACCGGGACAGGGCCGTTCACACGGACGCCGTGCCGTTCACACCGTGATGTCACCTCGCATTGAAGCGTGTTGACCTGCTCCGGACAACGCCGGATGCTCATCGTCAGCGTCCGGACGCGCTCCTCCGATCCCCACCCCCGCATTGGGAGGAACGCCATGCGCAACCGAAGAGTCAGGCCCGGAAGGTTCTCGTTCACCGCCCTCCTGGCCGCCGTCCTGCTCGCCGTCCCCGCGGGCACCGCCACCGCCGCCCAGTCCCCGGACGGGGCGACGGGCTCCACCGTCGCCGCCGCCCAGCGACTCGACATCACGATGCAGGCGCAACAGCAGAGCAACTGGTGCTGGGCGGCCGGCGGCAACACCATCGCCGCCTGGTTCGGCCGCACCTACTCCCAGAACCAGTTCTGCAACGCCGCCTTCAACCGCGGCCAGAACTCCCAGTGCCCCAACTCGCAGGCCACCCTCGGCAACGTCCAGACCGGACTGTCCTGGGCCGGGGTCAGGCCCGGCAGTTACGTCACCGGCTGGCTCCGCTACCCGACCGTGCAGGCCGAGATATCCGCCCAGCGCCCCATCGAGACCCGCATCCAGTGGTCGTCCGGCGGCGGCCACATGCACGTCATCTACGGGTACGACGACGCCAACAGCTGGGTCTACTGGGGCGATCCGTGGCCCTCCAGCGACCGCTACAACTGGGCCTCGCACGCCTGGTACGTCAACAACAACGAGTTCTCCTGGACCCACTCGCTCTACCGGATCGGGGCGTGAGGTCATGAACTCCACCACCCGGCGCATCGCCGTCGCCACCGCCCTCACCGGCGCCGCCCTCTTCACCGCCGCCGCCCCCGCCCTCGCCGACGACGGCCGGGCGGCCGCGCCGAAACTGACCGCCGCCACCCTCGAAGCGGCCCACGAGGCCGCCACCGAGCCCGCGACCCTGTCCACCCTGTCCCGCTTCTTCGCCCGGGAGGGTGCGGTGAGCAGGACGGCGAGCGCGCCCAGGATCGAGGGGAGGACCGTTCCCGTCCGTACGCTCTCCGCCGCCTTCGTCGCCGGAAAGCCCGGGGCCGCCCCGAGCACCCTGGACTACCTGGCCAGCACCGCCGTCTCCTCCGACGGCCAGAAAGCCTCCCTGTGGACCGTCCCCGGGACGGACGGGGGCGACCGGTGGCAGGTGGTGAACATCGCCACCGGCGACGACGAGGCCCGCTACACCGCACAGGGGGCCCGCGCGCTCCCCGGCGGCACCGTCTTCCGCGAACCGCAGATCGACGCCTGGTACGTCCACGACGGCTCCCGGGTGCTCCCGCTCGACGAGGACGCGAAGACCGCCGTGGGCGCCCGTGGCACCGAGCTGAGCGCCTACCGGGCCCGGGTCCAGGAGGCGTACGGCGACAAGCTGCCCGGCTCCGGATACGCCCGCTCCGGCAAGGCCGGCGGCTACGGCCCCGACGCGGTCACCGGCACCGGGGGAGCCCCGGCAGCCGCCCCCGCTCCCGGCCCGGTCGGGGACCAGGCCCCCGACACCGCCGGAAGCCCCGCGCTCGCCGGCACGGCATCCGGTTCGCCGGACACGGCCCTGACCGCCGTGTCCACGACCGCCGGGGCCGGGGCGCTGCTCGCCCTGGCCCTCTGTGGGGCCGCCGCCCTGCGCCGCAGGAACCGTGCCGGGCGATCCCCGGCCACGGACGCCTGAGCGGCGGCCACCGGCCCACGGGCCCGCGCTCCGGGGTGCGAACACCCCACGGCACCCCGGAGCGCGGCACCGCCCCCGGCAATACGTGAGGACGACGCGCTGTCACCGCCCGCAAGTAGGGTGTGAGACATGGCAGACCCCTCCAGCTACCGCCCCAAGCCGGGACAGATCCCCGACTCCCCGGGGGTCTACAAATTCCGCGACGAACACCGCCGGGTGATCTACGTCGGGAAGGCCAAGAACCTGCGCCAACGCGTGGCCAATTACTTCCAGGACCTGGCGGGCCTCCATCCGCGCACGCGCACGATGGTCACCACCGCCGCCTCCGTCGAGTGGACGGTCGTCTCCACCGAGGTCGAGGCGCTCCAGCTGGAGTATTCCTGGATCAAGGAGTTCGACCCCCGGTTCAACGTCAAGTACCGCGACGACAAGAGCTACCCCTACCTCGCGGTCACGCTCAACGAGGAGTTCCCCCGCGTGCAGGTCATGCGCGGCGCCAAGAAGAAGGGCGTGCGCTACTTCGGTCCGTACGGCCACGCCTGGGCGATCCGCGAGACGGTCGACCTGATGCTCCGCGTCTTCCCCGTCCGCACCTGCTCCGCCGGGGTCTTCAAGAACGCCGCGCGCACCGGCCGCCCCTGCCTGCTGGGCTACATCGGCAAGTGCTCGGCCCCCTGCGTCGGCCGGGTCACCCCCGAGGAACACCGGGAGCTGGCCGAGGACTTCTGCGACTTCATGGCCGGCCGCACGGGCACGTACATCCGCCGCCTGGAGAAGGACATGATGCAGGCGGCCGAGGAGATGGAGTACGAGCGGGCGGCCCGCCTCCGCGACGACGCCGAGGCCCTCAAGCGGGCCATGGAGAAGAGCGCCGTCGTCCTCGCCGACGCCACCGACGCCGACCTGATCGCCGTCGCCGAGGACGAGCTGGAGGCAGCCCTCCAGATCTTCCACGTGCGCGGCGGCCGGGTGCGCGGCCAGCGCGGCTGGGTCACCGACAAGGTCGAGGCGGTGGACACCTCCGGCCTCGTCGAGCACGCCCTCCAGCAGCTGTACGGGGAGGAGCGCGGCGACGCCGTCCCCAAGGAGGTCCTGGTCCCCGCCCTGCCCGAGGACGCCGAAGCGGTCTCCCAGTGGCTCGCCGAGCGCCGGGGCTCCCAGGTCAGCCTGCGCATCCCGCAGCGCGGCGACAAGAAGGACCTCATGGCCACCGTCCAGCGCAACGCCCAGCAGACGCTAGGGCTGCACAAGACCAAGCGCGCCTCCGACCTGACCACCCGCTCCCGCGCCCTGGAGGAGATCGCCGAGGCGCTGGGCCTGGACACCGCGCCGCTGCGCATCGAGTGCTACGACATCTCCCACCTCCAGGGCGACGACGTGGTGGCCTCCATGGTCGTCTTCGAGGACGGCCTCGCCCGCAAGAGCGAGTACCGCCGCTTCCAGATCAAGGGCTTCGAGGGCCAGGACGACGTCCGCTCGATGCACGAGGTGATCGGCCGGCGCTTCAAGCGCTACCTCCAGGACAAGGAACGCACGGGGGAGTGGGAAGAGACACCGGGGGCCGCCCCCGGTGCCGCCGGTCCCGTTCCCGGCGCCCCCGGCCCCGCTCCGGTCCCCGCCGCCACCGGCCCCGTCCCCGCCCCGGACCTCACCGCCGCCTCCCCGGACGACGAGCCCGAGCCCCGGGAGGACGACGGCCGCCCCAAGCGGTTCGCCTACCCGCCGCAGCTCGTCGTCGTCGACGGCGGGCAGCCCCAGGTGGCCGCCGCCAAGCGCGCCCTGGACGAGCTGGGCATCGACGACATCGCGGTCTGCGGCCTCGCCAAGCGCCTGGAAGAGGTCTGGCTCCCCGACGACGACGACCCCGTCGTCCTGCCCCGCTCCAGCGAGGGCCTCTACCTCCTCCAGCGCATCCGGGACGAGGCCCACCGCTTCGCCATCACCTACCAGCGCGCCAAACGCGCCAAGCGCATCCGCAGCAGCCCCCTCGACGACGTGACCGGCCTCGGCGAGACCCGGAAGCAGGCCCTCATCAAGCATTTCGGCTCGGTGAAGAAGCTCAGGCAAGCGACAATCGACGAGATCTGCGAGGTCCCCGGGATAGGGCGAAGGACGGCGGAATCGGTGGCCGCCGCCCTCGCCTCGACCACTCCCGCGGCACCTGCCGTGAACACGGCCACAGGAGAGATCATCGAAGAGGACGACGGGGGCAGCTCATGACCGAGAACAGCCACGAGACCGCACAGAACACCGCGGACACCGACATCGACACCGACCGAGCAGACGGAGCAGCAGACGTGAGTACGAACACCCCGAACGAGACGGGTGAGGCGGCCATCCCCGAGCTGGTGATCATCTCCGGGATGTCGGGCGCCGGCCGCAGCACCGCTGCCAAGTGTCTGGAGGACCTCGGCTGGTTCGTCGTCGACAACCTGCCGCCCGCGCTCATCCCCACCATGGTGGAGCTCGGCGCCCGCTCGCAGGGCAACGTGGCCCGGATCGCCGTCGTCGTCGACGTACGCGGCCGGCGCTTCTTCGACAACCTCCGCGAATCCCTCGCGGACCTGGAGGCCAAGCACGTCACCCGGCGGATCGTCTTCCTGGAGTCCTCCGACGACGCCCTCGTGCGCCGATTCGAGTCCGTCCGCCGCCCGCACCCCCTCCAGGGCGACGGCCGCATCGTCGACGGCATCGCGGCCGAGCGTGACCTGCTGCGCGAGCTGCGCGGCGACGCCGACCTGGTCATCGACACCTCCAGCCTCAACGTGCACGAGTTGCGGGCCAAGATGGACGCCCAGTTCGCGGGCGAGTCGGAGCCGGAGCTGCGCGCCACGGTGATGTCCTTCGGCTACAAGTACGGCCTGCCCGTCGACGCCGACCTGGTCGTCGACTGCCGCTTCCTGCCCAACCCGCACTGGGTCCCCGAACTGCGCCCCTTCACCGGCGTCAACGAGGAGGTGTCCGACTACGTCTTCGACCAGCCGGGCGCCAAGGAGTTCCTCAACCAGTACACCGAGCTGCTCCAGCTGATCGCCGCCGGCTACCGCCGCGAGGGCAAGCGGTACGTGACCATCGCCGTCGGCTGCACCGGCGGCAAGCACCGCTCCGTCGCCATGTCGGAGAAGCTCTCCGCCCGCCTCGCCGCCGAAGGCGTCGAGACCGTCCTCGTCCACCGCGACATGGGGCGAGAGTGACCGGACGCAATCTGCGGATGCGACGACTGAGCCGCGCCACCTCGGCGCTCTCCGGCCGCAAACGCGGTGCTCAGCCCAAGGTCGTCGCGCTCGGCGGCGGCATGGGGCTCTCGGCGTCCCTGGCGGCGCTGCGCCGGATCACCGGCGATCTCACGGCCGTGGTCACCGTCGCCGACGACGGCGGCTCCAGCGGCCGGCTGCGCGAGGAGCTGGGCGTGCTGCCCCCCGGCGACCTCCGCAAGGCGCTCGCCGCGCTGTGCGGCGACGACGACTGGGGCCGCACCTGGTCCCGGGTCATCCAGCACCGCTTCGAGTCCCAGGGCGACCTCCACGAGCACGCGGTCGGCAATCTGCTGATCGTGGCCCTCTGGGAGCAGCTCGGCGACCACGTACAGGCGCTCGACCTGGTCGGCAAGCTGCTCGGCGCGCACGGGCGGGTGCTGCCGATGTCGGCCGTCCCGCTGGAGCTCCAGGCGCTGGTCAAGGGCCACGACCCCGACCTGCCCGACGCGATCGTCACCGTGCGCGGCCAGGCCACGGTGGCGCTCACCCCCGGCGAGGTGCAGTCCGTGCACGTGGTCCCGCCCGACCCGCCGGCCGTCCCGGAAGCCGTGGAAGCGGTCCTGGACGCCGACTGGGTGGTGCTCGGCCCCGGCTCCTGGTTCTCCTCGGTGATCCCGCACCTGCTCGTGCCGGAACTGCTCGACGCGCTGGTCACCACGAAGGCCCGCAAGGTCCTCTCGCTGAACCTCGCACCCCAGCCCGGTGAAACAGAAGGCTTCTCACCGCAGCGTCATTTGGAGGTTTTGGGGCGACACGCCCCTAAACTCGCCTTGGACGTGGTGCTGGCCGATGAGGCCGCCGTGCCCGACCGTGAGTCACTCGCCGATGCCGCACTACGGCTCGGAGCCGCGGTCGAGCTGGCGCCGGTGGCATCGCCCGACGGCGTTCCGGTCCATGATCAGGAGCTGTTGGCCGCCGCGTACGACCGTATTTTTCGGATGCATGGAAGGATCGGCCCATGGCGATGACGCCAGCGGTGAAGAACGAAATCTCTCATCTTCCCGTCACCCGGACCTGCTGCAGGAAAGCAGAGGTCTCGGCGATTCTTCGGTTCGCGGGCGGCCTGCACCTGGTGAGCGGGCGGATTGTGATCGAGGCGGAGCTGGACACCGGCAACGCCGCCCGCCGCCTCAAGCGCGACATCCTGGAGATCTTCGGGCACAGCTCGGAGCTGATCGTGATGGCCCCCGGCGGACTGCGCCGCGGCTCGCGCTTCGTCGTACGGGTGGTGGCGGGCGGTGACCAGCTGGCCCGCCAGACCGGTTTGGTGGACGGCCGCGGCCGTCCGATCCGCGGGCTGCCCCCGCAGGTGGTCTCGGGGGCCACCTGCGACGCCGAGGCGGCCTGGCGCGGCGCCTTCCTCGCCCACGGCTCGCTCACCGAGCCCGGCCGCTCCTCCTCGCTGGAGGTCACCTGCCCGGGACCGGAGGCGGCCCTCGCCCTGGTCGGGGCGGCGCGCCGGCTCTCCATCGCGGCCAAGGCCCGCGAGGTGCGCGGCGTGGACCGCGTGGTCGTCCGCGACGGCGACGCGATCGGCGCCCTGCTGACCCGGCTCGGCGCCCACGACGCGGTGCTCGCCTGGGAGGAGCGCCGGATGCGGCGCGAGGTCCGCGCCACGGCCAACCGGCTCGCCAACTTCGACGACGCGAACCTGCGCCGCTCGGCCCGCGCCGCGGTCGCCGCCGGGGCCCGGGTGGGGCGTGCGCTGGAGATCCTCGGCGAGGAGGTCCCCGAGCACCTGGCCGCCGCGGGACGGCTCCGCATGGAGCACAAGCAGGCCTCCCTGGAGGAGCTCGGCGCGCTCGCCGACCCGCCGCTGACCAAGGACGCGGTCGCCGGCCGGATCCGCCGGCTGCTGGCGATGGCCGACAAGCGGGCCCAGGATCTTGGCATCCCGGGGACCGAGTCGACCCTCAGCGAGGAGCTCGCCGACGGCCTGGTCGGCTGACTCGGCGACAGGCAGGGGACGTTGGCCCCGGCAGGCGAAACGGAGGTCCGTACTCCTACTGACGAGTACGGATCTCCGGTCGTATCCGGTGGCGTGCGGAGGCCCTCTCGATGTCACCCCCGGGCCCCAGGAGAGGTAGGGTCGGAAGCGGTCGGGGACATCCCTATACAACTCGCCGGCGTCGAAAACCGGCGTACCTAACGAGGAGATCGGTTCGTGACGATCCGCGTAGGCATCAACGGCTTCGGCCGCATCGGCCGCAACTACTTCCGCGCTCTGCTGGAGCAGGGTGCGGACATCGAGATCGTGGCTGTCAACGACCTGGGTGACACTGCGACCACGGCCCACCTGCTGAAGTACGACACCATTCTGGGTCGTCTCAAGGCAGAGGTCAGCCACACCGCCGACACCATCACCGTCGATGGTCACACCATCAAGGTGCTCTCCGAGCGCAACCCGGCCGACATCCCCTGGGGTGAGCTGGGCGTCGACATCGTCATCGAGTCGACCGGCATCTTCACCAAGAAGGCCGACGCCGGGAAGCACATCGCGGGCGGCGCCAAGAAGGTCCTCATCTCGGCTCCGGCCAAGGACGAGGACATCACCATCGTGATGGGCGTCAACCAGGACAAGTACGACGCGGCCAACCACCACGTCATCTCCAACGCCTCCTGCACCACCAACTGTGTGGCGCCGATGGCCAAGGTTCTCGACGAGAACTTCGGCATCGTCAAGGGCCTGATGACGACGGTCCACGCGTACACCAACGACCAGCGGATCCTGGACTTCCCGCACTCGGACCTGCGTCGCGCCCGCGCCGCCGCCGAGAACATCATCCCCACCACCACCGGCGCCGCCAAGGCCACCGCCCTGGTGCTCCCGCAGCTCAAGGGCAAGCTCGACGGCATCGCGATGCGCGTCCCGGTCCCGACCGGCTCCGCCACCGACCTGGTCGTCACCCTCCAGCGCGAGGTCACCAAGGACGAGGTCAACGCCGCGTTCAAGAAGGCCTCCGACGACGGCGCCCTCAAGGGCTTCCTGACGTACACCGAGGACCCGATCGTCTCCTCGGACATCGTCGGCGACCCGTCGTCCTGCACCTTCGACTCCTCCCTGACCATGGTCCAGGAGGGCAGCACGGTGAAGATCCTCGGCTGGTACGACAACGAGTGGGGCTACTCCAACCGCCTCGTCGACCTCACGGTCTTCGTCGGCGAGCAGCTCTGATCCTCGGGCCGGCAGGCACATCGATGTAAGCGAAGGGGCTCGACCGGCGCAAAGAAGCGCGGGTCGAGCCCCTTAGCATGCTCATCGGTCCTTCCAAGGAGTGAACGGAACAGATGAAGACGATCGACGAACTTCTCGCCGAAGGGGTCGCGGGCAAGCGGGTATTCGTCCGTGCCGACCTCAACGTGCCGCTGGACGGCACCACGATCACCGACGACGGCCGTATCCGCGCCGTCGTTCCGACGATCGCCAAGCTCGCCGAGGCCGGCGCGCGCGTCGTCGTCGCCTCCCACCTCGGCCGCCCCAAGGGCGCCCCGGACCCGGCCTTCTCGCTGGCGCCCGCCGCCGCACGCCTGGGTGAACTCCTCGGAGCCGAGGCCGCCTTCGCCACCGACACGGTCGGCGAGTCCGCCCGCGCCGCCGTCGCCGGCCTCGCCGACGGCCAGGTCGCGGTCATCGAGAACCTCCGCTTCAACGCCGGCGAGACGTCCAAGGACGACGCCGAGCGCGGCGCCTTCGCCGATCAGCTGGCCGAGCTCGCGGACCTCTACGTGGGCGACGGCTTCGGCGCCGTGCACCGCAAGCACGCCTCGGTCTTCGACCTCCCGGCCCGGCTCCCGCACTACGCGGGCTACCTCATCGCCACCGAGGTCGGCGTCCTGAAGAAGCTCACCACCGACGTCAAGCGGCCGTACGCCGTCGTCCTCGGCGGCGCCAAGGTCTCCGACAAGCTCGGCGTGATCGACCACCTGCTGGAGCGGGCCGACCGCATCCTCATCGGCGGCGGCATGGCGTACACCTTCCTCAAGGCCCAGGGCCACGAGGTCGGCAGCTCGCTGCTCCAGGAGGACCAGATCCCGGCCGTCCAGGAGTACCTGCGACGGGCCGAGGAGAAGGGCGTGGAGTTCGTCCTCCCCGTCGACGTCGTGGTCGCCCCGTCCTTCCCGGACCTCAAGACCAAGGCCCCGGCCCACCCCACCACCGTCGCCGCCGACGCCATGCCGGCCGGCGAGATGGGGCTGGACAACGGACCGGAGACCAACAAGCTCTACGCATCGAAGCTCGCCGACGCGGCCACCGTCTTCTGGAACGGCCCGATGGGCGTCTTCGAACACCCCGACTTCGCCGACGGCACCCGCGCGGTCGCCCAGGCGCTCGTCGACTCGTCGGCCTTCAGCGTCGTCGGCGGTGGCGACTCCGCCGCGGCCGTTCGCATCCTGGACTTCGACGAGAATGCTTTCGGACATATTTCGACCGGTGGCGGCGCGAGTCTCGAGTACCTCGAGGGCAAGACGCTTCCCGGCCTCGCCGCACTGGAGGACTGACCTTTCATGACCACCCGTACCCCGCTGATGGCGGGCAACTGGAAGATGAACCTCAACCACCTCGAGGCCATCGCCCACGTCCAGAAGCTCTCCTTCGCCCTGGCCGACAAGGACTACGAGGCCGTCGAGGTCGCCGTCCTGCCGCCCTTCACCGACCTGCGCTCCGTGCAGACCCTGGTGGACGGCGACAAGCTGAAGATCAAGTACGGCGCCCAGGACATCTCGGCGCACGACTCCGGCGCGTACACCGGTGAGATCTCCGGCCCCATGCTCGCCAAGCTGCGCTGCACGTACGTGGCCGTCGGCCACAGCGAGCGCCGCCAGTACCACGGCGAGAGCGACGAGATCTGCAACGCCAAGGTGAAGTCCGCCTACAAGCACGGCCTGACCCCGATCCTCTGCGTCGGCGAGGGGCTGGACATCCGCAAGGCCGGTGACCAGGTCTCCTACACGCTCGCGCAGCTCGACGGCGCCCTGAAGGACATCCCGGCCGAGCAGGCCGAGACCATCGTGATCGCCTACGAGCCGGTCTGGGCCATCGGGACCGGCGAGGTCGCCACCCCCGAGGACGCCCAGGAGGTCTGCGGCGCGATCCGCGGCCGGCTGGCCGAGCTGTACTCCCAGGAGCTGGCCGACGCCGTCCGCATCCAGTACGGCGGCTCGGTGAAGTCCGGCAACGTCGCGGCCATCATGGCGCAGCCCGACGTGGACGGCGCCCTCATCGGCGGCGCCGCACTGGACGCCGACGAGTTCGTCAAGATCGTCCGCTTCCGCGACCAGTGAGTATGCGGTAGCGCGGATCCGTCGTACCCTTGCGGGGGCCGGAGGGGCGTCTCGCCCTTCGGCCCCCGGTGTACGTACACGCAGTAGTCAAGAATTCCGGAAAGTAGGGACCAGCCGTGGTTTTGGCGTTCCAGATCGCTCTGATCGTCTTCAGCCTGCTGCTGATGCTGCTGGTGCTCATGCACAAGGGCAAGGGTGGCGGCCTCTCCGACATGTTCGGTGGCGGAATGCAGTCCTCCGTCGGTGGCTCCTCGGTCGCCGAGCGCAACCTCGACCGGATCACCGTCGTGGTCGGCCTGGTCTGGTTCGCGTGCGTCGTGGTACTCGGTCTGCTCGTCAAGCTGGACAACTGACCCGTCGTCCGCGCATACCGGTGACGGTGTAACTCCTTCCACTGGACGCGCGTTGGGCCTTACGTAGACTGGGGCATCGCTCGAGCACCATCACGCAGGGAGTTACGACCGTGGCAAGTGGCAACGCGATCCGGGGAAGCCGGGTCGGAGCGGGGCCGATGGGGGAGGCGGAGCGAGGCGAGTCCGCGCCGCGCGCCCGCATCTCCTTCTGGTGCTCGAACGGGCACGAGACGCAGCCGAGCTTCGCCCATGACGCGCAGGTGCCTGACATCTGGGACTGCCCGCGCTGCGGCTTCCCGGCCGGCCAGGACAAGGACAGCCCGCCCGACCCGCCCCGCACCGAGCCGTACAAGACGCACCTGGCGTACGTACGCGAGCGGCGGAGCGACGAGGACGGCGAGGCGATTCTCGCCGAGGCGCTGGCCAAACTCCGCGGCGAGATCTGAGGCCCCTCCCACGCGGTTCCACGGAACCCCAGTCGTTCACCGGCCGGACACCCCACGGGTGTCCGGCCGTAGCGCGTTCCCGCGCCACCGCCCTCCTCCGCGCCGCAGCCCTCCTCGATCAATTAGGTTGGAGGGGCAGCGGGGATGCTGAGTGACGACAAGAAGTGGGCTGATATCCGGGATGAACGCAGCAAGCCGAACCAAGCTCAACCAGACGCCCGAGTGGACGGCTCTCGCCAAGCACCGTGAGGAGCTCGGCGCACCCCAGCTGCGCGAGCTGTTCGCGCGGCAGCCGGACCGCGGCACCGCCTGCACCCTGCGGGTCGGCGACCTCCACCTCGACTACTCCAAGCACCTGGTGACCGACGAGACGCTGCGCCTGCTGCGCGCACTCGCCGCCGCCACCGGGGTCGCGGAGCTGCGGGACGCGATGTTCCGCGGCGAGAAGATCAACACCACCGAGGACCGGGCGGTCCTGCACACCGCGCTCCGCGCCCCGCGCGACGCGGTGATCGAGGTCGACGGCGAGAATGTCGTACCGGCCGTGCACGCCGTCCTGGACAGGATGGCCGGCTTCGCCGAGAAGGTCCGGTCGGGGCAGTGGACCGGTCACACCGGCAAGCCCGTCAAGAACATCGTCAACATCGGGATCGGCGGCTCCGACCTCGGCCCCGCCATGGCGTACGAGGTGCTGCGCTCCTTCACGGACCGGGCGCTCACCCTCCGCTTCGTCTCCAACGTCGACGGCGCCGACCTGCACGAGGCCGTCCGCGACCTCGACCCGGCCGAGACGCTGTTCGTCATCGCCTCGAAGACGTTCACGACGATCGAGACCATCACCAACGCCACCTCCGCCCGGGACTGGCTGCTGACCGAGCTGAAGGCCGGTCAGGACGCCGTCGCCCAGCACTTCGTTGCCCTGTCGACCAATGCCGAGAAGGTCGAGGAGTTCGGCATCGACACGGCCAACATGTTCGAGTTCTGGGACTGGGTCGGCGGCCGCTACAGCTTCGACTCGGCGATCGGCCTCTCGCTGATGGTCGCCATCGGGCCGGACCGCTTCCGCGAGATGCTCGACGGCTTCCACCTCGTCGACGAGCACTTCCGCACCGCCCCCGCCGAGGAGAACGCCCCGCTCCTCCTCGGCCTCCTCGGCGTCTGGTACGGCAACTTCTTCGACGCCCAGTCGCACGCGGTGCTGCCGTACAGCCACTACCTGTCCAAGTTCACCGCGTACCTCCAGCAGCTCGACATGGAGTCCAACGGCAAGTCCGTCGACCGCGACGGCAACCCCGTGGACTGGGAGACCGGACCGGTCGTCTGGGGCACGCCCGGCACCAACGGGCAGCACGCGTACTACCAGTTGATCCACCAGGGCACCAAGCTGATCCCGGCGGACTTCATCGGCTTCGCCGCCCCGGTCCACGACCTGCTGCCCGGATTGATCGCCCAGCACGACCTGCTGATGGCCAACTTCTTCGCCCAGACCCAGGCCCTCGCCTTCGGCAGGACGGCCGAAGAGGTCCGGGCGGAAGGGGTGCCCGAGGAGCTGGTCCCGCACAAGACGTTCCGGGGCAACCACCCCACGACGACGATCCTCGCCGACAAGCTGACCCCCTCGGTCCTCGGCCAGCTCATCGCGCTGTACGAGCACAAGGTCTTCGTCCAGGGCGCCATCTGGAACATCGACTCCTTCGACCAGTGGGGCGTGGAGCTCGGCAAGGTCCTCGCCAAGAAGATCGAACCGCTGCTGACCGGTGACGGGGGAGCGGACGCCGGGGAGCTGGACAGCTCCACCGCCGCCCTGATCGACGCCTACCGCACGCTGCGCGGGCGCTGAACCGATGCCACAGGGGGAGGGGACGGCGGTAGCGCTGCGGCCGCCGCGCAACACGCTGAACGAGCGCGCCGTCGGCTGGTGGCGGGCCCAGTGGCTGCTGCTGACGGCCGTGCCCGTCGTGCCGCTCGCGGTCCTGGGCGCGCTGGTCGAGCCGGCCCGCTTCTGGCTGCTGCTGCCCGCCGCGGTCCTGGCCGCGGCGGGCACGGCGGCCGCCGTCCTCTTCCCCCTGTGGTGGTTCCGTACGCACCGCTGGGAGATCACCGAGGACGCGGTGTACGTCCGCACGGGGTTCTTCTGGCAGGAGTGGCGGATCGCCCCGATGTCCCGCATCCAGACCGTCGACACCGTACGGGGCCCACTGGAGCAGCTCTTCCGGCTCGCCACGGTCACCGTCACCACCGCCTCCGCCAAGGGCGCGGTACGGATCGCGGGCCTGGACCACGAGGTCGCCGCCGGCCTCGCCCAGCAGCTCACCCGCATCACCCGCGACACCCCCGGCGACGCCACATGAGCACCGCCGCCCCGCCCGCCGACTGGCGCCGCCTCGACCCCCGTACGGTCCTGGTCACCGCCCTCGTCGTGGCGGGCGTCGTCGCGGGCGCGGCCATCCCCGTCACGCTCGGGCTCACCCGGTGGTTCAGCCTCCCCGCCGCCGTGCTCCAGGTGCTCGCCGCCGCCATCCTGATCATCGGGGCCGCGGCGGGCGCCGACCGGGTCCGCTGGCACCGCACGCGCTACCGCATCGGTGCGGAGCGCGTCGACCTCCACACCGGCCTCCTGCTCGTCAAGCGCCGCTCCCTGGCCCGCAGCCGCATCCGCACGGTCGACCTCACCGCCAACCTGATGCTCCGCCTCCTCGGCCTGGTCACCGTCAGGATCGGCACCGGCGAACAGGGCTCCGAATCCACCCTCGAACTGGACCCGGTCACCCGCGCCGAGGGAGAACGGCTGCGCCGCCTCCTGCTGGAGCGCGCCGCCACCGCACCGGCCGACGGGGGCCACCGCGAAGGGGAACTGGCCCTCCTGGACCCCCGCTGGATCCGCTACGCACCCGTCTCCTTCGTCGCCCCCATGCTCGGCGGGGCGGCCGTCGGGGCCGTGATGCAGGTCAGCGACTGGGTCGGCGCCCAGGGGGAGGTCATCGAATGGGTCGGCGACCGGTTCCGGGACACCCCGCTGCTCTGGACGATCATCGCCCTGGTGCTGGCCGCCCTGGTCGCCGGCGTCGTCGGGGCGCTCGGCCTCTGGATCGAGATGTGGTGGAACTACCGCCTGGAGCGCGAGCCGGGCGGCACGCTGCGGGTGAGGCGCGGGCTGTTCACCTCCCGGTCCATCTCCGTCGAGGAGGCCCGGCTGCGCGGCGTCGACCTGGTCGAGCCGCTGGGCGTACGGCTGCTCGGCGCGGCCCGGCTGGACGCCATCACCACCGGCCTGGCCAAGGACACCGAGGCCAAGAACGCCGACCACAACACCCTGCTCCCGGCCGTGCCCAGGACCCGGGCCGACACCGTCGCCGCCGACGTGCTGCGCGAGGCGGTCACCCCGACCGGTGCGGCGCTCACCCCGCACCCGCGCGCCGCCCGGGGCCGCCGGCTGCGCTGGTCGCTCGCCGCGGTCCTCGGCCCGGTCCTGATCCTGACCGTCCTCGGGGCGCTGCTCACGCCCGTACTGCTGTGGATCGCGCTGGGCAGCACGGTGGTTCTAGCACCCGTGGCGGTGGCGCTCGCCCTGGACGCCTACCGGGGGCTCGGCCACGCGCTCTCCGGGCGCTACCTGGTCACCCGCTCCGGCACGGTCCGCCGCTCCACCGCCGCCCTGGAGCGGGCCGGGGTGATCGGCTGGACGGTCAGGCAGTCGGTCTTCCAGCGGCGGGCCCGACTGGTGAGCATCACGGCCACCACCGCCGCCGGCGGGGGCGCCTACACGGTGTACGACGCCGACGCGGCCGAGGGACTCGCCTTCGCCGCCGAGGCGGTACCGGGGCTGCTGGAACCCTTCCTGGAGCGCGCCGGGAGCACCGGGCCGTGACGTACGGCACAGGGGGCCTCCTATGCGGCCCGGTCCCGGTCGGCGACGATACCGATCATGACTTCCACCAGCCGTCGTACGGTCCTCACCGCCCTCGCCACCGCGGCCGTCAGCGGTCCGCTGCTGGGCTCGCTCACCGCGACCGACGCCCACGCCACCGGTGACCTGGACATCTACACCTCCAACACCGATCTCTACAAGAAGCTCGCCGGCCAGGAGGGCGTCGAGTTCGCCCGCCGCTACCGCAGACACGCGTACGTCGACCACTCGGGCCCGCAGAGATTCCCGTACAACCGGACCACCGTCATGGCCCTGCACGGCGGCGGCATCGAGATGGGCACCTCCGAGCTCTGCCTCGCCATAGCCGGCTACCACCCGGCCACGCTCGCCCCGCTGACGGACGGCCACGGGGTGTTCGACTACTGGATGTTCGAGGGGCTGCGCTCCTCCGGCAACAGGGACCTGCACGTCACCGCCAAGAACTGCGACGACCACGTCGCCCTCTCCATGGCGGCGAGCAGTCTCAACGTCCTGAGCCTCCACGGCTGTACGGCGGCGCAGGCGGGCACCGTCCCGCAGGCCGTGGTCGTCGGAGGGCTGAACACCCGCTTCCAGACGCTGCTCAAGGCCGAGTTCGACGCGATCGGCCTCGCCTGGCGCGACGGCGACGAGCTGCCCGACCTGGGCGGGATCAACCCCGCCAACCCGGTCAACCGCACCATGCTCGCCAAGGGCGGTCAGCTGGAGCTCACGACGGAGCTGCGCGCCGCCATGTTCACCGTCAACACCCGCGCGGGCCGGGCCGGCAGCACGACCCCGGTCTTCGACCGCTTCGTCGGCGCCTGCCGTGCCGCGATCACGAAGCTGGAACAGGGAACGGACCAGGTCGTCCTCTGACCCCGGGGCGCCTCCTGCCTTCACGCCGAAGGCCCGGCCCGCTCAGGAAAAGAGGAGGGCCGGGCCTTGGGGGCGCGGAACGCTCAGGCGGAGGCCTGCGGATACAGTGCGCGCGGCAGTTGCGAGGCCGCCGCGGCGTCCAGCAGCCACAGCGTCCGGCTGCGCCCGTACGCGCCCGCCGCCGGGGCCTGGATCTCCCCGGCACCGGACAGCGCGATGGCCGCCGCCTCGGCCTTGTCCTCGCCCGCCGCCAGCAGCCACACCTCGCGCGCCGCGCGGATCGCCGGCAGCGTGAGCGAGACGCGGACCGGCGGCGGCTTGGGAGCCCCGTGCACACCGACGACGGTGCGCTCGGTCTCCCGTACCGCGGGCAGCTCCGGGAAGAGCGAGGCCACATGCGTGTCCGGGCCGACGCCCAGCATCAGCACGTCGAACGCGGGCACCGCGCCATGGTCCTCGGGGCCCGCCGCGGCGGCCAGTTCGGCGGCGTACCCGGCTGCCGCCGCGTCCGCGTCGTCGCCGTACGGGCCGTCGGACGCGGGCATCGCGTGCACCCGGGCAGGGTCCAGCGCCACCGAGTCGAGCAGCGCCTCGCGGGCCTGGGTGACATTGCGCTCCGGGTCGCCCTCGGGCAGGAACCGCTCGTCGCCCCACCACAGGTCCAGGCGCGCCCAGTCGATCGCGTCCCGGGCGGGCGCGGCGGCGAGCGCGGCCAGCAGGCCGTTGCCGTTGCGCCCGCCGGTCAGCACCACCGAGGCGTGGCCCCGGGAGGCCTGGGCGTCCACGATCTTCGTGATCAGCCGGGCCGCGGCGGCCTGCGCCATCAGCTCCTTGTCGCGGTGGACGACCAGTTGGGGAGGCGTCACTTCGACGCCGCCTTCTTGGCCGGGGCCTTCTTCGCGGCGGGAGCCTTGGCCTCGGGGGCCGTGGCGGCCTTGTCCGTCTTCCCCTCGACGCTCCCGACCGGCGCGGCCTTGGCCTCGCCGCCCGCGTGCAGCCGGTCGACGCCGAACTTCACCGCGGACGCGTAGGTGTTGTCCGGGTCGAGCCGCCGCAACTCCTCCGCCAGCAGCTCGGCGGTGTCGCGTCGCTTGAGCGCCACACCGCGGTCCGGCTGGTTGTGCATGGAGAGCGTGGCCAGCGTGCCGTCGGCGCGGTCGAGGACGATGACGCCGTTCTTCGTCTCCATCCGGACCGCCGTGAGGCCGGGGCCCTCGGAGACCATGCGCTCCACCGGGACGCCGAGCCGGTCCGCCAGCCACATGGCGAGCAGCTCGCAGCTCGGGTTGTCGCTCTCGCCCTCGACGGTCGCGCCGATCACCTCGGCGGGCTGCTGGTCCAGCGACGCGGCCAGCATGGAGCGCCAGGGGGTGATCCGGGTCCACGCCAGGTCGGTGTCGCCCGGGCTGTACGTCGCCGCCCGTACCGCCAGTGCCTCGATGGGGCGCTCGGCCGAGTAGGTGTCGGTGATCCGGCGCTGGGCGAGGGCCCCCAACGGGTCCTTCGCCGGGTCGGAGGGCGCGCCCTCGGGCCACCACACCACGACCGGGGCGTCCGGCAGCAGCAGCGGAAGGACCACCGACTGGGCGTGGTTGGCCAGTTCGCCGTGCAGGCGCAGGACGACGGTCTCGCCGGTGCCCGCGTCGGAACCGACCCGGACCTCGGCGTCGAGCCGGGCGTCCCGGCGGGCGCGCGGTGAGCGGCTGACCCGCTTGATCACCGCGATGATCCGCGAGGGGTGCTCGCGGGAGGCGTCGCCGGCCGACTTGAGCGCGTCGTACGCGTTCTCCTCGTCGGTGACGATGACCAGCGTGAGCACCATGCCGATGGCGGGGGTGCCGAGGGCCCGGCGGGCCGACACCAGCGCCTGGTTGATCTTGCTGGACGTGGTCTCCGTGAGATCGATCTTCATGGCCGCCTCCAGCTCCGTCCGTCGCGTGCGAGCATCTCGTCGGCCTCGGTCGGGCCCCAGGTGCCGGCCGCGTACTTCGCGGGCTTGCCGTGCGTGTCCCAGTACTCCTCGATCGGGTCGAGGATGTTCCAGGAGAGTTCGACCTCCTGGTGGCGCGGGAAGAGGTTGGCGTCGCCGAGCAGGACGTCCAGGAGGAGCCGCTCGTACGCCTCCGGGCTGGACTCCGTGAACGACTCGCCGTACGCGAAGTCCATCGTGACGTCCCGGACCTCCATGGAGGTGCCGGGCACCTTGGAGCCGAAGCGCACGGTGACGCCCTCGTCCGGCTGGACCCGGATGACCAGGGCGTTGCCGCCCAGCTCCTCCGTGGCGCCGGACTCGAAGGGCAGGTAGGGCGCGCGCTTGAAGACGACCGCGATCTCCGTGACCCGGCGGCCGAGCCGCTTTCCGGTGCGGAGGTAGAACGGCACGCCCGCCCAGCGGCGGTTGTTGATCGTCAGCTTGATCGCCGCGTAGGTGTCGGTCGTCGACTTGGGGTCGATGCCCTCCTCCTCGCAGTAGCCGAGGACCTCCTGGCCGCCCTGCCACGCGTGCTCGTACTGGGCGCGCACGGTGTGCTTGCCGAGGTCCTCGGGCAGCTCGACGGCGGTGAGCACCTTGAGCTTCTCGGCGACCAGGGCCTTCGGGTGGAAGGAGCCGGGCTCCTCCATCGCGGTCAGCGCCAGCAGCTGGAGGAGGTGGTTCTGGATGACGTCACGGGCGGCGCCGATGCCGTCGTAGTAGCCGGCCCGGCCGCCGATGCCGATGTCCTCGGCCATCGTGATCTGTACGTGGTCGACGTAGGACCGGTTCCAGATCGGCTCCCACATCGTGTTGGCGAACCGCAGCGCCAGGATGTTCTGGACCGTCTCCTTCCCCAGGTAGTGGTCGATCCGGAAGACCTCGTTGGGCGGGAAGACGTCGTGCACGAGCTGGTTGAGCTCCTGCGCGCTGGCCAGGTCGTGGCCGAACGGCTTCTCGATGACGGCGCGCCGCCAGGAGCCCTCGCTCTGGTCGGCCAGGCCGTGCTTCTTCAGCTGCTGGACGACCTTGGGGAAGAACTTCGGCGGCACGGAGAGGTAGAAGGCGAAGTTGCCGCCCGTCCCCTGGGCCTTGTCGAGCTCCTGGATGGTCGACTTCAGCGTCTCGAACGCCTCGTCGTCGTCGAAGTTGCCCTGGACGAAGCGCATCCCCTGGATGAGCTGCTGCCAGACCTCCTCGCGGAACGGCGTACGGGCGTGCTCCTTGACGGCGTCGTGGACGACTTGGGCGAAGTCCTCGTCCTCCCAGTCGCGGCGCGCGAAGCCGATGAGCGAGAAGCCCGGCGGCAACAGGCCGCGATTG
This sequence comes from Streptomyces sp. CA-278952, assembly GCF_028747205.1. NCBI lineage: Bacteria > Bacillati > Actinomycetota > Actinomycetes > Kitasatosporales > Streptomycetaceae > Streptomyces > Streptomyces sp. CA-278952. Next base: position 6,485,926 of record NZ_CP112880.1, read on the forward strand.
GCCAGGTCGTAGACGGCGGGCATCAGCTTTTTACGGGACAAATCGCCCGTGACGCCAAAGATGACCAGGCCCGACGGCCCCGCGATACGCGGAAGCCGTCGGTCCTGTGCGTCACGGAGCGGGTTGGCTCCGGGAACAGCAGACAAAGTGGTCAGCCCTCCGAGGGGGCGAGGCGCGAAAGCTCCGCCTCGGTCGACTTGAGCAGGTCGTTCCAGGACGCCTCGAACTTGTCGACGCCCTCGTCCTCCAGCACCTGTACGACCTCGTCGTACGAGACGCCGAGCTTCTTGATCGCCTCCAGGTCGGCGCGCGCCCGGTCGTAACCGCCGGCGACGGTGTTGCCGGTGATCTCGCCGTGGTCGGCCACCGCCTCCAGCGTCGCCTCCGGCATGGTGTTCACCGTGTTCGGCGCCACCAGGTCGTCGACGTACAGCGTGTCCTTGAGCGACGGGTCCTTGACGCCGGTTGAGGCCCACAGCGGACGCTGCTTGTTGGCCTGCGCCTTGTCCAGGGGGGCCCAGCGGTCGGAGGAGAAGACCTCCTCGTACGCCTCGTAGGCCAGGCGGGCGTTGGCCAGGGCGGACTTGCCCTTGGCCGCCTTCGCCTCGTCCGAGCCGATGGCGTCCAGCCGCTTGTCGATCTCGGTGTCCACCCGGGACACGAAGAACGAGGCCACCGAGTGGATCTTGGAGAGGTCCAGGCCCGCGGCCTTCGCCTTCTCCAGGCCCGCCAGGTAGGCGTCCATGACCGCGCGGTAGCGCTCCAGCGAGAAGATCAGCGTCACGTTGACGCTGATGCCCCGGCCGATCGTCTCGGTGATCGCCGGCAGGCCGGCCTTGGTCGCCGGGATCTTGATGAGCGTGTTCGGCCGGTCGACCAGCCACGCCAGCTGCTTGGCCTCGGCGACGGTGGCCGTCGTGTGGTGCGCCAGGCGCGGGTCGACCTCGATGGAGACCCGGCCGTCCTGGCCGCCGGTGGCGTCGAAGACCGGGCGCAGGATGTCGGCGGCGTCGCGGACGTCCGCCGTCGTGATCATGCGGAGGGCTTCCTCGACGGTGACCTTGCGGGCGGCGAGGTCGGTGAGCTGCTGCTCGTAACCGTCGCCCGAGGAGATCGCCTTCTGGAAGATCGACGGGTTGGTGGTGACGCCGACGACATGGCTCTGGTCGATCAGCTCGGCCAGGTTGCCGGAGGTGATCCGCTTGCGCGACAGGTCGTCGAGCCAGATCGCCACGCCCTCGTCGGAGAGGCGCTTGAGTGCGTCTGTCATGAGTTGCATCTCCTACTAGTCGTATCTACCGGCGTCAGCGTGCTGCGGCTTCGAGAGATTCCCGCGCGGCGGAAGCCACGTTGTCGGCGGTGAAGCCGAACTCCTGGAACAGCACCTTCGCGTCGGCCGAGGCCCCGAAGTGCTCCAGCGAGACGATGCGGCCCGCGTCGCCCACGTACCGGTACCAGGTCAGGCCGATGCCCGCCTCGACGGCGACCCGCGCCTTCACCGACGGCGGCAGCACGCTGTCCTTGTAACCCTGATCCTGCTCCTCGAACCACTCGACCGACGGCATCGAGACGACCCGGGTCGGCACCCCGGCCGCCTGGAGCTGCTCGCGCGCCTCGACGGCGACGTGGACCTCGGAACCGGTCGCGATGAGCAGCACCTGCGGCTCCGCGTTCTGCCCGGAGGGGCCTTCGGCCTCGAACAGGACGTAACCGCCCTTGGCCGCGTTCTCGTTCGCCTCGTACGTCGGCACGCCCTGCCGGGTCAGCGCCAGACCGTGCGGGGCGCCCTCGCCGAACACCTTGGTGTAGCGGCGCAGGATCTCGCGCCAGGCGATGGCGGTCTCGTTCGCGTCCGCCGGGCGCACGATGTTCAGGCCCGGGATGGCGCGCAGCGCGGCCAGGTGCTCGACCGGCTGGTGGGTGGGACCGTCCTCGCCGAGGCCGATCGAGTCGTGCGTCCACACGTACGTCACCGGCAGGTGCATCAACGCGGACAGCCGCACCGCGTTGCGCATGTAGTCGGAGAAGACCAGGAAGGTGCCGCCGTAGATCCGGGTGTTGCCGTGCAGCGCGATGCCGTTCATGGCGGCGGCCATGGCGTGCTCGCGGATGCCGAAGTGGATCGTGCGGCCGTACGGGTCGGCCTCCGGCAGCGGGTTGCCCGCCGGGAGGAACGACGACGTCTTGTCGATCGTGGTGTTGTTGGAGCCCGCGAGGTCGGCGGAGCCGCCCCACAGCTCGGGCACGATCTCGCCGAGCGCCTGGAGCACCTTGCCGGAGGCGGCGCGGGTGGCCAGGGACTTGCCGGGCTCGAAGACCGGGAGCTTCTCCTCCCAGCCCGCCGGGAGCTCGCCCGCGGCGATCCGGTCGAAGGAGGCGGCGCGCTCCGGGTTGGCCGTGCGCCACGCGGCGAAGGCCTTGTCCCACTCCGCGCGGGCCTCGCGGCCGCGGTCCAGGGCCTCGCGGGTGTGGCCGATGACCTCGCCTGCGACCTCGAAGGTCTGCTCCGGGTCGAAGCCGAGGACCCGCTTGGTCGCCGCGATCTCGTCGTCGCCGAGGGCCGAGCCGTGCGCGGCCTCGGTGTTCTGGGCGTTCGGGGCGGGCCAGGCGATGATCGAGCGGGCCGCGATGAACGAGGGACGCTCGGTCTCGGCCTTGGCCGCCTGCAGCGCCGCGTACAGACCCGCCGGGTCCAGGTCGCCGCTGGGGAGCTGGTCGACACGCTGGACATGCCAGCCGTACGCCTCGTAGCGCTTGATGGTGTCCTCGGAGACCGCGGTCTCCGTGTCGCCCTCGATGGAGATGTGGTTGTCGTCCCAGAGCAGGACCAGGTTGCCCAGCTTCTGGTGCCCGGCCAGCGAGGACGCCTCGGCCGAGATGCCCTCCTGGAGGCAGCCGTCACCCGCGACGACCCAGACCATGTGGTCGAACGGGGAGGCGCCGGGGGCCGCCTCGGGGTCGAAGAGGCCGCGCTCGTAGCGGGCGGCCATCGCCATGCCCACCGCGTTGGCGACACCCTGGCCCAGCGGCCCGGTCGTCGTCTCGACACCGGTGGTGTGGCCGTACTCCGGGTGGCCGGGGGTCTTGGAGCCCCAGGTGCGGAAGGCCTTGAGGTCGTCCAGCTCCAGGCCGTAGCCGGCCAGGTAGAGCTGGATGTAGAGCGTCAGGCTCGAGTGGCCGGCGGAGAGGACGAACCGGTCGCGACCGGTCCACTCGGCGTCCGCGGGGTCGTGCCGCATCACCTTCTGGAAGAGGGTGTACGCGGCGGGAGCCAGGCTCATCGCCGTGCCCGGGTGGCCGTTTCCGACTTTCTGTACGGCGTCCGCGGCGAGGACGCGGGCGGTGTCCACGGCCCGCTGGTCCAAATCGGTCCACTGGAGGTCTGTGGTGGTCGGCTTGATGCTCACCCTGAGTCAGGGCTCCTCTCCACTGTCGTAAACCGGTGACTGTTACCGCACCGGGCGCTGTCGAGCCTACCCCCGTTGACAGGCACACTTTCCGGGTACTTTCCAGGGTGTGGGCGACCCGTGGAGTTCGCCTCCCGGCGGAATGCACATCCGGGGAACAGTCACCCCCAACACGACCCCACCCCCGCGAAGGACGGCGTATCCGCAACGTCTAGAGTGAACGGGTTCGCGCAAGTCTTCACCGGGCCCTCTCGCCCGGAGCTTGCTGGGATTTCTCTGTCAGGGGTGTGCGTGACGGCCGTCGAGTCCCGACCCGCAGGGGTCGCCTTGACTCCCAGCCCGGGGGGCCATCGCCCGTTCGGGGCCCGCGTCAAGGCTTTCGTGGCTCTTACCAAGCCACGGATCATCGAGCTGTTGCTCATCACCACCGTTCCGGTGATGTTCCTCGCTGCCCAGGGTGTACCCGACCTGTGGCTCGTTCTCACTACCACCATCGGGGGATATCTCTCCGCCGGTGGCGCCAACGCGCTGAACATGTACATCGACCGGGACATCGACGCGCTGATGGACCGTACGTCCCAGCGCCCGCTGGTCACCGGCATGGTCAGCCCCCGCGAATGCCTGGCCTTCGGCATCGCCCTCGCGGTGGTCTCCACGGTCTGGTTCGGTCTGCTCGTCAACTGGCTCTCGGCCGCTCTCGCGCTCGGCGCGCTGCTCTTCTACGTCGTCGTCTACACGATGCTGCTGAAGCGCCGCACCTCCCAGAACATCGTCTGGGGCGGCATCGCGGGCTGCATGCCGGTCCTCATCGGCTGGTCGGCCGTGACGAACGAGCTCTCCTGGGCCGCCGTCATCCTCTTCGCCGTCATCTTCTTCTGGACGCCGCCGCACTACTGGCCGCTGTCGATGAAGGTCAAGGACGACTACGCCCGGGTCGGCGTCCCGATGCTCCCGGTGGTCGCCTCCAACCGGGTGGTCGCCCGGCAGATCGTCCTCTACAGCTGGGTGATGGTCGCGGTCTCGCTGCTGCTCACCCCGCTCGGCTACACCGGCTGGTTCTACACCGCGGTGGCGCTGCTGTCCGGCGGCGCCTGGCTCTGGGAGGCCCACGGCCTGCAGAACCGGGCCAAGGCCGGGGTGGCAGGGGCCAAGCTGAAGGAGATGCGGCTCTTCCACTGGTCCATCACCTACGTCTCCCTGCTCTTCCTCGCGGTCGCGGTGGACCCCTTCCTCCGCTAGGTCGTCTTCGACGGGCGGGGCGCGTGGCACAGGCCACGCGCCCCGCCCGTCGCCAGTTCATCTACCCGTCGGTAGCATCCTGTTCATGGCAGAGACGGCAGCAGACGCAAGCGACAGCGGGCAGACCTCACGCACGGACGCCAGGAAGGCGGCGCGCGCCGAGCGCAGGGAGGCGAAGCTGGCCCGCGAGATCGGCGCCTTCGCGAAGGAGCACGGCGGCGCGGAGGGGCAGGTCGCCTACCTCGGCCAGGCGGGCGCCCGCATCGTCCTGGTCGGCGAGGACGGCGCCTGGGGCGACCTCGTGGCCCCGACCTACGCCGTGGCCGAGAACGCGGCGCGGAAGTCCGGCATCACGGTGCACGAGGAGTTCGACGGCGAGCTCGCGCTCAAGGTCCGCACCGGCCCGTACGAGTGGTCCCGGATGGCCGGAATCCAGGTCGGCGGCCCCTCCAACGACCGCTGAGGCGACAGCCGGCCGCGGAGGCGACGGCGCCACTGGTGCCCGCCCCTGCTAGGGCTCGAGGCGCACGGTGTACGGGCTGGGGTGAGGAGCCACGACATACGTGAGGGGCGGCAGGCCACCGGCCCGCCGCCCCTCACGTATGCCTGTCCGTCAGACCGCCGCCGGTGTCGACTCCGGCTGCTCGGTCGACGGGCCGGGCAGCGGGGCCGGAGCGTCGTCGCCGCGCTCGCGCATGCTCAGCACGAGCCGGATCACGGCGATCCACAGGATGGCCGAGCCGAACATGTGGACGCCGACCAGGATCTCGGGGACGTCGCTGAAGTACTGGACGTACCCGATGGCGCCCTGGGCGAGCAGCACGACCAGCAGGTCGCGGGCGCGGGCCCGGGTGTCGGCCGGCGCGTCGACCACCCGCAGGGCCAGCCACATCGCGATGGCCAAGGCGCAGACGACCCAGGCGGAGATGGCGTGCACATGGGCGGCGGCCGACCAGTCCCACGGCATGCGCGGTACGTCGCTGCTGTCGCCGGCGTGCTTGCCGGACCCGGTCACCGAGGTGCCCAGCACGATCAGGACCACCGTGGTCGCCACGATCGCCCAGGCCAGGCGTCGCACCGGCAGCGGAGTCCGGGGGCGCGCGGGGCCGTCGCCCTCGCCGACCCGCACCCAGGTGATCACGGCGACCGCGAGAAGCACGTTGGCCAGCAGGAAGTGCCCGGCCACCGTCCAGGGGTTGAGGCCCGCCCAGACCGTGATCCCGCCGAGGACGGCGTTACCCAGCACGATCCAGAACTGCAACCAGGCCAGCCGGGCGAGCTTGCGGCGGCGCGGCTTGACCGAACTGATGGCGATGATCGCCCAGCCGACCGCGGCCGACAGGACGTAGGCCAGCATCCGGTTGCCGAACTCGATCGCGCCGTGCAGTCCCTGCTCGGGCGTCGCGAACAGACTGTCGTCGGTGCACTTGGGCCAGGTGTCGCAGCCGAGGCCCGAACCGGTGAGCCGGACGGCCCCGCCGGTGACGATGATGAAGACGCTCATCATGACGGCGGAGAGCGCGGCGCGCTTCACCACCTTGGTGGACGGCGTCCAGCGCTTGGCGATGAGGGAGATGGGGGTTTCCACGCGGACCATCGTAGGACGAGGCTTGTGCATGTTTTCACGAGGGGGTGGGTTCGTACCCGGTTGCCCGCACACGTCCTCAGAGCATGCCCCGGTCGGGCTACTCCCAGCGGAAGAACTTCGCCGCCGCGCCGAGCCCCAGCACCGCCCACACCACCAGGATCCCGGCCTGCGCCCACGGCATCGACGCACCGTGCTGGAGGACGTCCCGCAGGCCCTCGGAGAGCGCCGATACGGGCAGCAGCCCCAGCACCGACTGCACGGCGTCCGGGAACTTCTCCAGCGGCACGATGACCCCGCCGCCGACCAGCAGCAGCAGGAACACCAGGTTGGCGGCGGCGAGCGTCGCCTCCGCCTTGAGCGTCCCCGCCATCAGCAGTCCGAGCCCGGAGAACGCGGCCGTTCCCAGCACCAGGAGCAGCAGTACCGAGAGCGGGTTGCCCTGCGGCGACCAGCCCAGGGCGAAGGCGATCGCCGTCAGCAGCACGATCTGGAGCACCTCGGTGACCAGCACCGACAGCGTCTTCGCGGTCATCAGCGCCCAGCGGGGCAGCGGGGAGGCCCCCAGCCGCTTGAGGACGCCGTAACGGCGTTCGAAGCCGGTGGCGATGGCCTGGCCGGTGAAGGCGGTGGACATCACGGCGAGCGCCAGGATGCCCGGGGCCAGGAAGTCGACCGACGCGCCCGAGCCGGTGTCCACGATGTCGACCGCGCTGAACAGCACCAGCAGCAGTGTCGGGATGATCACCGTCAGCAGCAGCTGCTCGCCGTTGCGCAGCAGCATCCGGGTCTCCAGCGCGGTCTGCGCGGCGATCATCCGGGGGAGCGGGGCCGCGCCGGGGCGCGGGGTGTACGTACCGGCGCTCATGCGCGCAGCTCCTTGCCGGTCAGCTTCTTGCCGGTCAGTTCGAGGAAGACGTCCTCCAGGGTGTGCCGCTCCACGGAGATGCCCTCGGGCATCACGCCGTGCTGGGCGCACCAGGAGGTCACCGTGGCCAGCAGCTGCGGGTCGATGGACCCGGTGATCCGGTACGTCCCCGGCAGCGGCTCGGCGGCCCCGGAGCCGTCGGGCAGCGCCTTGACGAGCGAGCCGAGGTCGAGGCCCGGGCGTCCGGTGAAGCGCAGGGTGTTCTCCGCGCCGCCCCGGCAGAGCGCCTCCGGGCTGCCCTGGGCGACGACCCCGCCCGCGTCGATGATCGCGACGTCGTCGGCGAGCGCCTCGGCCTCGTCCATGAAGTGGGTCGTCAGCACCACGGACACCCCGTCGGCGCGCAGCTCGCGCACCAGGTCCCAGGTGGAGCGGCGGGCCCCCGGGTCGAGCCCGGCGGTCGGCTCGTCCAGGAACAGCAGCTCGGGCCGGCCGACGACCGCCATGGCCAGCGAGAGGCGCTGCTGCTGGCCGCCGGAGAGCCGCCGGTAGGTGGTGCGGCCGCAGTCGCCGAGGCCGAGGCGTTCGATCAGGGCGGCCACGTCGAGGGGGTGGGCGTGCAGCTTGGCCATGTGGCGGAGCATCTCGTCGGCGCGCGCACCGGAGTAGACGCCGCCGGACTGGAGCATCACCCCGATCCGCGGACGCAGCCGTTCCGCGTCGGCGACCGGATCGAGGCCGAGGACCCGTACGGTGCCGGCGTCGGGGCGTCGGTAGCCCTCGCAGGTCTCGATCGTGGTGGTCTTCCCGGCGCCGTTCGGGCCGAGGACGGCGGTCACCGCGCCGGTCGCGACCACCAGATCGAGGCCGTTCACCGCGGTCTTCGTGCCGTACCGCTTCACCAGGCCCTTGACCTGTACGACGGGCTCGTTCTCCATGGCGCACCAGTCTAGGCAGCCCTCCGGGGAGGACGGCTCCCGGGGCCAGATTAGGTAACCCTAAGTGACGAACCGCACCGTTGATCGTTCCGGACCGTGGTTGTCAGAGTCGAATGAATTACGCAACAATGGTGTTGTGAAATACGACGGACGGGCTCCTCAGGAGGAACTCGCGACCGGTGAGCGCTCGACGCGCAACCGGGTCGCGCGCTCCATCCTGGACCACGGCCCCTCCACCGCCGCGGACCTCGCCAAGCGCGTCGGCCTCACCCAGGCCGCCGTCCGCCGCCACCTGGACGCCCTCGTCTCCGACGATGTCGTCGAAGCCCGCGAACAGCGGGTCTACGGGGCGCGGACCCGCGGCAGGCCCGCCAAGGTGTTCGCCCTGACGGACTGCGGCCGGGACGCCTTCGACCAGTCCTACGACAAGCTGGCCGCCGACGCCCTGCGCTTCATCGCCGAGTCCGGGGGCGACGAGGCGGTCCTCGCCTTCGCCCGCGCCCGGATGGCCGCGGTGGGCGAGGCGTACCGGGCCGTGGTCGAGGCCGCGGCGCCCGAAGGGCGCACCGAGGCCCTGGCCAAGGCCCTGTCGGCCGACGGGTACGCTGCTATGGCGCGAAGCGCGCCGGGCCCGCAGCAGGGCGAGCAGCTGTGCCAGCACCACTGCCCGGTGGCGCATGTCGCCGAGCAGTTCCCACAGCTGTGCGAGGCGGAGACGGAATTCTTCTCCAGCCTCCTCGGGACCCATGTGCAGCGTCTGGCCACCCTCGCCCACGGCGATGGCGTGTGCACGACCTACGTGCCGCGAAGTGGCCACGCTCCACCCCCACAGACCACTCATTCAGCATCTGCAAGCACGGCCGGGAGGAACCCCGCATGACGCTCCCCACGGAGACTGCCCACCCTGAGCTCGAGGGTCTGGGTACGTACGAATTCGGCTGGGCCGACTCCGACGCGGCAGGCGCGACGGCGAAGCGCGGTCTCTCCGAGGCTGTCGTCCGCGACATCTCGGAGAAGAAGAACGAGCCCGAGTGGATGCTGAAGCTGCGGCTCAAGGGCCTCAAGCTCTTCGGCAAGAAGCCCATGCCGAACTGGGGCTCCGACCTGTCGGGCATCGACTTCGACAACATCAAGTACTTCGTGCGGTCCACGGAGAAGCAGGCGGCCTCCTGGGAGGACCTGCCCGAGGACATCAAGAACACGTACGACAAGCTCGGCATCCCCGAGGCGGAGAAGCAGCGCCTCGTCGCCGGCGTCGCCGCGCAGTACGAGTCCGAGGTCGTCTACCACCAGATCAACGAGGAGCTGGAGGCGCAGGGTGTCATCTTCATGGACACCGACACCGCGCTGAAGGAGCACCCGGAGCTCTTCAAGGAGTACTTCGGCACCATCATCCCCGTCGGTGACAACAAGTTCGCCTCGCTGAACTCGGCCGTGTGGTCCGGCGGCTCGTTCATCTACGTGCCCAAGGGCGTCCACGTCGAGATCCCGCTCCAGGCCTACTTCCGTATCAACACGGAGAACATGGGCCAGTTCGAGCGGACGCTGATCATCGTCGACGAGGACGCCTACGTCCACTACGTCGAGGGCTGCACCGCCCCGATCTACTCCTCGGACTCGCTGCACAGCGCCGTGGTCGAGATCATCGTGAAGAAGGGCGGCCGCTGCCGCTACACGACGATCCAGAACTGGTCGAACAACGTCTACAACCTGGTCACCAAGCGGGCCGTGGCCTACGAGGGCGCGACCATGGAGTGGGTCGACGGCAACATCGGCTCCAAGGTGACCATGAAGTACCCGGCGGTCTACCTGATGGGCGAGCACGCCAAGGGCGAGACCCTGTCCATCGCCTTCGCGGGCGAGGGCCAGCACCAGGACGCCGGCGCCAAGATGGTCCACATGGCCCCGAACACCTCCTCCAACATCGTCTCCAAGTCGGTGGCGCGAGGCGGTGGCCGTACGTCCTACCGCGGTCTGATCGAGATCGGCGAGGGCGCGCCGGGCTCGAAGTCCAACGTGCTCTGCGACGCTCTGCTCGTCGACACGATCTCCCGCTCGGACACCTACCCCTACGTCGACGTCCGCGAGGACGACGTGTCGATGGGCCACGAGGCGACCGTCTCCAAGGTCTCCGAGGACCAGCTCTTCTACCTCATGAGCCGCGGACTCACCGAGTTCGAGGCCATGGCGATGATCGTGCGCGGCTTCGTCGAGCCGATCGCGAAGGAGCTGCCCATGGAGTACGCCCTGGAGCTCAACCGGCTGATCGAGCTGCAGATGGAGGGTTCGGTCGGCTAGGTCCTCGCCCGAGGACCACCGGGGCGGCCGTCCGCGGCCGTCCCCGCACTCCCACCGAACCACCCCCCTTCTTGACTGAGAAAGCGAGCACTACGACAGCCATGGCTGAGGCTCAGAACACTCCGGTGGGTTCCACCACCGCCGGCTCCATCGCGGTGGCCGCCGAGTCGACCGTCGCCACCCGCATGAGCGCACCCCCGTCCTTCGACGTCGCGGACTTCCCCGTCCCGCACGGCCGCGAGGAGGAGTGGCGCTTCACGCCGCTGGAGCGGCTGCGCGGTCTGCACGACGGCACCGCGGTCGCGAGCGGCGGCGGCGTGAAGGTCGCCATCGAGGCCCCCGAGGGCGTCACGGTCGAGACCGTCGGCCGCGACGACTCCCGGCTCGGCAAGGCCGGCACCCCGGTGGACCGGGTCGCCGCCCAGGCGTACAGCTCCTTCGAGCAGGCCTCGGTCGTCACGGTCGCCAAGGAAGCCGTGCTCACCGAGCCGGTCCGGATCACCGTGCACGGCGAGGGCGGCGTCGCCTACGGCCACCAGCTCATCCAGCTGGGCGCCTTCGCCGAGGCCGTCGTCGTCATCGACCACACGGGTGACGCGGTGCTCGCCGCCAACGTCGACTACGTGCTGGGCGACGGCGCGAAGCTGACCGTCGTCTCCGTCCAGGACTGGGACGACACGGCGGTCCACGTCGGCCAGCACAACGCGCTGGTCGGCCGGGACGCCTCGTTCAAGTCGATCGTCGTCACCTTCGGCGGCGACGTCGTCCGCCTGCACCCCCGGGTGGCCTACGCGGCCCCCGGTGGCGAGGCGGAGCTCTTCGGCCTGTACTTCACCGACAAGGGCCAGCACCAGGAGCACCGCCTCCTGGTCGACCACAACACCCCGCACTGCAAGTCCAACGCGGTGTACAAGGGCGCCCTCCAGGGCGACGGCGCGCACGCCGTCTGGATCGGTGACGTCCTCATTCAGGCCGCGGCCGAGGGCACCGACACCTACGAGATGAACCGGAACCTCGTCCTCACCGACGGCGCCCGGGTCGACTCCGTGCCCAACCTGGAGATCGAGACCGGCGAGATCGTCGGCGCCGGCCACGCCTCCGCGACCGGCCGCTTCGACGACGAGCAGCTCTTCTACCTCCAGTCCCGCGGCATCCCGGCCGAGGAGGCCCGCCGTCTCGTCGTGCGCGGCTTCTTCGCCGAGCTGGTCCAGCAGATCGGTCTGCCGGACGTCGAAGCGCGTCTCCTCGAGAAGATCGAGACCGAGCTGAAGGCGTCCGTCTGATGTCCTTCGTCAAGGCCTGTGCGCTGAGTGAGCTGGAGGACGACACCCCCAAGCGGGTGGAGCTCGACGGCACACCCGTCTCCCTCGTCCGCACCGAGGGCGAGGTGTTCGCGATCAACGACATCTGCTCGCACGCGAACGTCTCCCTCTCGGAGGGCGAGGTGGAGGACTGCGCGATCGAGTGCTGGCTGCACGGATCGTCGTTCGACCTCCGCACCGGCAAGCCGTCCGGCCTTCCCGCGACGCGCCCCGTCCCCGTATACCCCGTAAAGATCGAAGGGGACGATGTGCTCGTCTCCGTCACCCAGGAGTCCTGAGTCACCCATGGCAACGCTTGAAATCCGCGACCTGCACGTCACCGTCGAGGCCGACAACGCCACGAAGGAGATCCTCAAGGGCGTCGACCTGACCGTGAAGCAGGGCGAGACCCACGCCATCATGGGCCCCAACGGGTCCGGCAAGTCCACCCTCGCGTACTCGCTCGCGGGTCACCCCAAGTACACGATCACCAGTGGCACGGTCACCCTGGACGGCGAAGACGTCCTGGAGATGTCCGTCGACGAGCGGGCCCGCGCCGGCCTGTTCCTCGCCATGCAGTACCCGGTCGAGATCCCCGGTGTCTCGGTCTCCAACTTCCTGCGCACCTCCGCCACCGCCATCCGCGGCGAGGCCCCCAAGCTGCGTACGTGGGTCAAGGAGGTCAAGGAGACGATGGCCGGGCTCCAGATGGACCCGTCCTTCGCCGAGCGCAACGTCAACGAGGGCTTCTCCGGCGGTGAGAAGAAGCGCCACGAGATCCTCCAGCTGGAGCTCCTCAAGCCGAAGATCGCCGTCCTGGACGAGACCGACTCCGGCCTGGACGTCGACGCGCTCAAGACCGTCTCCGAGGGTGTCAACCGGGTCCGCGAGACCGGCGAGGTCGGCACCCTGCTGATCACGCACTACACCCGCATCCTGAAGTACATCAAGCCCGACTTCGTGCACGTCTTCGCCAACGGCCGGATCGCGGCCTCCGGCGGCGCCGAGCTGGCCGACCAGCTGGAGAACGAGGGCTACGAGGCCTACACGAAGGGTGGCCCCGTGAACGGAGGGAACTCAGGAGGTGCAGCCGCGTGACTGACGCCCGACAGGGGCTCACCGGCCTCCTCGACACCGAGGCGATCCGCAAGGACTTCCCGATCCTGGACCGCACGGTCCACGACGGCAAGAAGATCGTGTACCTGGACTCCGCGGCGACCTCGCAGAAGCCGCGTCAGGTCCTCGACGCGCTCAACGAGTACTACGAGCGGCACAACGCGAACGTGCACCGCGGCGTCTACACGATCGCCGAGGAGGCCACCGCGCTGTACGAGGGCGCCCGCGACAAGGTCGCCGCCTTCATCAACGCACCCAGCCGCAACGAGGTGATCTTCACGAAGAACGCCTCGGAGTCGCTGAACCTCGTGGCGAACATGCTCGGCTGGGCGGACGAGCCCTATCGGGTGGACAGTGACACGGAGATCGTCACCACGGAGATGGAGCACCACTCCAACATCGTGCCGTGGCAGCTGCTCTCGCAGCGCACCGGCGCGAAGCTGAAGTGGTTCGGCATCACCGACGACGGCCGGCTCGACCTGTCGAACATCGACGAGATCATCACCGAGAAGACGAAGATCGTCTCCTTCACGCTGGTCTCCAACATCCTGGGCACCGTCAACCCGGTCGAGCAGATCATCCGCCGCGCCCAGCAGGTCGGCGCGCTGGTCTGCATCGACGCCTCGCAGGCGGCCCCGCACATGGTGCTCGACGTGCAGGCGCTCCAGGCCGACTTCGTGGCCTTCACCGGCCACAAGATGGTCGGCCCGACGGGCATCGGCGTGCTGTGGGGGCGGCAGGAGCTCCTGGAGGACCTGCCGCCCTTCCTCGGCGGCGGCGAGATGATCGAGACCGTGTCGATGCACTCCTCGACGTATGCTCCGGCACCGCACAAGTTCGAGGCCGGTACGCCCCCGATCGCCCAGGCCGTCGGCCTCGGCGCGGCCGTGGACTACCTCTCGGCGATCGGCATGGAGAACATCCACAACCACGAGAAGGCGATCACCGAGTACGCGGTGAAGCGCCTCCTTGAGGTCCCGGACCTGCGGATCATCGGTCCGGCGACGGCCGAGGACCGCGGGGCCACGATCTCGTTCACGCTCGGCGACATCCACCCGCACGACGTGGGCCAGGTCCTCGACGAGCTGGGCATCGCCGTCCGGGTCGGCCACCACTGCGCCCGCCCGGTCTGCCTGCGGTACGGAATTCCCGCGACGACGCGAGCGTCGTTCTATCTGTACTCCACGCCCGCCGAGGTCGACGCCTTGGTGGACGGTCTGGAGCACGTCCGGAACTTCTTCGGCTGAGGGTTGACTGGTGAAGCTTGAATCCATGTACCAGGAAGTGATCCTGGACCACTACAAGCACCCCCACGGGCGCGGCCTGCGGGACGGCGACGTCGAGGTGCACCACACCAATCCGACCTGCGGCGACGAGATCACGCTCCGGGTGAAGTACGACGGCGAGACCCTCGCCGACGTGAGCTACGACGGCCAGGGCTGCTCCATCAGCCAGGCCAGCGCCTCCGTGCTGAACGAGCTGCTCGTCGGCAAGGAGCTGTCCCAGGCGCGGAAGATCCAGGAGACCTTCCTGGAGCTGATGCAGTCCAAGGGCCAGCTGGAGCCGGACGACGCGATGGAGGAGGTGCTGGAGGACGCCGTCGCGTTCGCCGGCGTCTCCAAGTACCCCGCCCGGGTCAAGTGCGCGCTGCTGAGCTGGATGGCGTGGAAGGACGCGACGGCCAAGGCGCTGTCCGAAGGGAAGACCGCATGAGCGACAACGAGACCGCGACCATGAAGCCGGCCTCCGAGGAGGAGGTCCGCGAGGCGCTGTACGACGTCGTCGACCCCGAACTGGGCATCGACGTCGTCAACCTGGGCCTGATCTACGGCATCCACGTCGACGACGCCAACATCGCCACCCTCGACATGACCCTGACGTCCGCGGCCTGCCCGCTGACCGACGTCATCGAGGACCAGGCCAAGTCCGCCACGGACGGCATCGTCAACGAGCTCCGGATCAACTGGGTCTGGATGCCGCCGTGGGGCCCGGACAAGATCACCGACGACGGACGCGAGCAGCTCCGCGCGCTGGGGTTCAACGTCTGACACGCTCCCCGAAGAGCGATGAACGGCCATGCCCGCCAGGCAGACTGGCGGGCATGGCCGTCTCCATCCGAGCCGGACCCCGGCCGACCGAGCCGGGCCGGGCCCCCACGTGCTCAGACGTGGGAGGGCGGCGGCGGGCCGTACTGCTCCGGCAGGGTCGCTGCCGCCGCCTCGGCCAGGACCGGGCCCAGGTTCTCCGTGCGCATCCGCAGGTCGACGTAGAGCAGGCCGACCACCAGCGGGGGGAAGATCGCCGTGAACAGCTGGGCGATCATCTGGCTGATGAACGACAGCAGCAACACGCCGCCGAGCATCGCGACGATCTGCCCGCCGGTCGGGTCCGCGTCCACGTCCGCCGGGTCGAACACGCCGGGGAGCAGGCCGACCATCTGGAACGGCAGCTGGATCATGTAGCCGATCGCACCCGCGAGTCCGATGGCGAGCAGCCCGACGCCGAAGACCCGCCACCAGTTGCCGCGCACCAGCCGGACCGAGCGGCGCAGGGCGGCGACCGGGCGCTGGTGCTCGAAGACCACGACCGTCGGGGCCAGGGAGAAGCGGACGTAGAGCCACATCGCTACCGGTGCGATGAGCAGGAAGCCGAGGAAGCCGACCACCATCAGCGGCACGACGCCGTCCTCGTCGCCCAGCGAGACAGCGTAGATCATCAGCCCGGCGACGGCGCCGACCATGAGCGCCATCGGGACGGCCATGATCAGCCCGGTCAGGAACACTGTGCCGAGGATCGACCAGACCCTCGACCACGCCCGCCTCCAGACCTCCCCGAAGCCGATCGGGCGGCCCAGGACGGCCTCCTGGAGGACCACCGGGACCGCTGCCTGCACCACGGCGGACGCCAGCAGGTAGACGATCATGCCGATGACCATCAGCACGCCGAACGCGACGCCCAGCGGCACCAGTTGCGCAGCGTCCGGGGATCCCGGGGAACCGGCGGTCAGCTCGTCCCACTGGCTCGCGACGGCGGCGCCGGCGGCCACCAGGGCGGCGATCATCACGAGCGCCGCCGCGCCGAACAGCGTCAGGGCGATCCCGATCAGCGGTTTCCAGTACCGCCCGAGCGTCGAGAAGGCGCCGCTGAGCATGTCCGAGACCCTCAGCGGCGCCAGGGGTATGACCCCCGGCTTGGGCGGTGCGGCCCACCCGCTGTTCCATCCCCCGCCCGGTCCCTGCGCGCCCCCGTGGAAGGGCCCCCCACCGTGAGGTGCGCCCCCGTACGGGCCGCCGCCCCACCCTGCGTCCTGCGCCACTGCGTCTCCGTCGTCTCGTCGGCCCGGGTACCGGGCCGTGTGGTCGGTCGGCACACCGTAACGCCCCCGACGTGGGCCGATGATATGTACGGCCGTACGCAACGTTGGGTACAGTCGTACACATGGGATACGCATACGGACTGCTGGCCGCCGCCATCGCGGCGGAGGTGGCCGGGACGACGGCCATGAAGTACAGCGAGGGCTTCACCCGGCTCTGGCCCTCGCTCGGCACCGTGGTGGGCTACCTCATCGCCTTCACCCTGCTCGCGCAGACCCTCAAGACGCTCTCCGTGGGCACCGCCTACGCCATCTGGGCGGGCGCCGGCACCGCGGCCGTCGCCCTCATCGGGATCCTGTTCCTGGGGGAGTCCAGCGGCCTCGTCAAGATCGCGGGCATCGCCCTGATCGTGGCCGGGGTCGTCGTCCTCAACCTGGGAGGGGCGCACTGATGGCCCGGCGGTACGACCCCGGGCGGCGGACGAGGATCATCGACGCGGCGCTGAGCGTGGTCGCGGCCGACGGCATCGCCGGCCTCAGCCACCGCACCGTGGCCGCCGAGGCCGATGTGCCGCTCGGCTCGACCACGTACCACTTCGGCTCCCTCGACGAACTCCTGGTCGCCGCCCTGCGCCGCTGCAACGAGAACTTCGTGCAGGCCCTGCGCGGCAGCGAGGCACTGGCGGGACCCGCCGGCTCCGCCGGTCTCGCGGAGGAGCTGACGCGGTTGCTGGGCCGGTGGTTCGCGGGCGAACGCGGGGCGATCGAGCTGGAGTACGAGCTGTACCTCGCGGCGCTGCGCCGCCCCGCGCTGCGACCCGTCGCCGCCGAGTGGACCGAGGAGGCCGTCGAGCTGCTGTCCCGGCGCACCGACCCGGAGACCGCGCGGGCGCTCGTCGCGCTGATGGACGGCGTCTGCCTCCAGGTGCTGCTCACCGGCGGCACGTTCGACGCGCCCTACACTCGCGAGATGCTGGCCCGGATCGTGGACGGCGGCGTCTGAGCCCGCCGGTGTGCGGATCACGGACCGGCCGGTCAAGGACCTGCTGGGGCGCCCCGCCCTGGTCGTGTCCCGGACGGACCGCGAGTTCGCCGAACTCGCGAACCTGCGGGACGAGGTGCTGATCGACCCGGAGACCTTCGCCTGCCGCGGGAAGCGCGGCGTGTACCTCGTGGGCGGGAAGATCGACGGTGTGCCCGTCAGCAAGGACCGGGTGGTGTCGAACGAGGCCCTGGTGAGGACCGAGGTCCGCGACGGCGCGCCGTCCCCTTCCGTTCCCGAACCGGGTACTGAGACCGGTTCGCCCGAGCGGGCCCCGGCCGGTTAGGTTGCTGTTCATGACCGACACGACTTCCCAGGGTTCTGCCCGCACCACCGGCGCCGTCGCAGCCGGCCTCGCCACCGTCGCCGGTGACGGCACCGTCCTCGACACGTGGTTTCCCGCCCCCGAGCTGACCTCCGACCCCGGCCCGGCCGGTACGACGCGCCTCAGCCCGGACGAGGCCGTCAACCGGCTCGGCGAGGGCGCCGCCAAGGCCCTCGGCGTGGACGCCCGGCGCGGCGTCGAGGTCGTCGCCGTGTCCACGGTCATCTCCTCGCTCGACGACAAGCCGCTCGACGCCCACGACGCCTATCTGCGCCTGCACCTGCTCTCGCACCGGCTGGTCAGGCCGCACGGCCAGAACCTCGACGGGCTGTTCGGGCTGCTCGCCAACGTCGCCTGGACCTCGCTCGGCCCGGTCGCCGTCGACGACCTGGAGCGCGTGCGGCTCAACGCGCGCGCCGAGGGCCTGCACCTCCAGGTCACCTCGGTCGACAAGTTCCCCCGGATGACGGACTACGTCGCCCCCAAGGGCGTACGCATCGCCGACGCCGACCGCGTCCGGCTCGGCGCGCACCTCGCCGCCGGAACCACCGTCATGCACGAGGGCTTCGTCAACTTCAACGCGGGCACGCTCGGCACCTCCATGGTCGAGGGCCGCATCTCCGCGGGCGTCGTCGTCGGCGACGGCTCGGACATCGGCGGCGGCGCGTCCACCATGGGCACCCTCTCCGGTGGCGGCACGGAGCGGATCGTCATCGGCGAGCGCTGCCTGGTCGGCGCGGAGGCGGGCGTCGGGATCGCGCTCGGCGACGAGTGCGTCGTCGAGGCCGGTCTGTACGTCACCGCCGGCACGCGGATCACGCTGCCGGACGGCCAGGTCGTCAAGGCCCGCGAGCTGTCCGGCGCCTCCAACATCCTCTTCCGCCGCAACTCGGTCACCGGCACCGTCGAGGCCCGCCCGAACAACGCGGTGTGGGGCGGCCTCAACGAGGTCCTGCACGCCCACAACTGACCCGTTCAGCAGGGAGCGAGGAGCTCCTCGTACGCCGCACGCAGCCCGTCGGTCGCCTCGCGCCCGGCGGGCTGCAGCGGTTCCCGGACCGGTCCCGCGTCCAGGAGCGCCTTCACGGTGACGGTTCCGGGGAGGCCGATCGCCATCATCAGTTCGGTGAGGCGCACCGTGAGCCCGTTGAGCCGGGCCGCCTCGTCGGTGCGGCCCGCGTCGAACGCGTCCAGCGGCGCCCGCATCCGGCGCGGGGCCACGTTCGCGACGGTGCTGACGTAACCGGCGCCGCCCACCGCGTACAACGGCAGGTTCAGCTCCTCGCAGCCCGAGTAGTACGCCAGCGAGGTGCGGGCCAGCACCTTCGTCGAGCCGAGCAGGTCCGAGGAGCAGTCCTTCACCGCCACCACGCGCGGGTGCTCCGCCAGCCGCAACAGGGTCTCCGGCTCGATCCGGGTGCCGGTGCGGCCGGGGATGTCGTACAGCATCAGCGGCAGCCCGGTGGAGTCCGCGACCCGCAGGAAGTACGCCTCGACGGCGGCCTGCGGCGGGCGGCTGTAGTACGGGCTGACGACCAGCAGCCCGTCCGCGCCCGCCTCCTCGGCCTCCCGGGCCAGGCGCAGGGTGTGCGCGGTGTCCGGGCCCCCGACGCCGGTGAGCAGCGGCACCCCCTCGCCCACCTCCGCCCGGACCGCCCGCAGCAGGGCGGACTTCTCGGCGTCCGTCGTGGTGGGGGACTCGCCCGTGGTGCCGCTGAGGACGATCCCGTCGCAGCCCTCCGCCACCAGGTGCGCGGCGTGCGCACGGGCGGCGTCCGGGTCCAGGGCCCCGGCGGCGGTGAAGGGCGTGATCATGGCGCAGAGCGTGCGGCCGAAGGGGGGCGGTGCGGTGGCGGTCATGTCCGCAGTGTCGACTCCCGGAACCGTGTAGGTCCACTTAGATCTCATTGGGGTGACTGGCAAGGAACGCTGAAGAGTCCGTTGGGCGCGGCGGCTGCTTCGGCACCACTTCTGACATGATCGAACGCACGGACGACGGGTCGCGGCGGCGGGTCGTGGCGAGAGGCGGGGGCATCGGATGGGTGTGTGCGTACAGGGGCGGGTGCGGGTGCGGGTGCGCAGACGGGCCTCCGCCGTGCTGCTGGCGGCGGCGCTGACCGCGTTGACCGGCTGCTCCGGGTTTCTCGTCCCGGCCGGCGAGGGCGAAGATCCGGACAACCCCACCCCGTCCGCCTCCGCGCCCCGCTCCGGGATCGTCCGCGCCGAGACGCTGCCCCCGACCCCCGCGCCCGCCTACGGGGAGATGCCACGGACCGGACCGGCCCCCTCCCCGCCGCCCGAGAACTGCCCCGCCTCCGGGGCCGTGGTGACCATGGGGGAGGTGCTGACCGCGATGATGAGCCGTGCGGTCGCCCTGACCCTGACCAACTGCGGCTCGAAGCCCTACCGGGTCGACGGCTACCCCTCGGTCCAGGCGCTCGGCGAGGACGGCGAACGCCTCCCCGTGAAGGTCAACCCGGCCGGCTCGCAGTTCGGCCGCGACCGGGGCCCCGAGACACTCACCCTGAAGCCGGGCGGCACAGCGCGGTCGATGCTCGCCTGGGTCTCCACCCAGGAGGGCGGCGAGCTCGTCATGGCCGACGCCCTGGAGCTGGCCGCCGCCCCCGACGCGGGGGCGCGGGTCTACCCGCTGGAGGGTCACGACATCCGGTACATGGACGAGCTGAACATCACGGCCTGGCGGGCGGAGCTGCCCGAGTGACCGCCCGGCCGGGGTCGGCCCGGGCGGGGTCGGCCCGGGCGGTCAGCCGTCGCCGTCGCCCACCGGCACGGTGTGGGTGACCCAGCCCGTGCCGGGCGGCCCCTCCGGCAGCACATGCAGCAGAAAGGCCGCCGACTCGTCGGGATAGCCGGGCACGCCCTCCCGCAGCGCCAGCCCGCTCTGCCGGTACGTACTCGGCGCGACGGCCACCGTGCTGCCCGCGAAGGGCACCGTGACCGGGCGGTGCACATGGCCCGCCAGCACCCGCACGACCCGGGGGTGCGCGGCGACCACCTCCGCCAGTGCGGGGCCGTCCGCCAGGCGCATCGCGTCCAGGAACGGAATGCCGACCGGAACCGGCGGGTGGTGCAGACAGACGAGGGCCGGTACGCCGGGGCGCCGGGAGAGGTCCCGGTCCAGCCGGGACAACTGCTCGGGACCCAGCCGGCCGCCCGGCGCACCGGCGACCCGCGAGTCCAGGACCACGAGGGTGAACGCCGGGTGTTCCACCGCGTACGACGTCAGCGTCCCCCCGCCCAGGAAGCGCGTCCCGCCGAACGCGCCCACGAGGGCCTCCGGCACGTCGTGATTGCCCGTCACCAGACGCAGCGGCACCGGGAACGCGCCGATCTCCTCGCGCAGGGCCGCGTACTCGGCCGGCTCCCCGCGCTCGGTCAGATCGCCGGTGATCACGACGCAGTCAGGGAGCGGGTCCAGGGCGAGCACCCGGCGCAGGGCGGCCCGCAACCCGGCGGCGGGGGCCGCCGCCTCCGGACCGGTCGTGAGGTGCGGATCGCTCAGGTGCGCCACGGAGAGGGCCATGCCCCCACCCTTCCCCGGCCTCCTCCGACCGCACCCGAGGCCGCTCACGCCCTGGGCGAACGGGGCGCGGGCGCAGCCAGGCGGAACACCCTTGACCTCGACCGGACTTGAGGTGTCACCGTGGTGGTCACGACGCACCGACCGGCGCGCGTGACGAAGGGAACCCGCCATGACCACGCACCTCACCGACCGCCCCGACCCGGCCCGCGCCGACGCCCGGATCGCCAAGGCCAGCACCTGGAACGTCGGTACACCGCAGCGGCAGCGAGAGGCCGTCGACGCCATCCGTAAGGCCTGGGAGAGCCGGGAATGGCCGCACCCCGGGCTGCTCTCCTACAGCGTCTACGCGGGGGAGGACGGCGCGACCCTGCTGCACTACTCCCAGTGGACCGGCGAACAGGCCTACCAGGACTTCGTGCGGGAGAGCCGTGACGCCCGCAACGCCGAGATCGACGCCGCCGTCCCCGGCATCGACCGCATCGGACTGCACACGTACGAGCTGTACCGCTCCGGTCTCCGTGCCGAGGGCGACACCAGGGAGACCGGCTGCCTCGTCATCGTGGACGTCGAGTTCGACGGGCCCGACCCGGCCCGCCAACGCGACTGGGTGGACGCGGTGTTCGAGGCGCTCGGCGAGGAGGTCGAGTTGCCCGCCGGCGGCATCTCCGCGCACTTCCACGTCAGCACCGACGGCACCCGGGTCCTCAACTACGCAGAGTGGGAGAGCGCCGAACACCACATCGCGGCCCTCGCCGCCCCCGGAGAGGGCGTCGGCTCCCCGTCCCCGCACTGGGAACGCGTCCAGAACTACCCGGGCATGACCGGCGGCGGAGTGCACCGCTACACCCCCGTGCTCAGCCTGGAGCCGGGCGCGGGCGTATAGGGGGCGCGGCGGGCGGTATGCGGCGAAGCGGCGGGCGGTACACGGCGCAATGCGTCTAGGCTTGGACGGCTGAACCGCGTACGCACTCCGTATGCCCCGAGCACGCACCGAGGAGAACCCCCGATGTCCGCAGAGCGCCCCTTCCTGCCGCCGGTGCGGCTGAACACCGAGGCCGAACTGGCACGGGACGCGCTCGCCGCTCCGCTGTTCGTCCGCGCCGTCGAGCTCGCCCGCTGGGCGGGCCCGGACACCCGGGTCGGGGCCGGCGGCGAACTGGTCGAGGACCAGCTTCACGCGGCCGCCGAGCACCTCGCCCTCCCGGCGGACGAGGACGGCGCCGCCTACGCCGGAGAGGCCTGGCGGCTCGCCGTGGACACCGGCCTCCTCGACGTCACCGACCCGGAGGAGAGCGAGGAGGGCGACGAGGGTACGGACGGCAAGGGCACCGTCACCACGGGCGAGAACCTGGCCCTGCTCACCGGCGGCTCCCCGCAGGACGTCCTGTCCATCTGGCTCGACGGCCTCGACGCCGTGCACGCCGACGCCACCACGCCCGTCCTGGACGACTTCGCTGACCTCGTCGGCGAGGACGGCTCGATCGACTTCGACGCCCTGGACTGGGACCCGGAGGCCGAGGCGGAGTTCCTCGACGGCGTCCTCGGCAACCTCTACCTGCTCACCCTCGCGGACAACGGCGCGGGCGAAGGACCGGTCCCGCTGCCCGCCCTCGCCGCGTCGATGATCGTCCCCGACGACATGGGCGAGCCGACCGACGACATCCTGGAGCAGGTGTCCGAGGCGATGATGCGCCTCGACGACCAGTTCCGGCTCCTCGAACCCATCGGGATCGTCGAATACCGCCCGGTCGACGAGGCGTTGCTGGTCGAGGAGGGCGAAGCCGCGGACGACTCCGCCGCCGGGGCCGACGACGAGGACGTCACCCGTTACGGCATGGTCAAGCTCACCCCCCTCGGCCTGTACGGCATCCGGGCCCGGATGCTGGAGGCCGGGGTGGACGCCCCCGCCGTCGGCGACCTCGCGGGCAAGGGCGCCGACGTCCTCCTCGACGGCATCGCCCACTACCCGGAGCCCGCCGCCCGCGCCGAGGTCAAGCTCTGGCTCGCGGAACACGGCGCTCAGGGCGCGGTGGCCGCGGCGGCCGAGCTGCTGGCCGCCGCCCGAGGCGCGGACGAGGGCGCGCCGCTGCGCCGCCTCCACTGCCAGCAGGCCCTCGCCCTGGCCGGCCCCGACGCGGAGCCCGCCGTACGCGCGGTGCTCGGCGACCCGGAGCTGGGCGGCCTGGCCCGCGTCTGGCTCGCGGAGCGCGGCGCGGCCGACGTGCCCGCCCCGCCGGAGACCATGATCTTCTGGCTGGCCATCGACACGATCGCCGCCCAACTGGACGCGGACGGCGAGCTGGACGAGCTCCAGGGCCTGGTCGAGGGGCTCTCCGCGCAGCACAGCGGCTTCTTCGACGAGGTCTGGCGGGTCGACCACCCGGCCACCGCCGATGTGCTGGAGGCCATGGGCCGGCTGCACAGCGACAAGAAGGCGGCCAAGGACGCCCGCAAGGCGGCGTTCAAGGCCCGCTCCCGCGCGGGCGGTTGAGGGCCTGAACGTCGGGCCCGGAGCAGCGCTCAGCTGAAGAGCTCTGCTCCTACCAAGCAGTCGTCAGCGGTGCGCGGCCTCAGGAGCCCCGTGCCGGCGCAGCCGTGTGGTTGGACGCCCGTATCGCCTTCGTGCCGACGCGGGCGTACCAGCCGGACGGGTCCGCGGCGAGGTCCCGGACATCGCTGACGCCCCAACCGCGCTGCACCGCACCCCGGTTCACGTCCAGGGCCCGGCACAGCTCGCCCGTCACCGCGACGGTCAGCCCGCCGGGGATGCGCCGGGGGCGATCACCGCGGGCTCCTCCTGTGCGACGCCCGCGCCCTCCGGTTCGGTTGCGTCCCCGGGGGTTCCCGTCGGGCCCCCTCCAGGGCCTTGCGAAAATCCTTCGCGTGCGACCGGGCCGTTGCCTAAGGTCATGGACATGCACCTCCCGGTGCGAAGGCGGCGGCTCCTTCCTTTCCCGAAATGTGCCGCAGCCACTGATGATCTCGGGAGGCGCGAGCGCCGGGGTGCCCGGTGCGCAGGCGACGGATACTTCTGGATCAGAGGGTCGCGGGTTCGAGTCCCGCCCGGCTCCGGCCGGTAGCTCAGTCGGTTGGAGCATCTGACTGTTCTCCGTCGCCGACTCCTGATCTCGGGCACCCCGTTCCGCCGCCGCGCCCTTCCCCAGGAATTCGGGGGAATTCTCCTCATGGCCCGTTTCAACTTCCGTACCCACAGGTCCCGGTCCTCCGGTGCCGTGCCCACCTCGCCCGTCGCGACGACCGGCACGCTCGCGCCCAACCACCAGGGCGGCACCGGGCATGTACGCGACGCCCGCTCCGAACTCTTCCTGCTGGCCGTCGCCAACTTCGTGGCCCAGGACACCTACTACGAGGGCGGGGACCAGCGCGACGACCGGTTCGCCGCGCTCGTGCGCCGCCTCGCCGTGGAGGACCCCGTCTGGACCGCTGGGCTGCTCCACTGGCTGCGCCGCGACGGGCGGATGCGGACCGCCTCGCTGGTCGGCGGCGCGGAGTACGTGAAGGCGCGGCTGACGGCAGGCTGCACCGAAGGGCCCACGAACCGCCAGGTCATCGACTCCGTACTCCTGCGGGCCGACGAGCCGGGCGAACTGCTCGGCTACTGGACGTCCCGCTACGGGCGAGCCCTGCCCCAGCCCGTGAAGCGGGGCATCGCCGACGCCGTGCGCCGCCTCTACACCGGACGGGCTCTGCTGAAGTACGACACCGCGTCCAAGGGCTACCGCTTCGGCGACGTACTCCATCTGGTGCACGCCGCGCCCGACCCCGCCAAGCCCTGGCAGGGCGCGCTGTTCCGGTACGCGCTGGACCGCCGGCACCGGCCGGAGACCGCCGTGCCGCCCGCCGCCGACCGCACCCTGAGCGCCCACCGGGAGCTGATGAATCTTCCGGTTGCCGAGCGTCGCACGGTCGTCACCGGAGCCGGCGGCGCGGAGCGGCTGGCCGAGGCCGGGATGACCTGGGAAGCGCTGGCGGGCTGGTTGCAGGGCCCGATGGACGCGGCGGCGTGGGAGGCGGTGATCCCGTCGATGGGGACCATGGCGCTCGTGCGGAACCTCCGCAACTTCGACGAGGCCGGGGTGCGGGACGAGGTCGCGGCGAGCGCCGCGGCCCGGATCAGCGACCCGGAAGCCGTCGCCGCGTCCGGTCAGTTCCCCTTCCGCTACCTCGCCGCGTACCGGCACGCGCCCTCGCTCCGCTGGGCCCACCCGCTGGAACAGGCGCTCGGGCACTCGCTGGGCCAGGTCCCCGCGCTGCCCGGCCGCACCCTGGTTCTCGTCGACCGCTCCGCGTCGATGGGTGCGCCGCTCTCCGAGCGCTCCCGGCTGGACCGGGCCGACGCCGCGGCCGTCTTCGGCGCGGCGCTGGCGCTGCGCTCCGCCGACGCGGACCTGGTGCAGTTCGGCACGGGCAGCGCGCCGGTCGCCTTCCACAGGGGCGAGTCCGTGCTCCGGGTCCTGGACCGTTTCGGGAACCTGGGCGGCACGAACACGGCGGAGGCGGTGCGGCGGCACTACCGGGACCACGACCGGGTACTCATCGTCACCGACGAGCAGGTCGCGTACACGCGCCGTGGCGACGCGGCCCGGAGCGTTCCGGACACGGTGCCCGTCTACACCTGGAATCTGGCCGGATACCGGCTCGGCCACGCCCCGTCCGGCGAGGGAAACCGCCACACGTTCGGGGGTCTTTCCGATGCGGCGTTCCGCATGGTCCCGCTGCTGGAGGCGGGAGGAAGCGCTGACTGGCCGTGGTGAGCCCTGATTACGAATCCGGCACGTCTGGGGCCTTGGGCACCGACGGGCATGGCGTAGGGCCTCCGCAGGGCGCATACTCGACTTAATGAAACAGTCAGCCCGGCGTCACCTGCCTTCCAGTCCCTTCAACCGCCCGGCCCAGGAGGCCCCACCGGTCGAATGCTTCGATGTGGGCGACAGGGTGTCGCACGACCAGTTCGGGCTCGGCAGGATTCTTGCTGTCGAGGGCGACAACGATGCGGTCCTCATCGACTTCTCGGGGCGTCAGGGAAGGATCCTGAGCCCGTACTCCAAGTTGACCAAGCTCTGAGACGCGGAACGAGTACGAGCAGCGTCCGCCTTCTCCGGATCCGGGGCACCTGAATCACTTCAGGCGCCCCGGACTCCGTTGCGGCCCTCCGGAGAGGGCCCACGGCGGCTACAGGGACTTGGCGGCGGGTTTCACCATGCCTCGCACGGTGCGCGACTTCACGAACTCGCCCATCCCCGTCATCTCCCACTCGCCGGTGAACTGCTTGATGAGCTTGGCCATCATCACGCCGGTCTGCGGCTCGGCGCCGGTGAGGTCGAAGCGGACCAGCTCCTCGCCGGACGCGTCGTCGATCAGCCGGCAGTAGGCCTTGGCCACCTCGTTGAACTTCTGGCCGGTGAACGAGTTCACCGTGAAGACCAGGCCGGTCGCCTCGGCGGGGATCCGGCCGAGGTCCACCATGATCACCTCGTCGTCGCCCGCGCCCTCACCGGTGAGGTTGTCGCCGGAGTGTTTGATCGCCCCGTTCAGGATGGTCAGCTTGCCGAAGTAGCAGCTGTCCAGGTGGTTGCGGTTGGGGCCGTAGGCGATCACCGAAGCGTCCAGGTCGATGTCCTTGCCGCGGAAGGCGGGCTCCCAGCCCAGGCCCATCCTGACCCGCGAGAGCAGCGGTGCGCCGCCCTTGACGAGGGACACGGTCTGGTTCTTCTGGAGGTTGACCCGGCCCTTGTCCAAGTTGATCTTCCCGGAGCCCGCGGGCGCGGCGGGGGCCGCCGGGGGAGCGGGCGGGGCGGCCGGGGCGGGCGGAGCGATCCGCGGGTCGACGGGGGCGGCCACCGGAGCGACCGGGGCGGCGGTGACCGGGGCGGGGGCCGTCGGAGCCGGAGGGGCGACCGGGGCCGCGGGCTCCTCGACCGAGACGCCGAAGTCCGTGGCGATCCCGGCCAGCCCGTTCGCGTAACCCTGGCCGACCGCACGGGCCTTCCAGGCCCCGTTGCGCAGGTAGATCTCGATGATCACGAGCGCCGTCTCGGCGCCCAGCTGCGGCGGGGTGAAGGTGGCGAGCGCGCTGCCGTCGTCCGCGTTGCGCACGGTGGCGGTGGGCTCGACGCCCTGGAAGGTCCGGCCCGCGGCGTCGGGGCTCGCGGTGACGACGATCTTCTCGATGCCCGGCGGGACGGCCGCGGTGTCCACCACGATCGCGTCGGGCGCGGAGCCCCCGCCGGAGCGGTAGGTCACGCCGGGGCCCGAGGGCTGGTTGTAGAAGATGAAGTCGTCGTCGGAGCGCACCTTGCCGTCGGCGGTGAGCAGCAGGCCCGAGACGTCGAGCCGCATCGGAGCGGCGACGTCCACCGCCACGCGGGCGGCGGAGAGAGGGATGTTCGAGCCGGGGGTCATTGCGGTCATGCACGGGGTAACGAACGACCCGGCTTTGCCGTTCCCTTACCTTCGGCCGTCCGGAGGACGGTCGTCGGAGGGCTCTCAGCGGCGGTTGCGCGGGTGGTCGCGGGCGGTGCGCTCGTTGCCGTGCTTGTACGCGCCGGTCCAGCGCGCCATCACCAACTGGGCGTCGCCCGAGCCCACCTCGGCCAGGAACTTCTCCGCCCGGCCGCCGCGCAGGGTGCCCGCGGGGCGACCGCGGTGGGTGATGGTGACGCTCTGGTCGCCGTGCTGTTCGTACTGGAATCCGGAAGGTCTCGGCATGGCCCGTATCCTGCCCGTCCCGCCGCGCCCCCGTCGCCCGGATTTCCGCCGCCCGGTCCCCGCTACCGCCGCCCGGTCGCGCTACCGCCGCGCGGGCGGCTCAGTGCGGCCAGATCGGCGGGTCGGTCGCGAAGTGGCCGCCCACGCGGGCGTGCGCCGGGTTGTCCGGGTCCAGCTCGCCCTGCTCGGCGACGAGCTTCGCCGCGTACGGCTCCGAATCGTCCCTGGGCCGGTAGCCCAGCGCCCGCGCCGGTGCCAGGTCCCACCACAGGCGGGTGTTGGCGGAGGATCCGTAGACGACGGTGTGCCCGACGTCCTCGGCGGTGAGGGCCGCGTGGAACAGCCGTGCGCCGTCGCCGGGGCTCATCCAGACCGACAGCATCCGCACCGAGGTGGGCTCGGGGAAGCAGGACCCGATGCGCACCGAGACCGTCTCCAGCCCGTGCCGGTCCCAGTAGAGCTGGGCCAGGTCCTCACCGAAGCACTTGGAGAGCCCGTAGAAGGTGTCGGGGCGGCGCGGGGCGTCCAGGGGGATCGGCGGATCGCCCGGAGCCGGGCGAGGGGTGTGACCGATGACATGGTTGGAGGAGGCGGACACGATGCGCCGGACGCCCTCCTCACGGGCTGCCTCGTAGAGATGGTGCGTGCCCTGGATGTTGGCGCGGAGGATCTTGTCGAACGTGGACTCCAGCGAGATGCCCGCCAGGTGGATGACCGCGTCCACCCCGCGCACGGCCTCGCGCAGCGCCTCCCGGTCGTTCAGGTCGGCGGTGATCGCCTCGGGCGCGCCCTCCGCCGGGACCAGGTCGAAGAGCCGCAGGTCGTATCCGTACGCGGGCAGCAGCCCCCGCATCAGGGTGCCGAGGCCGCCTGCGGCGCCGGTGAGCAGGACGGTACGGGGAGCGGTCATACGGGGGTCTCCTCGGGGGCGTACGCGGGCGCTGTGCGCAATCCTGGCTGGCATTCACATGCGTGGACAAACTAAGGAGGCGAGGCGAGGTGCGTCAAGAGCCCGCATCCACCTTGACCTGCCATCGGAGGCTGCCTTAGCGTTGCGGTGTTCAGAAATATGGACATCGATCAGAATTGTGCACGCCTGAACCTGCTCAGGGAGCGCCCGTGACCTCAGCCCCCCTCGCCGCCCGGCTCAGCGAAGTCGCCGGGCCGCTCTTCTTCCCCGTGACCGCGTTCGGGCCGGACGGCACCGTCGACCTCGCCGTCTTCCGCGCCCATGTGCGCGCGGGGATCGACGCCGGAGCCGCCGCGGTCTTCGCCTGCTGCGGTACGGGCGAATTCCACGCGCTGACCCCCGAGGAGTTCCGCCTCGCGGTCGCCGCCGCCGTCGAGGAGAGCGCCGGGCAGGTCCCCGTCCTCGCGGGGGCCGGCTACGGCACGGCGCTCGCCGTCCAGTACGCGCGGGCCGCCGAGGAGGCCGGTGCGGACGGACTCCTCGCCATGCCGCCCTACCTCGTCGTCGCCGGCCAGGAAGGGCTGCTGAACCACTACGCGGCGCTCGCCGCCGCCACCGGCCTGGAGACGATCGTCTACCAGCGCGACAACGCGGTCTTCACCCCCGAGACGGTCGTCGCCCTGGCCCGCACCCCCGGCATCATCGGGCTCAAGGACGGCCACGGCGACCTCGACCTCATGCAGCGCATCGTCAGCGCGGTCCGTACCCACCGGCCCGACGGCGACTTCCTCTACTTCAACGGACTGCCCACCGCCGAACTCACCGGCCCCGCCTACCGGGGCATCGGCGTCACCCTCTACTCCTCCGCCGTCTTCGCCTTCGCCCCGGACATCGCCCTCGCCTTCTACCGGGCCCTGGACTCCGGCGACGACGCGCTGGTCGACGGGCTGCTCGACCACTTCTACCGGCCGCTCGTCGAACTGCGCGCCAAGGGCCACGGGTACGCCGTCTCCCTGGTCAAGGCCGGTGTCCGGCTCCAGGGCCTGGACGTCGGCGAGGTACGCACCCCGCTCACCGAACCGACCGCCGCGCACGTCAAGGACCTCATCGAGATCATCGCGAGCGGCCGCGCCCTGCTGGAGGAGCGCGTATCCCAGGAGCACGCGTCCCAGGGGCACGACTCCCCGGCGGGCCGGGCGGCGGGCCGGGCGGGGGGCCGGGCGTGAAGGCGGGCGCGTTCCTCTACCCGTGGGACGTCGTCGGGGACCCGGCCGCCGCCGCCCGGATCGCGGACCTCGGCGTCCGGCAGGTGACCCTGGCCTCCGCCTACCACTCCACCCGGGCCCTGACCCCCCGCCACCCCGCCCACCGCGTCGTCACCGCCGAGCACGCCGCCGTCCTCTATCCGCCGGACCCGGACCGCTGGGCGGGGCGGGCCCTCGCCCCGTACCGCCAGAGCTGGACGGCCGGCGACGATCCTTACGGGGAGGCGGCGGACGCGCTGGCCGCAGCCGGTCTGGAGGTGCACAGCTGGGTGGTCCTCGCCCACAGCTCGCGGCTCGGCGCGGAGCACCCGGACACCTCGGTGGTCAACGCCTACGGGGACCGCTACCCCTGGGCCCCCTGCATCGCCCGCCCCGCCGTGCGCGCGTACCTCGTGGACCTGGCGGGAGAGGCCGCCGCCCGGCCCGGCGCACACGGGACCGAGCTGGAGTCCTGCGGCTGGTACGGCTTCGCCCATCTGCACGCCCACGACAAGGTCGCCGGCGTGGGCCTCGGCGAGGCGGCGCAGTACCTCATGTCGCTGTGCTTCTGCCCGGTGTGCCGCGAGGGGTACGGGGAAGCGGGCGCCGACCCCGAAGACCTGTCCGCAGCCGTCCGCCGCGCCCTGGAGCCGGCCTGGTCCGGCGCCGGCTCCCCGGAGTCCGGCCGGGACGGCATCGGGAAGCTGCTCGGAACCGAGCTCGCGGACGCCACCCTGTCGTGGCGCGGCCGGGTCGCCCGCACGTTCCAGGAGGCGGCCGTCGCGGCGGTACGGGCGACCGCCCCGTCCGGCTTCCAGGTGCTGCTGCACGCCGACCCCGTCCCGTACCGCACCGGGGCCAACGCCGGCGTCGAGGCGGACCACATCCTGGCCGTGGCCGACGGCGTGGTGCTGCCCTGCACGGGACCCGACAGCGCCCGGGAAGCGGTCCTCGGGCCGTTCGCCGGCCGGGGCGGTGTGCGCGCCGCCAACTTCGGGATCGTCACCGGGATGGGCGGCAGCCCTCGCACCCTGGAGCGCGACGCGGCCCACGCCGCCTCGCTCGGCGCGGACCAACTCCGCCTGTACCACGCGGGACTCGCCTCGGGCCCGGACCTGGAGGCGGTCGCCGCGGCGCTCTCACGGCTGAGGTGAGGCGGGGCCGGACTCCCCTGTGGGGCCGGACTCGCTTGCGGGACGGGACGCCGGCGCAGGGGCGGACGGCGGCGCGGGGGCGGACGGCGGCGCGGGGGCGGTGCGGTGCCGTGCCGCCCCCGCCGCCAGCAGCGCCGCGGCCAGCAGCCCCGCCGCCCCACAGGCCGCCGTCAGCACCCGCACGTCCACCACCGCGACGAGCCCCGCCCCCACCGCCAGGGCCACCGCGTTGGGCGCCGTCATCAGCGAGCCCGCCGTCGCCGCCGTCCGCCCCAGCACCGCGTCCGGCGTCTCCCGCTGCACCGCGGTCATCGTCGCGATCAGCACGCACGGCAGACCGAACCCGATCGCCGCGCTCGCCGCCAGGGCCACCCCGTCGTGCGGCAGCGTCCGCGCGCCCACGGCCAGCGCGAACAACGCCATCCCGCCCGCTGCGAACACCCGCTCCGGCAGCCGGCGCAGCAGCGGCCCCACCAACAGCCCCACCGCCACGGAACCGGCGCCCTGCACGGCGTACAGGACCCCCGCGTACTCCGGCGTCCGGCCGAGCACGTCATCGACGTACCCGAACGTCACGGCCCCGTTCACCCCCGCCAGCAGCATCGTCGCCGCCCCCGCCGTCACCAGCGGGCGCAGCACGGCCGAGGCGCGTATCCGCCGCAGCCCGGCGAGGAGTTCACCGCGCCACGCCCCGGCCGGGGGCCGCGGGGCCTCCCGTACCCGGAGCCGGGCGAAGATCAGGGCGGCCAGGGCGCACGTCGCCGCGTCCAGGAGCGCCACGGCCGGGCCGCCGAACCGCGCGTACAGCCCGGCGCCCGCCAGCGGGGCGACCAGCTTCATGCCCTCGTTGGCCGTCGTCCGCAGCCCGTTGAAGTCCGCCAGCAGCGAGGCGTGCACGGTCCCCGCGACGAGCGCCGACTCCGCCGCGTCGAGCAGGACGCCGCTCGCCCCGTAGAGGACCAGCACCACGAAGACCAGCCAGACGGTGCGGCCCGAGTCCACCAGCACCAGCGTGGCGAGCAGAGCGGCCATCGCCAGGTTGACCCGGACCAGCAGCTTCTTCCGGTCCATCCGGTCCGCGAGCGCGCCGAGCACGGGCCCGGCCAGCACCGGGGCCCACATCGCGCACACCGTCAGCGCCGCCAGACTGTTCGACCCGGTCAGCGACTTGACCCAGATCCCCGCCGTGAGCCACATCGCGGACGTACCGAACCCGGAGACGACCACCCCCGCCAGATACCGCCCCGCCGTCGGGTCCCGCAGGACCCGCACCACCGCCGGACCGCCCATGCCGCCCCGCCCTCCGCCTCGTGCTCCGCGACCCGTCCGTGCGGGCCGTGCGGCTCATGCTGCGGAGTAAGGCGGTGCTGCGGCATCGGGCGGATGCCTTAGGGCCGCCGACCGACCGCCGCCGACCGACCGCCGCCGACCGGGCGGCGCCACCGGGCGAGTGGCCGCTCAGGCGGCGCCGGGCGTCACCGCTCCGGCGACCCTCCCGTCACCGCTCCAGCGCCGCCCGCATCGTCTTCTGCGCGATCGGCGCGGCCAGCCCGTTGCCGCTGATCTCGGAGCGCGCCGCCCCCGAGTCCTCCACGATCACCGCGACGGCGACCTCCTTGCCGCTGGCGCGGTCCTTCGCGTACGAGGTGAACCAGGCGTACGGGGTGCTGCTGTTCTCCACGCCGTGCTGCGCGGTGCCCGTCTTGCCGCCCACCTCGGCCCCGGGAATCCGGGCGTTGGTACCGGTGCCCTCCTCGACGACCGTCACCATCGCGCTCCGCAGCTGCTCGGCGGTCGACTCCTTCACCACGCGCTCGGTCTCGCCGTCGGCGGTCTCCTCCAGCACCGTGCCGTCCCCGTCGGTCACCCGGGAGACCATGTGCGGCGCGGCCAGCTCACCGCCGTTGGCCAGGGCCGAGGTGACCATCGCCATCTGGAGCGGGGTCGCGGTGACCTCGAACTGGCCGATCCCCGTCAGCGCCGTCTGCGCCTTGTCCATACCGGTCGGGTAGACGCTCTTCGCCGCCCGTACGGGGACGTCCAGCTTCTCGGTGTCGAACCCGAACGCGTCCGCCATCTCCTTGACCTCGTCCTGGCCGAGGTCGACGGCGGCCTTCGCGAAGACGTTGTTGCAGGAGTACTGGAGCGCGGTGCGCAGGGTCGCGTTCTCGCAGGGCGCGGACGGGTTCTCGTTGGGGAGCACGGTGGTGGTGCCGGGCAGGGTGTACGGGGTGGGGCTGTCGGTGCGCTCGTCGACAGAGCCGTACAGCCCGTTCTCCAGCGCGGCCGCCGCGACCACCAGCTTGAACGTGGAGCCCGGCGGCAGCGGCTGCCGCATCGCCCGGTTGACCAGCGGCTTGTCCGGGTCGTCCAGCAGGGCCTGCCAGGCGTCCTGGTCCGTCGTCCCACTGATCGTCGAGGGGTCGTAGGAGGGGGTGGAGACCATGCCGAGGATCCGGCCGGTCCCCGGGTCGATGGCCACCGCCGCGCCCTTGGTGTCGCCGAGCGCCTCGTAGGCCGCCTTCTGGACCTCCGGGTCGATCGTCGTC
Source organism: Streptomyces sp. CA-278952 (assembly GCF_028747205.1). Lineage (NCBI taxonomy): Bacteria > Bacillati > Actinomycetota > Actinomycetes > Kitasatosporales > Streptomycetaceae > Streptomyces > Streptomyces sp. CA-278952. The sequence goes on from NZ_CP112880.1 coordinate 6,519,488, forward strand.
AGCACGTTGCCGGGGGCGGCCTGCCCACCGGTGAGCAGGTCCTTCGGGTTCTTCAGCCGGTCGTCCGTGCCGTCCAGGACGTCGCTGTAGATGCCTTCGAGCTGGTTGGCCCCGTACGCCTGCGAGCTGTAGCCGGTAACGGGCGCGTACAGCTCGCCCTGGGGGTACGTGCGCTTGTACCGGAGGTCGCCGCCGCTGGTCTCCTTCGATCCGGTGACCGGCGAACCGGCCACGATGATGTCACCGAGCGGCTGCGCGTACTGCGCGATGGTGTTCCGCCGGTTGTGCTCGTGGTCTGCGAGCGCCTCGGCCTGGTAGCCCTGCACCCATGTCGCCCGCACCAGCAGGGCGAGCACCATGAGCAGACAGAAGACCGAAGCGTGCCTGATTGTCTTGTTCATCCCGCTGGAGGGACGAGCGGGGGCGTTCCGGCCGTTCCCGTCCCTGCCCCTTCTCACTGATTTCTCAGGCGGCCGGCCGGGCCCCGGTACCCGGTCGGCCGCTCAGCCCGGCGTGATGAAACCGGACTCGTACGCCGCGATGACCGCCTGGGTGCGGTCCCGGGCGCCGGTCTTCGCGAGGACCGCCGCCACATGCGTCTTCACCGTCGCCGGGCCCACCGAGAGCCGCCCCGCGATCTCCGCGTTGGTCAGCCCCGCCGCCATCAGCCGCAGCACGTCCGCCTCCCGCCCCGTCAGCCTCGCCACCCACGCCGGAGCCCCGGCCGCCCGCCGCCCGGCGTGCTCGGTGGCCAGCGTGCGCACCGCCGCCGGATAGAGGAGCGAGTCGCTGTACGCCACCAGGCGCACCGCCTGCACCAGCTCCTCGGCGGCCGCCCGTTTCAGCAGGAACCCGGCTGCCCCGGCGCGCAGGGCCTCGTACACGTACGCGTCGTTCTCGAAGGTCGTCACGACGACGATCCTCGGCGGGTCCTCCAGCGTGGCGAGGATCTGCTCCGTGGCCCGGATGCCGTCGATCTCCGGCATCCGCACGTCCATCAGCACCACGTCGGGCCGCAGCGCCCGCACCACGGAGACGGCCTCCGCGCCGGTGGCGGCCTCCCCGACGACCTCGATGCCCTCCTCGGCGTCCAGGATCACGCGCAGCGCCGTACGCACCATCCGCTCGTCGTCCGCCAGAACCACCCGCACCGGAGCCCCGCTCATCGCCGTCCCCCCTTCCGCCCGGCCGTCCCCGGCACCGTCAGCGGCAGCAGAGCGGTCAGCCGCCAGACACCGTCGTCCGCCCCCGCCTCGGTCCGGCCGCCCAGCAGGACGGCCCGCTCCGCGATGCCGCGCAGTCCGCGACCGCCCCCGGGGCGCGCCACGGCGGGCCGCTCGCCCAGTGGATTCTCCATCACGATCTCCAGCTCCCTCTCCCGTACCGCGATCAGCAGCCGCACCGGGGAAGCGCCCCCGCCGTGCCGCGACGCGTTGCTCAGCCCCTCCTGGACGATCCGGTACGCCTCCCGCGAGACCGCCGGGTCCAGACGGTCCGGATCGCCCTGCCGCTCGTACGCCACCGGCGCCCCGCAGCGCGCCAGGAGCCCGTCGAGCGCGTCGAGCCCCGGTCCGTACACCGTGCCCTCGTCGTCCGGCTCCCCGTCCTGCCGCAGCAGCCCCAGCACCGAGTCCAGCTCCCCGACCGTCCGCCGCGTCGTCTCCTCGATGGCGGTCAGCGCCTCGCGGACGAACTCCGGATCGCGGTCCAGGACCCGGCGCGCCGCCCCGGCCTGAAGGGTCACCGCACTCAACGCGTGCCCCACCGAGTCGTGCAGCTCCCGGGCGAGCCGGTTGCGCACCGCCAGATCCGCCGCCCGGCGTTCGGCGGTGGCCAGCCGGTCCTCGGGCGTCGGTCCCAGGAGCACCGGGGCCCGCCGGGCCAGCAACTCCCCGGTCGCGGTCGCGGCCAGCGCCAGCGCCAGCAGCATCGCGAGCCCGGCCAACGGGGCGAGGGCCAGGGCCCACGGTTCCCGCAGCACGCGGGGGCCGTTGAGCAGCCAGGTGGAGCGCAGCCCGTCGGAGAACGGCAGCGCGGCGACCGCCACCGCGAACGGCGGCAGTGCCAGGGTGGTCCCGCTGACGATCCCGCCGAGCGCCAGATGCAGGGTGTACCAGCCGGCGGTACGCACCCGGGCCTGCCGGGTCCGGGCGGGACCGTCGGCCAGCAGGGTGGGCGTCACCCCGCACAGGGCGCGGACGGCGGCCACGGACAGCGGCCGGACGAGCGGGAAGAAGCCGGTGGCCGCCGCGATCGGCAGGGCGACGGCGAACGCGGCGAACAGGGCGGACACGGAGGAGAGCAGCGGTTCCCCGCCGCCCGCCAGGCCGTTCAGGACCGTGCCGACCAGGAAGTAGGGCATCAGCAGCGCGCCCCCGATGACCAGATGCAGCCAGCGCAGCCGGGCCCGCCGTCCGAACAGCGCGGCGAGCGGCTTCATGACACCCGGTCGGCGGCGGCCGGGGTGGCGGTGGGCGTGGCGGCGGTGGGCGTGGCACCGGTGGTCGCGGGCAGCGCCGAAGCCGCCGCGCGCTCCGCGAAGAAGTAGGCGCCCAGCGTCACGACGAGCGCCCCTGCCAGCATCTGGACAGCGTAGGTCAACACCGTCGCCGTCGTCGGCCGGTCCGCCGCTTCGCCCGCGCCGATCAGCCCCGCGAGGTTCAGCCACCCGCCCCAGCAGGCCATCTCCGCCGAACCGGCCCAGGCCAGGACCAGCGGCAGACGCAGGGAGAGACGGCCGGTGCGGCGGAAGGCGAGCAGGAGCACCCCGACGGCGGCGACCACCACGAAGAGCAGGTTGACGGCTTCCAGGACGTAGAAGTCGCTGGTGCGGTCCGCCGCCCGGCCGGCGTCGAGCCCGGCGGTCGAACCGCTGACCCACAGCAGGTGCGTGACGCCGGGGAAGAGAGCCGCCGAAGCGGCGGCGACGGCGGTCGCGCGGAGGGCGGGCGTGGTCGGACCCGCCGGCAGATCCCGCAGCCGCCCTTGCCACAGCCTGCCCCAGCGCTCCTTGGCGTACAGCGCGAAGAGGGCGCCGAGGGCGAGGCCCTGGACGATGAAGCCGCCGTAGACGACGCCGAAGACCCAGGGGTCGAGGAACGGTTCGGAGTTCCCCTCGCCGACCGGCCGGCCGCCGCCACCGCCGAGGAGCCCGACGGCCAGCTGGACCGGGAAGGCCGTCATGATCGGCAGCAGCAGACCGCTCGCCACCCACATCGGCAGCACCAGCAGCCAGGCGGGCACCCGCCGGCCCCAGGGCCGGGTGAGCAGCAGGGCGAGGACGATGACGGCGCCGTCCATCAGCACCGTGGCCCCGTTGGCGACGCGCAGCAGGGTGCCGCCGTCCAGCAGTGCGCTGCCGTCCGGGATGCCGAGCCGACTGCCCGCCATCCAGGCCGTCTTGAGCCCGATGTAGGGCAGACAGGCCGCCATGGCGACCACCCGGAGCACGGACCGCGCCCGGCCGACGCGGTACGAGGGCGGTGCGACGCGGTACGAGGGCGGTGCGACGCGGTACGAGGCCGCCTCGGCGCGGTGCGGTGGCGTCCCAGGGCGCCCGGGCGTCCCGGGACGGTGCGGCGGGGCGGGAGCGAGTGCCTCGGGGGGCCGGTTCACGGTCATGGCACCCAGGCTTCCGCGCCGGCCGGCCCCGCACGTCCTGCCCGGCGACGATCCGTCTCCGCCACGTGGGGGAGGGGGCCCGTCTCAGCAGTGCGGCGTGACCAGGACCTCGCCGATCTCCTCGCCCCGGGCCGGGGGCGAAAGCTCCGGGTCGCTCATCCAGGCGAAGAACAGCGGCAGGTCCCCGTCCTCGACCGGACGCAGCGCTGTCCCGGCCATCAGAGCCTCCGGGTCGCCAGGGAGAGCCGGTCCCGGGCGTCGAACAGGGCGTCCTTCACCAGCTGTTCGTGGCCGGGGGTGAGCCGGGCGACCGGCACCGAGCAGCTGATCGCGTCGCGCGCGGGCGTCCGGTAGGGGATCGCCACGCCGAAGCAGCGCAGGCCGATGGTGTTCTCCTCGCGGTCCACCGCGTAGCCCTGCTCGCGGACCAGCCGCAGCTCGTCGATGAGCTTCTCGCGGTCCGTGATGGTGTGCTCGGTCAGCGCGGGCAGCGACTCGGGCAGCATCTTGCGGACCTGCTCGTCGCTGTGGGTCGCCAGCAGCGCCTTGCCGAGCGAGGTGGAGTGCGCGGGCAGCCGGCGGCCGACCCGGGTGAAGGGGCGCAGATAGTGCTGGGACTGCCGGGTGGCGAGGTAGACCACGTTCGTCCCGTCGAGGCGGGCCAGGTGGATGGTCTCCGTGGTGTCGTCGGACAGCCTGTCCAGGGTGGGCCTGGCGGCGGCCACGACCTCGTCGCCGTCGATGTACGACGTGCCGACCAGCAGGGCGCGGACGCCGATCCCGTACCGGGTGCCCGTCGCGTCCGTCTCCACCCAGCCCAGCTCCACCAGGGTGCGCAGCAGCATGTAGAGGCTCGACTTGGGATAGCCGACGGCCTCCTGGACGGCGGCCAGCGAGTGCATGCCGGGCCGCCCCGCGAAGTATTCGAGAAGCTCCACGGTCCGTACCGCGGACTTGACCTGTGCCCCACCGGACTCGGCGACCGACATCGCCCACGCCCCCTTCTCCAGCTCATCGACTTCTCGTCCGCGTCGGCGTCCGAAAAGCCGCCACACGATTGCCAACACGGAACGCCCCGAAATAGAGTCCGAGGACATTCACGTTCAGGAACTCCGTTCAGAATACCGAACACTTGCCGATGTGCGGCCGAAGCCGTCCGGACTCGGCCGGAGGACGGTCGCACCACGGGAGGAATCACGGTGAGCGCAGCACCAGTCTGGAGTGTCGACCCCCGAACCGGGAACCCGCGCGAGCAGGTCGCGGTGGAGGCCACCGCCGCGGAGGTCGACCGGGCGGTCCGGGCGGCCCACGCCGTCCGCGACGCCCTCGCCGACCGCGCGGCGCGCGCCGGGTTCCTGCGGGCGGCGGCGGAACTGCTGGAGGAGTCCGGTGAGCACATCGTCGAGGCGGCCGACGCGGAGACCGCCCTCGGCCCGGCCCGGCTCACCGGTGAACTGGCCCGTACCGCAGCCCAGTTGAGGGCGTTCGCGGAGGTCGTGGACGAAGGCGCCTACCTCGACGTCCACATCGACCACCAGGACGACTCCCGGACCCCGCCCTGGCCCGACCTGCGCCGCTACAAGATCCCGCTCGGGGTCGTCGCCGTCTACGCGGCCAGCAACTTCCCGCTCGCCTTCTCCGTCCCCGGCGGCGACACGGCCAGCGCGCTCGCCGCCGGCTGCCCGGTCGTGGTCAAGGCGCACCCCGACCACCCGGCCACCTCCGAACTCTGCGCCTCGGTCCTCCGCCGCGCCGCCGCCCGCACCGGACTGCCCGAGGACATCGTGACCCTGGTGCACGGCTTCGACGCGGGCGTCGAGCTGGTCCGCCACCCGCTGGTGAGCGCGGCCGGCTTCACCGGCTCGGTACGCGGCGGACGCGCCCTGTTCGACGCGGCCGCGGCCCGCCCCACCCCCATCCCCTTCCACGGCGAGCTCGGCTCCCTCAACCCGGTCGTCGTCACCCCGGCGGCCGCCGCCGAGCGCGCCGGGGAGATCGGCGCCGGGCTCGGCGGCTCGATGACCCTGGGCGCGGGCCAGTTCTGCACCAAGCCCGGCTTCGTCCTGGTCCCCGAGGGCGCGACGGGCGACCAGCTCCTCAAGACGCTCACCGAGACGGTCAGCTCCACCGGATCAGGCGTCCTGCTGGACCACCGCATGCGGGACGCTTTCGTCGCCGGCGTACGGGAGCGGGCCGCGCTGCCTGACGTCGGAGCGCCCGTCACCCCCGGCGCGGGCGGCGAGCACACCGTCTCCGCCGGATTCCTCACCGTCCCGGCCGCCCGGCTGACCGCCGAGGGCCCGCACGACGCGTTGCTGGAGGAGTGCTTCGGGCCGGTCACCGTGATCGCCCGGTACGCGTCCGTCGACGAGATCGCCGCCGTCCTCGCCCGGCTGCCCGGGAACCTCACCGCCACCCTCCGGACCGCCACCGAGGACGACGACCCCGACGCGGCGCGTCTGCTGGCCGCGCTCACCCCGCTCGCCGGGCGCATCCTCGTCAACGGCTGGCCGACCGGCGTCGCCGTCGCCCCCGCCCAGCACCACGGCGGCCCCTACCCGGCCTCCACGTCCACCTCCACCTCCGTCGGCGCGACGGCGATCGAACGCTGGCTGCGCCCCGTCACGTACCAGTCCACCCCCGAGGCGCTCCTCCCGCCGGAGCTGCGCGAGGACAACCCGCTGGGCCTGCCCCGCCGGGTGGACGGACGCCGCGCATGAGCCTGAACCTGGACGCCCTCCCCTTCGCCCTGGACGCGGAGGGCCCCGACGGACGCTGGACCCACGCCGACGGCGTGCTGACGGGCCGGGCCGGACCCGGCCAGGACCTCTTCGTCCCCCCGTCCGGCGACTCCCTGGAGCCGGGCTCCGACGCCCCGCGCCTGCTCGGACCGGTGGGGGAGGGCGACTTCCGGCTGGTGGCCCGGGTGCGCCCGGGGCTGCTGTCGTTCGGTGACGCGGGCGCCCTGTACCTCCACGTCGGGGACCGCGCGTGGGCCAAGCTCTGCCTGGAGCACTCCGCGGGCCTCCCGACCGTCTGCACCGTCGTCACCCGGGGCCACTCCGACGACGCCAACGCCTTCGTCGTGGACGAGGGCGTCTGCTGGCTCCGCCTCAGCCGCACCGGCGGCGCCTACGCCTTCCACGCCTCCACCGACGGCGAGAGGTGGACCTTCGTCCGCTTCTTCACCCTCGGCACGGAGAAGGAACGGGCAGCCACCCGCGCCGGCTTCCTGGTGCAGTCGCCCACCGGTGAGGGCTGCGGCGCGGTCTTCGACCGGATCGCGTTCCTGGCCGGGGGAGTGGAGGACCTGCGCGACGGGCGGTGAGGGGTGCGGCATGACGGTGACGGGGGCGATATGAAGGTGTCGCGGTGGTCGCGGTGGTCGTGGGGAGGAGGGGCGGGCGGGAAGATCCGGGAATCACCCGGTACGGATTCGCGTTCGACCCACTGACCCTGTGCGGAGGCCCCTCCGCGCCCCCCGCGACCCCTGGAGAGTAGAAGAGTCATGCGCGTCGAGATCTGGAGCGACATCGCTTGTCCGTGGTGCTACATCGGCAAGGCCCGCTTCGAGAAGGGCCTCGCGGAGTTCGCCCACCGGGACGAGGTCGAGGTGGTGCACCGCTCCTTCGAGCTCGACCCCTCGCGGGCCAAGGGCGACACCGCGCTCGTGATCGACATGCTGGCCGAGAAGTACGGCCGCAGCCGCGAGGAGGCGGCCTCGATGGAGGCCAACGTCGCGGCCAACGCGCAGGCCGAGGGGCTCGGCTACCGCACCGAGGGCCGTGACCACGGCTCCACCTTCGACCTCCACCGGCTGCTGCACCTGGCCAAGGCCCGCGGCCGCCAGGACGAGCTGCTGACCCTCGCCTACCGGGCGAACTTCGCCGAGGAGCGGTCCGTCTTCGACAACGAGGTGCTGCTGGCTCTCGCCGTGGAGGCCGGACTCGACGCCGACGAGGCCCGCGCGGTGCTCGCCGACCCGGAGGCGTACGCGGACGACGTCCGCACCGACGAGCGCGAGGCGGCCGAACTGGGCGCCAACGCCGTGCCGTTCTTCGTCCTCGACCGTCGGTACGGGATCTCCGGCGGTCAGCCGTCGGAGGTCTTCGTCCAGGCGCTGGAGCAGGCTTGGAAGGACCGCGCCGTCACCGCCCTCACCGCCGTCGGCGGGGAGGCGGCGGCCTGCGACGCGGACGGGGCCTGCGAGGTTCCGCGCGGCTGAGCCACCCGGAAGCCGTCTATAAGCATTCCTTTGGTGCCCCCTTGGATCTACGTGATTGACTTTGGGTCAAGGGGGCTTCAGGGTGGACGCATGACGATCCTCGCGCCCATCCAAGCGGCAGCCGTCGAATTCGCCCCCGAAGTCGCCTACCTCAACACCTCCAGCTGGGGCCTGCTGCCCCGCCGGACGATCGCCGCCGTCAAGGCCCTGGCCGACGAGAACGCCGCGGGGCGCCGGGTGGGGGCGGGCAGCTTCGACGCGGTGGAGGCCGCCCGGGCCGGCTTCGCCCGGCTCGCCGGGGTCCACCCGGACCGGGTCGCCACCGGGAGTTCCGTCACCGTCCACGTCGGCCTGATCGCCGCTTCCCTGCCGCCGGGAGCCGAAGTCCTCTGCCCCGAGGGCGAGTTCTCCTCCGTGGTCAGCCCGTTCGCACTCCGCGGTGATCTGCGCGTGCGGTACGCGCCGCTCGACGGGCTCGCCGGGGCCGTACGCCCCTCGACCGCCCTCGTCGCCTTCTCCGCCGTGCAGTCGGCCGACGGCCGGGTGGCCGACCTCGCCGCCGTCCGCACGGCCGCCGCGGCGCACGGCGCCCGGACCCTGCTGGACGGAACCCAGGCGGCGGGCTGGTTCCCGCTGGAGGCGGGGGCGTACGACTACACCGTGACCGGCGGCTTCAAGTTCCTGCTCTGCCCGCGCGGTACGTCGTTCCTGACCGTCACCGAGGAGGCGCAGGACACCCTGCCGCCCCTCTTCGCCGGCTGGGTCTCCGCCGGTGCTCCCTGGACGAGCAACTACGGACCGCTGGAGCGGCTCGCCCCCACCGCCCGCGGCTTCGACGAGCCGCCCGCCTTCCTCTCGTACCACGGGGCGGAGCACTCCCTGGAGCTGCTCGGTGAAGTAGGGGCAGACGCCCTGTACGCGCACGCCACCGGGCTCGCGGCCCGGCTGCGGGCGGGTCTTGCGGAGCTCGGGCACGAGACCGTTCCCGGGGAGTCGGCGATCGTCTCCGTGCCGGGTCTCGAGAGCCGGCAGCCCGACCTGGTGGAGGCGGGTGTCGCCGTCTCCGCTCCGGCCGGAAATCTGCGGATCTCCTGCCACCTCTACAACACCGAGGCCGACGTGGACCGGGTGCTGGAGGTCCTGGCCTGATCCGCAGGGGGGCGGCTCAGCACCGGTCCGGGCAGTCCGCGGTCTTCCGGCAGAGGTTCTCCTCGACCTTCGCCAGCAGCCGGATCAGCTCCGCGCGCTCGGCCGGTTCGAGGCCCGCGAGTGTCTGCTCCTCCAGGCTGCCCCAGGCGTCCCGGACCGCGGTGTGCAGCGCGCAGCTCTCGTCCGTCGCCTCGACCAGCACGGCCCGCCGGTCGGCCGGATCGGGGCGGCGGCGCACATGCCCGGTCTGCTCCAGCCGCTGGAGCATCTTCGTGACCGTGGACGGGGCCAGATCGAGGGTCCTGATCAGCTCCGTCTGGCGGACCGCGCCCCGGTCCCACAGGTGCATCATCAGCAACTCCTGCCCCGGGGAGAGGTCCACCCCCTTGAGCGCCTTGCCCGCGGCGGACCGGTGCAGCCGGGCCACCCGGGACACGGCGTGGCTGACGGGTCCGCTGAGCGCCGCCATGGGCGACGCGTTCGTACACCACCACGGCTGCCACACCGCACTCGGCGGCCAGCCACCCATCAGCCGTGTGAACAACGCTGCGGCTCAATACACCTAGCGCGGCCGCCCGTCCCACCGCCACGAGGTGCGGCGCGGGTGGTCCGGCAGTTCGGCGCGACCGGTGGCCCACAGCAGTACGGCCCACCGGTCGCCGCCCGCCGGGGCGTCCGGGAAGAGCCGGGCCAGCACCCGGTCGCAGAGCGCCGGGGACGGCGACCAGGCCAGCCCCAGGCCCTCGGCGAGGTCATACGTGTGCACCAGGGTCTCCACCACGCCCATTGCGGCGAAGCCCTCCGGATCGGAGATCCCGTACCCGTGGTACGAGCGCACCTCGGGCGGCGTCGTCCGCGCCATCGAGGCCAGCAGCGCCCCGCTGGCCTCCAGCGTGGCCAGCAGCCCGGCGGGGCCGGCCTCACGGTCGGCGAAGACCGCGTTGTGGGGTCCGCCCTGCCGTTCGGGCGCCCACCGGTAGGGCACGTCGCGGTCCAGCGGAGGCGTACGGGGGCCCAACTGCACGGCGTACGCGAACAGATCGTCGCTCAGGTGCTCCACCGTCTCCCAGCAGCTCCAGTCAAGGCTCCCCGCGGGCGCGTCCCAGCGGTCCGCCGGGGCCTCGGCCAGCAGGTCCACCGCGAGCCGCACCGCCGAGGTCACATCGTCGGCGGTCACCGGCAGCCGGGTCCCGGACAGCGCCGCACGCTCGGCGGCGGAGCACTCCACGCAGAACTCGTTGCCCTCGGGGTCGGCGAGCGTCGCCCAGCCACGCCCGTTCGGTTTGCGGTGGTCGCCGACCAGAGTCGCGCCGAGCGCGAGCAGCCGTTCGACCTCCTCGTCCCGGGAGCGGTCCTGCGGCTGGATGTCCAGGTGGACGCGGTTCTTGGTCTGTTTCCTCTCGTCCACCTGAACGAAGAGGATCGCCGCGCCAGGGGCCTCGACCAGCGCCTCCGGGTCGCCGGGGGCGTCCTCGTCGGAGAGCGGCGCGCCGAGCACCTGGGCCCAGAAACCGCCGAGGGCGTAGGCGTCGGCGCAGTCGATCGTGATGTGGCGTACATGGGAAGTCATGGCGGACACTCTCTCCGCTGACCCGGCCCCGGTCCAACGAGTTAGGCGGAGAGGGCCGGGACGGCGTACCCGTCCCGGCCCTGGCTCGCCCGTGCGGACCGCTACTTCACCGGGGTGAAGTCCCGTGCCCCGATGAACTCGGGGCGGCGGATCGGAGCCGCGAAGGGCTCCTGCGCCGTGTTCTCCACGCTGTTGAAGACGATGAAGACGTTGCTGCGCGCGTACGGGGTGATGTTGTCGCCCGAGCCGTGCATGGCGTTGCAGTCGAACCAGGTCGCCGAACCGGCCTTGCCGGTGAAGAGCCTGATGCCGTGGCGGTCGGCCATCTTCGTCAGCGCCTCGTCGGACGGGGTGCCCGCGTCCTGCATCTGGAGCGACTTCTTGTAGTTGTCCTTCGGCGTCTCGCCCGCGCAGCCGAGGAACGTCTTGTGCGAACCGGGCATGATCATCAGCCCGCCGTTGGTGTCGAAGTTCTCGGTCAGCGCGATCGACACGGACACCGTCCGCATGTTCGGCAGACCGTCCTCCGCGTGCCAGGTCTCGAAGTCCGAGTGCCAGTAGAAGCCCGTGGCCCCGAAGCCCGGCTTGACGTTGATCCGGGACTGGTGGACGTACACGTCCGAGCCGAGGATCTGGCGGGCCCGGCCCACCACCCGCTCGTCGCGGACCAGACCGGCGAAGACCTCGCTGATCTTGTGGACCTCGAAGACGGACCGTACGTTCTGCGACTGCTTCTCGACGATCGAGCGCTCGTCGGCGCGGACCGCCGGATCGGAGATCAGCCGGTTCAGCTCCGCCTGGTAGACGGCGACCTCGTCCGGGGTGATGAGCTGGTCGACGGTGAGGAAGCCGTCGTGCTCGTATCCCTGGAGGTCCTTGGCGGCGACCGGGCCCGGTGCGCCCGGCGCGGACCAGATGACCGGGTCCTGGCGGGGAGTGGTCATCTCGGCGGCGCCGCGCGAGGGGTACAGATCGGCGCGTACTTCGGTGGTCATGGTGGTTCAGGCCTCCTCGGTCAGCAGTGGGTAGACACCGTTCTCGTCATGGTCCTCCCGTCCGGTGACGGGGGGGTTGAAGACACACACGCAGCGGAAGTCGGTCTTGGGCCGCATGGTGTGCCGCTCGTGGCCGTCCAGCAGATACATGGTGCCGGGCGTGATCCAGTGCGTCTCGCCGGTCTCGTCGTTGGTGAGCTCGGCCTCGCCCTCGGTGCACAGCACCGCCTCGATGTGGTTCGCGTACCACATCGAGGTCTCCGTGCCCGCGTACAGCACGGTCTCGTGGAGCGAGAAGCCCACCTTCTCCTTGGCGAGCACGATGCGCTTGCTCTCCCAGGTGCCGGACGCGGACTTCACATGCCGGTCGGTGTTCTCGATGTCACTGAACGATCGGACGATCACGGTGAACGGTTGCCTTTCTCTTCTCTCCACAGTGTCCCGGGCCTCGCGGCCCGGGACCTCTTCTTCTCCACCTGCCCCGACGGTGCCGGGTCAGGCCGTTTCGCGGACGCAGCGGGCCAGCGTGCGCAGGCCCTCGTCCAGTTCTTCGGGGGTGATGGTCAGCGGCGGCAGCAGCTTGACGACCTCGCTCTGCGGGCCCGAGGTCTCCAGCAGGAGCCCCAGCTGGAAGGCGCGGGCGCAGACCGCGGAGGCGCGCGCCGGGTCCTCGAACTCCATGCCCCACACCAGGCCCCGGCCGCGGAACTGCGCGGTCGGCTCCTCGGCGCAGATGGCCAGCAGCGTCTGTTCGACCTGTTCGCCGCGGGCGAGGGTCTGCTTCTCCATCTGGCCGTCGGCCCAGTAGGCGTCCAGTGCGGCGGCGGCGGTGACGAAGGCCGGGTTGTTGCCGCGGAAGGTGCCGTTGTGTTCGCCCGGCTCCCAGATGTCCAGTTCGGGCTTGAACAGGCAGAGGGACATGGGCATGCCGTAGCCGCTGATGGACTTCGACAGCGTGACGATGTCGGGGACGATGCCGGCTTCCTCGAAGGAGAAGAAGCCGCCGGTACGGCCGCAGCCCATCTGGATGTCGTCGACGATCAGCAGCATGTCCTGGCGGTGGCACAGTTCCTGCAGTGCTCGCAGCCATTCGGCGCGGGCGACGTTGATGCCGCCCTCGCCCTGGACCGTTTCCACGATCACGGCGGCGGGTTTGTTGAGGCCGGAGCCCTGGTCCTCCAGCAGTCGCTCGAACCAGAGGAAGTCGGGGACCGTGCCGTCGAAGTAGTTGTCGAACGGCATCGGGGTGCCGTGCACCAGCGGGATGCCGGCTCCGGCCCGCTTGAAGGCGTTGCCGGTCACGGCGAGCGAGCCGAGCGACATTCCGTGGAAGGCGTTGGTGAAGGAGACGACGGACTCGCGGCCCTTGACCTTGCGGGCCAGTTTCAGTGCCGATTCGACGGCGTTGGTGCCGGTCGGGCCGGGGAACATCACCTTGTAGGGGAGGTCGCGGGGGCGGAGGATCACGTTCTGGAAGGTCTCGAGGAACGCGCGCTTGGCGGTGGTCGCCATGTCCAGGCCGTGGGTGATGCCGTCGCGCTCGATGTAGTCGATCAGTGCTCGTTTCAGCACCGGGTTGTTGTGGCCGTAGTTGAGGGAGCCGGCCCCGGCGAAGAAGTCCAGGTAGGAGTGGCCGTCCTCGTCGGTCAGCCGGGCGCCCTGCGCGCGGTCGAACACGGCGGGCCAGCCGCGGCAGTAGCTCCGTACCTCGGACTCCAGAGTCTCGAAGACGCTCAGGGCGGGCGGGGTGATGGTCACAGCTGATCTCCTGCGTGAGGGGGGTGTGACGGACAGTGGTCGAGTGCTCCCCGCCGCACGGATGCGGCCGGGACCGCGCCGAGTGGTCGGACGGCGCGAAAAGTCGGTGGGTCCGGGCGTACGGGTCGAGTACGCCGGAGTGCGGTGGCCGGGGCGGCTCAGGTGGCGAACGGGCCTATCCGGTAGAGCACCTCGGGCAGGTGCGTCTCTTCGGGGAACAGCGCGCCGTCGAAGAGCACTTCCTTCTCCAGCGCGACGTCGTGGCGCTGGGCGTAGGACGTGAACAGCCGGTCGGAGGCGGTGTTGTCCGGCGTGACCGTCGTCTCCACGGACGCCAGGCCCTGGTCGGCGGCGACCCGGGCGGTCAGTGCGTCCAGCAGAGCGGCGGCCAGTCCCTTGCCGCGGTGGGCCTGGTCGACGGCCACCTGCCAGACGACGAGGGTCTGGGGGCGGTCGGGCCTGATGTAGCCCGTCACGAAGGCGATGGGCTCGCCGTTCTCGCCACGGGCGACGGCTGAGGTCGCGGCGAAGTCACGGCACCACAGCAGGTAGCTGTACGAGGAGTTCAGGTCCAGGACCTCGGAGTCGCGGGCTATGCGCCAGATCGCGGCTCCGTCCTCCACTCGTGGCGCATCGATACTGAGGAATTCGCTTCGGGCACGGGCAAAATCTGCTGGTGCGGCGGTCATGCGCATTGAATTTACCCAGCAAATTTCGAAATTGCATCGACGTAGAGGGTTGGGTGAAGAGCCCTCATGTGTTATCAGGCGTGCGTGAGGGCGCCCTCGATCTGGGTACAAATTTCTACACTTTGTCCCGAATTAATCGGGCATAACGCCGCTCTTGTGCGGTCGGTCACAGGGTTGTAACTCTCGTGAGATGTGTCCGAATTATGAAGTTCGAGGCCGGAAAAAACTGGCCCGTTTAGGTGACGGAAAAGCGGGCAGAAGAATGTGGGAAGCTGCTTTTAATAAAGCAGCTTTCCGCATGATGAATATCAGAGGCTCGGCCAGGTTTCCGAAACAGCCCGCCGGGCAGCCTCGATATCGACCGGCAGGCCCGCGTCGGCCAGCACCGCACCCAGAGCCGCGAGCGAGGACAGCACCGCGCCCCGCGTCGCCTCCGCCCCGTAATGGTTGACCCGGATCATCTCCTTGGACAGCGCCCCGCCACCCGCGACGAGCGGCAGCGCGGGGTCCGCCGCCAGCGCCTCCGCGACCAGCACGGCCGCGTCCGTCCCCGCCGGCGCGCGCAGCGTCGTCGCCACCGGGGCCGCGTCCCGGGCCTCGTGGACGTACGGCTCCAGCCCGCCGCCCAGGGCCACCGCCCCGGCCCGGGTCGCCGCGGCGGCCGAGGCGTGGCGGGCCGTCACCGTGTCCAGGCCCTCGTCCTCGATCCGCGCCACGCAGGCCTCCAGGCCCAGCATCTCCAGCTGCGCCGGGGCGTGCGGCAGCGCCGTCCGGCCACCGTCGATCCAGCGCTCCTTCCAGTCCAGGAGCGAGAGGTAGGAGCGGCGCGGGGCGGCCGGGTTGGCGGCGATCCGCTCCCACGCCCGCTCGCTCACCGACACCGCCGACACCCCGGCGGGCCCGCCCATGGCCTTCTGCGCGCCGATGACGCACAGGTCGACGCCCCAGGCGTCCGGCAGCAGCGGCTCGGCGCCCACCGAGGCGACCGCGTCCAGCATGAACAGCGCGCCGTGCGCCCGGACCACCTCGCCGATCTCCGCGACCGGATTGGTGTTGCCGGTCGCCGCCTCCGCGTGCACCAGCGAGACGAAGTCGATCCCCGGGTGCTCGGCGAACGCCTCGGCGACCTGGTCGGCGGTGACCGCGGCGTGGAAGGGCACCGTGAGGTCGACGACCTCCGCGCCGCAGTCCCGAAGCCAGTTGCCGAAGGTCTGCCCGTACGGTCCGGTGACGACGTTGAGCGCGGTCGAGCCGGGCCGCGCGCCGCCGCGGATGCAGCCCTCCAGCGGCAGCAGCGCCTCGCCCTGGGTGATGACGACGTCCTGCTCCGTTGCGAGGAGCCGGGCCACGCGTCGCTCGATCGCCGCGAAGCGGTCGGCGGTGAGCGGGGGAAGGTCGAGGAAGGGGTGCGTCACGGTGGGGCTCTCTTCGGGATCGTTCGACGGTCGGAATCGCACAGGCAGCCTACCGACGGCCTCGTACAGTGCCGCGTATGAGTGATCAGGAGGAGCAGCGGGTGCTGCGGGTGAAGGGCCGGGTGCTCGTCGGCCCGGACGAGGTGCGGGACGAGCTGTGGGCCGTGGACGGGCGGATCACCTACGAGCGGCCGCCCGGCGCCGACGGCGCGGTGACGGTCAGGGGGTGGGCGCTGCCCGGCCTGGTCGACGCGCACTGCCACGTGGGCCTGGACCGGCACGGCCCGGTCGACGCGGCGACCGCCGAGAAGCAGGCGCTCACCGACCGGGAGGCCGGAACCCTGCTGATCCGGGACGCCGGATCGCCCTCCGACACCCGGTGGATCGACGACCGCGAGGACCTGCCGAAGATCATCAGGGCCGGCCGTCACATCGCCAGGACCCGCCGCTACATCCGCGACTACGCCCATGAGATCGAGCCCGGCGACCTCGTCGCGTACGTGGCCCGGGAGGCCCGGCGGGGGGACGGCTGGGTCAAGCTGGTGGGGGACTGGATCGACCGCGACGCCGGCGATCTGACCGCCTGCTGGCCGCGCGGCGAGGTCGAGGCGGCCATCGCCGAGGCGCACCGGCTGGGCGCCCGCGTCACCGCGCACTGCTTCGCCGAGGAGTCGCTCACCGACCTGGTGGAGGCGGGCATCGACTGCGTCGAGCACGCCACCGGCCTCACCGAGGACACCATCCCGCTCTTCGCCGAGCGGGGGGTCGCGATCGTCCCGACGCTGGTGAACATCGCCACCTTCCCCGACCTCGCGGCGGGCGGCGAGGCCAAATTCCCCCGCTGGTCGGCCCATATGCGGCAGCTGTACGACCGCCGCTACGACACCGTGCGCGCCGCGTACGACGCGGGGATCCCCGTCTACGTCGGCACCGACGCGGGCGGCTCCCTGGCACACGGCCTGGTCGCGGGCGAGGTCGCCGAGCTGGTCAAGGCGGGCATCCCGCCCCTGGAGGCCCTCTCCGCCACGACGTGGGGGGCCAGGCGCTGGCTGGGGCGCCCGGCGCTGGAGGAGGGCGCTCCGGCGGACCTGGTCGTGTACGACGAGGACCCGCGCGCGGACGTCCGGGTGCTGGCGGCCCCCCGGCACATCGTGCTGAACGGGCGGGTGATCGGCTGAGAGCGGCGCGGTGCTGTGTTGACGAGCAGTGACGTGCTGCGTTGACGAGCAGTGACGTGCTGCGTTGACGAGCAGTGACGGACGCGGTCCCGGACTCGTTGATGCACCTCTGCGCAGGCTCCGGCGCGAGCGCACTCCGTACGGCTCGCGCCGGGTGAAACGGGTGGAACGGGTGACACCGGCGAACGCACGTGCCGAAAGATTCGAATATGCACGCGGAAACCCCCCTTTGGGGTGAACTCACGCCAGGTGTCCGCCAGTTCACCCTCAGTGCGTAAAGATTCACGGAGTCGAGGCCACCGGCGCAGGCGATGTCCCCCATTGGACTGTGCCGGTGGCTCCATGTCTCTTGTGGGGGTTCCACCATCTTGAACAGCAACACCTTCCGTCTCGCCGCCCTGGCGGTCGCCGCCGGCCCCGTCGCCCTGCTTGCCGTCGTCCCCGCGCACGCAGCCCCGGCGACGCCCACCACCGGCGGCGAGGGCAGGGCGAGCGCGGTCGTGCTCCGTACCGGGCTCGACGTCTCGCTCCTCAACAAGTCCGTCCAGGTGCCCCTCAAGGTCACGCTCAACGAGGTGACGGCCCCGGCCAGCGCCCGGAAGACCGCGCTCAGCGTGAACGTGGACGGGGTGGAAGGCGGAGCCCCGGTCAGCGTCCTGCGCGCCGACGTGGCCACCGCGAACGCCACCGTCGACGAGCACAGGGCCGAGGGCTACACCAACCTGGCGAAGGCCAAAATCCATGTGCCCGGACTGCCGGTGCTCTCGCTCATCGAGGTCGAGAAGGTCACCTCCAAGGCGGTCTGCGAGACCGGCGAGAAGCCCGTCGCCGAGTCGAACGTGCTCGGCCACGTCGCGGTGCTCGGCAAGAAGGTCACGCTCTCCGCGGGCGGACCGACCCGGGTGACGGTGCCGGGCGTCGGCGAGGTCTCCCTCGACCTCTCCAAGACGGTCACCACCGAGCGCACGGCGGCCGCGACGGCGCTCCAGCTCAAGGTCTCGGTCAACCCGCTGAATCTCAACGTCGCCGAGGTGGAGGGCGAGGTCACCCTCGCCGAGGCGACCTGCGAGACCCCGAAGGCGCCGAAGACCCCCGAGGAGCCCAAGACCCCTGAGGAGCCCGGCTCCACGGACGGCGGTTCCACCGGCGGCGACGGTGGCACGAGCGGCGGCGACGTGAAGACGCAGACCGGCTCCGACACCGGCACCGCCCCCACCGAGGCCAACCTCGCCGAGACCGGCGGCAGCTCCACCACCCCGTACATCGCGGGCGGAGCGGCCCTGCTCCTGGCCGTCGGCGCGGGCGCGACGGTGCTGGCCCGCAGGCGTGGCAGCAGCCAGAGCTGATACGGGTAAGGGGGCGGCGTTCGCACGGCGGACGCCGCCCCCGCCCCGCCGCGCCCCTCAGCGCCCCGATCTCGCGGGCAGCGCCTGCACGGCCTGGTCCAGAGCCTGGAGGAAACGATTGGTCGTGGCCCGGTCGCGGACCGCGAGCCGCAGCCACTGCGGCCCCAGCCCCGGGAACGTGTCCCCGCGCCGCGCCGCGAAGCCCAGCAGCCGCAACCGCTCCCGGACCTCCGCCGCCCGCTCGAGACGCACCAGGACGAACGGCCCCCGGGCCGCGTCCACCACCTCCACCTCGCTGAATTCGGCCAGCCCGGCGAGCAGATGGGCCCGGTCCACCTCGATCCGGTCCGCCGCCTCGGCCGCCTCCACCAGCGCCCTCGGCTCCATGCAGGCCTCCGCCGCCGCCAGCGCCGGGGACGACACCGGCCACAGCGGCTGCGCCTCGGCGAGCAGCGCCACGGTCTCCGGAGCGGCCAGGACATAACCGATCCGCAGCCCGGCGAGCCCCCACGTCTTGGTGAGGCTGCGCAGCACCACGAGCCCCGGGATGTCCGTCCGGTCGCACAGCGCCTCTGCCTCGCCCGGCACGACGTCCATGAACGCCTCGTCGACCACCAACGTCCGCCCCGGCCGCGCCAACCGCTCCAGCAGCGCCGCCGGGTGCAGCACGGACGTCGGGTTCGTCGGGTTGCCGATCACCACGAGGTCGGCCTCCGCGGGCACCGCCTCCGGGTCGAGCAGGAATCCGTCCTCGGCGCGCAGCAGCACCCGGCCCACCCCGTGCCCGGCCGCCCGCAGAGCCGCCTCCGGCTCGGTGAACTGAGGATGCACCACGACCGGAGAACGGGCCGGAAGGGCACGGGCGATCAGGACGAACGCCTCGGCCGCGCCCGCCGTCAGCAGCACCCGTTCCACCGGCACCCCGTGCCGGCCGGCGACCGCGGCACGGGCGGATGACCCGTCCGGGTAGGAGGCCAGCGAGGTGAGCGATGCGGCTATCCGCTCGCGCAGCCACTCCGGGGGGGTGTGGGTGCGGACGTTCACGGCGAGATCGGTCAGATTCAAGCCGCGCACCTCCGCGTCGCCGTGGTGGCGCAGGTCAGGCCCTGCGCTCTCGATGTTCCGCGTGGGGGGATTCATGGCAGCCATGGTGAACGGGTGGGAGCCCGACGTCACCGGTGAGGTGGAAGTTTTCCTCCCGGAAACCTCGAAAGTCCCGGCGACCGCCGGAAACCGGCGGGCCACCGCGCAGGTCGCCATTCCCCTGCCGGTGGCCTTCCCGCCCGGGGCGCGGGTCTTCGGCACCACCAGTTCGTCCGCGTCGATCAGCGCCGCCGCCTCCGCGACCGACGGGGTCCCCACCGCGGCGTCCACCGTGCCCGAGGGGTGCGGCACCCGGACGGCGGCCAGCGCCCCGGCCGGATGGGTCCGCAGCGGCACCCCCAGCCGGGCCGCCGCCCCCACGATCCCCGGCTCGTCCGCCCTGGCGTCAACCGTCGCCACCTCCAGCACGTCCGCCGCGTCCAGCCCCGCCCCGCTCAACACCGCCTCGATCAGGGCGAACACCACATCGCCGGGGGCGCCCCGGCGTGCGCCGACCCCCACCACCAGACTGCGGGCCCCGGACTCCGGTCCGGTGCCGACGGATGCTCCGGTCATCGGCGGAGTCCTGCCTTTCAGGTCATACGTCCCGGTGGTGCGGGGGAGGAGGCGGCGGAGCCGTTCCGTATACGGAAACAGGCGGTGGGAGGGGTACGGCGGACGCCGCCGGTAAGGACACCCTGAGATGCGGAGAGAGGCCCCGATCGGCTAGCAAGGCCCCATGGCGGTGTTCGTCGCGCTCGGCGCGTTCCTGATGACTCTGGCCGGCGGCTGGGTCGCGCAACGCGTCACCGACCGCCGTCACCTGGTGCTCGGCCTCGCGGGCGGGCTGATGCTCGGCGTGGTCGGACTCGACCTCCTGCCGGAGGCGATCGAGGCGGCGGGCACACCGGTGTTCGGGGTCCCCGCCGCCCTGCTGCTGTTCGTCGGCGGCTTCCTGGCGGCCCATCTGGTGGAGCGGCTGCTCGCCGGACGCCAGGTGGCACACGGGGCGAGCGGCCACCACGGCGACCGCGTGCCGCAGGTGGGGCTGACGGCGGCCGCCGCGATGGTCGTCCACAGTCTGATGGACGGCATCGCGCTGGGCGCCGCCTTCCAGGTCAGCGGCTCCATGGGCGTGGCCGTCGCGCTGGCGGTGATCAGTCATGACTTCGCCGACGGATTCAACACGTACACCCTCACCAGTCTTTACGGGAACGCCCGTCGCAAGGCGCTCCTGATGCTGTTCGCGGCCGCCGCGGCACCGGTCGTGGGCGCCGCGACGACGCTGCTGTTCACCCTTCCGGAGGAACTGCTCGGCGGCTATCTCGGCTTCTTCGGCGGAGCGCTGCTCTACCTGGCCGCTGCGGAGATCCTTCCCGAGGCGCACCACACCCATCCCGCCCGCTCCACCCTTCTCTGCACCATCGGGGGCGTGGGCTTCATCTGGCTGGTCGTCGGCATCGCGGAGTGAGCCACGCGTACGCCCGAGCGCCCCGTCACGACGGGCGCGCCCCCCGGACGGTGGGTTCACCGCGCCCGGCAGTGCTCGACGAACCGCCGGGCCACCCCGGGCGACGCGGCCCAGTGGGTGTGCAGATAGCTCGCGTGAACGCCCCGCTGGACGTACCCCTCGACCCGCCGCTCCGGCTGGTGCATGCCCCAGGCGGGCGTGGTCCCCGCCCCCGGCTCCAGCACCGTGCGGTGGAACTCATGGCCGCGCATCCGGGTCCCCGCCACCGCCAGCGCACTGTCCGACACGGCCACCGCCTGCCGGTACCCGAGCGTGAGCCGCTCGGACATCCGGGCCTCGGCGTCCAGCACCCCGCACATGGGCTTCCCGTCCAGCTCCCGCGCCAGATACAGCAGCCCCGCGCACTCGGCCGCCACCGGGGCGCCGCTCAGGGCCAGTTCCGTGACCGCCCGCCGCAACGGCTCGTTGGCCGACAGCTCGGGGGCGTACATCTCCGGGAACCCGCCGCCGATGACGAGCCCCGCCGTGCCCCCCGGCAGCTTCTCGTCCCGCAGCGGGTCGAAGACCACGACCTCCGCGCCGGCCGCCGTCAGCAGCTCGGCGTGCTCCGCGTACGCGAAGGTGAACGCCGCACCGCCGGCCACGGCCACGACGGGCCTCTCAGCGCCGGCCCTCCGGGCGTACTCCGGCTCCCACGTCTCGTCCGGCAGCGCCGGCGCGGTCCGCGCCAGCGCCATCAGCGCGTCCAGGTCGCACCCGGCGCGCACCCGCTCGCCCATCGCCGCCACGGCGTCCACCGCTTCGGAGCCCCGCTCGGCCACCGGGACCAGCCCCAGATGGCGCGAGGGCGTGGCGACCTGAGGCGCCCGCCGCAGCACGCCCAGGACCGGCAGCCCCGACTCGTCCAACGCGTCCCGCAGCAGCGCCTCGTGCCGGTCCGATGCCACCTTGTTCAGGATCACCCCGCCGATCCGGACCTCGGGGTCCCAGGAGGCGAACCCGTGCACCAGGGCCGCCACCGAACGGGACTGCGAGGAGGCGTCCACCACCAGCACCACGGGCGCGCGCAGCAGCTTCGCCACCTGCGCGGTGGACGCCAGCTCCCCCTGCCCCGATGCGCCGTCGTACAGCCCCATCACGCCCTCGACCACGGCGAGGTCGCACCCCGCCGACCCGTGCGCGAACAGCGGGGCGATCAGATCCGTCCCGCACATGTACGCGTCGAGATTGCGGCCGGGGCGTCCCGTCGCCAGCGAGTGATAACCCGGATCGATGTAGTCCGGCCCCACCTTGTGCGGGGAGACGGCGAGCCCGCGCGCGGCGAAGGCGGCCATCAGACCGGTGGCGACGGTGGTCTTGCCGCTGCCGGAGGCCGGGGCGGCGATGACCAGACGGGGCACATTTACCACTCGATGCCCCTCTGGCCCTTCTGCCCCGCGTCCATCGGGTGCTTGACCTTCGACATGTCGGTCACCAGGTCGGCGGCGTCGATCAGCTTGTCCGGCGCGTTGCGGCCGGTGATCACCACATGCTGGGTGCCGGGCCGGTTCCGCATCACCTCGACGACCTCGTCGGTGTCGATCCAGCCCCAGTGCATCGGGTAGGCGAACTCGTCGAGCACGTAGAGCTTGTACGTCTCGGCCGCCAGGTCGCGCTTCACCTGCTCCCAGCCCTCGCGGGCCTTCTCCTCGTTGTCCAGCTGACCGTCGCGCTGGACCCAGGACCAGCCCTCGCCCATCTTGTGCCAGTCGACGGTGCCGCCCTCGCCGCTCGCTCCGAGGACCTTCAGCGCGTTCTCCTCGCCGACCTTCCACTTCGCGGACTTCACGAACTGGAACACCCCGATCGGCCAGCCCTGGTTCCAGGCCCGCAACGCGAGCCCGAAGGCGGCCGTCGACTTGCCCTTGCCGATGCCCGTGTGGACGAACAGGAGCGGGCGGTTGCGCCGCTGACGGGTGGTGAGTCCGTCGTCCGGCACCGATGTCGGCTGTCCCTGTGGCATTAAGCGGCCCTCCCGGCTGCGGTGACGTCCTTGACGAGCCCGGCGATCGAGTCGGCCCGCAGCTCGTCGAGCGTGACGGCGGTGCCTCCCAGTTCCCGGGCGAGTTCCCCGGCGAGACCGAGGCGTACGTACCCCGACTCGCAGTCCACGACGACGGATGCCGTCCCCTCCGAGCGGTGCAGCCGCCCGGCCCGCCCCGCGAGCGCCACCGGCTCCGGCCCGCCGGTCGCCCGGCCGTCCGTCACCACGACGAGCAACGGCCGCCGCGACGGATCGCGCAGCCGCTCCACCCGCAGCACGTGATGAGCCTTGAGCAGCCCCGCGGCCAGCGGTGTACGCCCCCCGGTCGGCAGCGACTCCAGACGAGAGGCGGCCGCGTCCACGGACGAGGTCGGCGGCAGTGCCACCTCCGCCTCCTTGCCGCGGAAGGTGACCAGACCGACCTTGTCCCGCCGCTGGTAGGCGTCCAGCAGCAGCGACAGCACGGCCCCCTTGACCGCGCTCATCCGCTGCCGCGCCGCCATCGAGCCCGACGCGTCCACGACGAACAGCACGAGGTTGCCCTCACGCCCCTCCCGGGTCGCCTGCCGCAGATCGTCCCGGCGCACCACGAGCCCCCGCCCCGAGCGCCCGCGCGCCCGCTGGTGCGGGGCGGCGGCCTGCACGGTCGCGGCCAGATGCAGCTTGGTCAGCGACCCCTGCGGGCGGCGGGCGCCGGTCGTACGCCCGTGCTCGGTACGGGCCCGGGAGCGCCGTCCCGCAGCGCCCTCGCCGAGCCCCGGCACGCTGAGCATCTTCGTCCGGAAGGGCTCGGCGGACGCCACCGGCTGCTGCTCGGCCCCGGTGGAGCGGCCGGGCGCGTCGGGGCCGCCTTCGGGAGCCCCGGGCGGCGTGCCGCTGTCGCTGCCGCCCTCGCCCTGCGGCGGCGTACGGTCTCCGTCGGCCTGCGGCGGCACACCACCGCCACCACCGCCGTCATCGTCCCCGCCGCCGTCGGGATCGGGATCGGGATCGGGCTGGTCGCCACCGTCGTCGCTCTCCTGCGGAGCGGCCTCGTCCAGGGTCTGGTCGAGCTTGTCCTCGTCCAGCCCGGGTGCGTCGAACGGGTTGCGGCGACGCCGGTGGGGGAGCGCGAGGAGAGCGGCCTGCCGCACATCGTCGGCGGTGACCTCCTCCCGGCCCGCCCAGGCGGCCAGCGCGGTCGCGGTACGGGCCATCACGATGTCGGCCCGCATCCCGTCGACCTCGAACGCGGCACAGGTCGCGGCGGTCTGCCGCAACACGCCGTCACCGAGCACGACGCGGGGCAGCAGGGCGCGCGCGGCGGCGATGCGCTCCCGCAGGGCGCTCTCCTCCCCGGCCCAGCGCGCGGCGAACCCCTCGGGGTCGTCGTCGTACGCGAGCCTGCGCCGCACGACCTCGACCCGTTCGTCGGTGTCCCGCGACGCGGCCACCTCGACGGTCAGTCCGAACCGGTCCAGCAACTGCGGCCGCAGCTCGCCCTCTTCCGGGTTCATCGTGCCGACCAGCAGGAACCGTGCCGCATGCCGTACGGAGACGCCCTCGCGCTCGACGTACGAGGCACCCATGGCCGCCGCGTCCAGCAGCAGGTCCACCAGGTGGTCGTGGAGCAGGTTGACCTCGTCGACGTACAGGATCCCGCGGTGCGCGTCGGCCAGCAGCCCCGGCTCGAACGCCTTCACGCCCTCCGACAGCGCCCGCTCGATGTCCAGCGCCCCCACGAGCCGGTCCTCGGACGCGCCGACGGGCAGCTCCACGGTCCGCGCGGCCCGCGACACACCGGCGGCCTCCGCGTGCGGCCCGTCGGGACACGCCGGATCGGGGGAGCCGGGGTCACAGGAGAACCGGCACCCCGGTACGACGGAGACCTCCGGCATGAGGGCGGCGAGCGCGCGCACGGCGGTGGACTTGGCGGTCCCCTTCTCGCCCCGCACGAGCACCCCGCCGACAGCCGGACTGACCGCGTTCAGCAACAGCCCGAGCCGCAGGTCGTCCTGCCCGACGATCGCGGTGAAGGGATACGGCGTACTCACTTGGCCTCCTGGTCGACATGGACAACAGCTGCTTCCCCGAGCCCTTGGGGCTTTGCGTCAGCGGACCGGGCAATTTCAAGACCCTGGGCGGGCCTTGCTTCAGCGGACCCGGCCATCTCAAGCCCCTCCGGCGATTGAGGAGCGGGGTCCGGGGCAGCGCCCCGGCTCGCCGAACCACCCGCACCCGCACCCGCGTCGGCCCCCGGCAGGGCCGGCGCCCCCGGCGGCACGAACGGCAACCCCGCAGGCGCACCCTTCTCGATCAACCGCCACAACGCGTCCGTGTCCGCGTGCTCCTCCACCAGATCCCCCAGCCGATCCAGCTGCTCCTCCCGCAACACCCCGAAACTCGTGTCCGGCGCCGGCACGAACCGCCGCCCGGCGGCCCTGGCCACCTCCACCAGGAACCGCCGCCGGAACGCGTCGCTCTCCAGCGACCCGTGCCAGTGCGTCCCCCACACCGCCCCCACCCGGCACCCGTCGAGGAACGGCTCCCCGCCCCGCACGTCGGCCACCCCGTGGTGGATCTCGTACCCCTCCACCGGCTCGCCCAGCGCCGTACCGACCGGCCGGGCCAGCGTCTTGTCCCGGTCGAAGCGGACGCGCACCGGCAGCAGCCCGAGCCCGTCCACGACGCCGGCCCGCGACTCCACCTCGTCCTCGATCCGCTCGCCGAGCACCTGGAACCCGCCGCAGATCCCCAGCACCGGCCGGCCCTCCGCGGCCCTCCGCACCAGCGCGTCCGCGAGGCCCCGCTCGCGCAGCCAGGCCAGCGCCTTCACCGTGCCGCGCGTCCCGGGCACGATCACCAGGTCCGCGTCGGCCAGCTCCTCCGCCCGGTCCACGAACCGCACGACGACGCCCGGTTCGGCGGCCAGCGCGTCCACGTCCGTGAAGTTCGACATCAGCGGCACGGCGCAGACCGCCACCCGCAGCACGTCCTCGCCGTGCGGGGGAGCCACGACCGACTCCCGGACCGCACCCCGCAGGGACACCCGCAGGCCGTCCTCCTCGTCGATACCGAGCCCGTGGGCGTAGGGCAGCACCCCGTACGTCCGCCGCCCGGTCAGCCCGTACAGCATGTCCAGGCCCGGCTCCAGGAGTGAGACGTCGCCCCGGAACTTGTTCACCAGATACCCCGCGACCAGCGCCTGGTCCTCGGGTCCCAGCAGCGCCGTCGTCCCGAAGAACGACGCGAAGACGCCGCCCCGGTCGATGTCCCCCACCACCAGGACGGGGAACTGCGCGGCCCGTGCGATTCCCATGTTCACGATGTCCGTGCGCCGCAGATTGATCTCGGCCGGGGACCCGGCGCCTTCACAGATCACGGCGTCGTAGGCCGACCTCAGCTCCTCCAGACAGCCCGTCACCGTCCCGAGCAGCGTTTCCTGCCGCCCTCCGTGGTAGCCCCGGGCGCTCATCTCTCCCACCGGCTTGCCCATCAGCACGACCTGGCTGGACCGGTCGCTGCCGGGTTTCAGCAGCACCGGGTTCATCAGCGCCGTCGGCTCCACCCGGGCGGCCTGCGCCTGCATCGCCTGGGCCCGCCCGATCTCCGCGCCCTGGCGGGTCACGAAGGAGTTCAGGGACATGTTCTGGGCCTTGAAGGGCGCGACCTTCACGCCCCGGCGCACCAGCCACCGGCAGATGCCCGCCGTGACGACGCTCTTGCCCGCGTCCGATGTGGTCCCCGCGACCAGCAGCCCGCCGCTCATGCCCGCTCCCGTTCCCGTACCGCGTTCCGTGCCGGACCGTTCATGACCGTCACCGCTTCCGTCCTGTCGACGACCGCCCCGCGACCACGCGTCCCACGACCATCCGCCCCGCCACGCACACGCCGAGGGCCAGCGTGCTCACCCGGCGCGACAGCCGTACCGCGCGTTCGATGTCCGCGCCCCGCACGTCCCGCCCGGACGCCCCGTTCAGCACCGGCCGGTGCTCGACGCGCCCCGCGTACGCCAAGGTCCCGCCCAGCCGTACGCCGAGCGCCCCCGCGAACGCGGCCTCCACCGGCCCCGCGTTCGGGCTCGGGTGACGCCCCGCGTCCGCCCTCCAGGCGCGTACGGCCTCCCGGGGCCGCCCGCCGCCCGCCACGGCCAGGGCGGCCGTCAGCCGGGCGCCGGGCCATCCCGCGAGGTCGTCCAGGCGGGCCGAGGCCCAGCCGTAACGGCGGTAGCGGGGCGACTTGTGGCCGACCATCGCGTCGAGCGTGTTCACCGCCCGGAAGCCGACGAGCCCCGGCACCCCGCCGATCGCCCCCCACACCAGCGCGCCGACGACGGCGTCCGAGGTGTTCTCGGCGACCGACTCGACGACCGCGCGGGCGATGCCCGGACCGTCCAGGGAGTGCGGATCGCGGCCGCACAGGTGCGGCAGCCGCTCCCGCGCCACCTCCAGGTCACCGGCGGCCAGGGCGCCGCCGATCGCGCGGGCCTCCCGCCCCAGCGACGTTCCCCCGACGACGGACCAGGCGGTGGCGGCGGTGAGCGCGACGGCGAGCGCGGGGCGCCCCCGCACGGCGCGCGCGGTCAGCGCGGCGGCCCCCACGGCGCCTCCGGCGCAGACGAGGGTGTGCAGCGTGCCCCGGCCCCGGTCGTCTCGCCACAGCAGGGACTCCACCCGCGCGGCGGCGCGGCCGAATCCGGCGACGGGGTGGCCCCGGCGGGGGTCGCCGAGCAAGGCGTCGGCGATCATCCCGGCCGTGGCGCCGTACGCGAAAACGCGGTCGGCACGCACGGCTCAGCCGGTCGCGGGGAGAGATGTTCCGGCGCGAGGGCCTGACGTGGGGGGCATGGGAAGCGGCGCACGGCGGCCGGGCATGGCGTTGTCCTCACTCAGGGTCCGCGCCCTGGTTCGACGTGACCGGCGACGAGAGTCTCCTGGCTTCCGGATCCGCGGTTCCCCCGGCCTTCCAGCCCACGTGAGCGGGCCGTGACGTTCCGGTGTGGGGGAGCGCTCCCCGGTGACAGTGGCGGGACCGCGCCGGATTCGCACCGGCTTCCTCTGCTGTCGCCGTAAATGGCTCCGGCAGTCCACCACGCCCCGCGAACAACCGTCAACTCGCTGTTGACCTGCGAGGCTCCACTGTGCGCAGACGCACATCGGGCCGGACACACGAGGGTGTGTCCGGCCCGAGAGAGTGCGGGGTACGGGGTCAGGCGACGATCAGGTAGATCCCGTACGCGACCGCCGCCACGCACGCCGCGAAGCAGGCGTACGCGCCGGTGCGCGCCAGCGCGACCGACCCTCCGGAGGCGCTGCTTCCGGCCGTGGCGGACTGCTTGGAGAGGGCGACGATGCCCAGGGTGAAGAGGCCGACCAGCGCGACGGTGACCACGAGGCTGACACCGAACACGGAGGCGAGAGCTGCCCAGTCGATTTTCATGCGGATCTGTCCTTACACCTTGGCCGGCGGCCGGGCCGGGTCGTCGGGCGACGGGGCCGGGGCCGGGACGGCGGTTGCGAGGTCGGCGGCAGGGCCGCCGATGGGCGGCGGCTGGACCGCCGCCATGGCGGTGGTGACGACGCCCTGGGGCTCGCCCTCCCCGTCCGTGTCGTTGACGTTGGTGTGGTCCACCGGCTGACGGCGTGAGGCCACCCAGATGGCGAACGAACCGCCCACCAGGATGACCGCCGTGACGGCGATGCCCCAGGGACCCTGCTTGGTCAGGAACTCGGCGCCCGCGCCGATCAGACCGGCCGCCGGGAGCGTCAGCCCCCAGGCGACGAACATCCGGGTGGCGGTGGACCAGCGGACCACGCCCCCCTTGCGGCCGAGGCCCGCGCCCATGACGGCGCCGGAGCAGGACTGGGTGGTGGAGAGGGAGAAGCCGAGGTGCGAGGAGGCCAGGATGACCGTCGCAGCACTGGTCTGAGCGGCGAAGCCCTGCGGCGGCTGGAGGTCGGTCAGCCCCTTGCCCATCGTGCGGATGATGCGCCAGCCGCCGAGGTAGGTGCCGAGCGCGATGGCCACACCGGCGGAGACGATGACCCACAGCGGCGGGTTGGAGCCAGGGGCGAGGACGCCGCTGGTGACCAGGGCCAGCGTGATGATGCCCATCGTCTTCTGTGCGTCGTTGGTGCCGTGGGCGAGCGAGACGAGACCGGCGGAGGCGATCTGTCCGGTCCGGTAGCCCTTGGCCGTCGACTTCAGCTGGCCCTCGTCGGTGACGTTCCGGTTGATCCGGTACGTCAGTCGCGTGGCCAGCATCGCGGCGAGGCCGGCGACCAGCGGGGCGGCGATCGCCGGGAGCAGCACCTTGGTGACGACGGTGCCGCCGTTGATCGAGGACCAGCCGGCCGACATGACCGCGGCGCCGATCAGACCGCCGAACAGGGCGTGGGACGAGCTGGAGGGCAGGCCGACCAGCCAGGTCAGGAGATTCCACAGGATGGCGCCGACGAGCGCCGCGAAGATGACCTCGGTTCTGATGCCGTCCTCGTTGACGATCCCGCCGGAGATCGTCTTGGCGACCTCCACCGACAGGAACGCGCCGATCAGGTTGAGAACGGCGGACATCGCCACCGCTGTCTTGGGTTTCAGGGCGCCGGTCGAGATGGTGGTCGCCATCGCGTTGGCGGTGTCGTGGAAACCGTTCGTGAAATCGAACACGAGAGCTGTCACGACCACAATCGCAAGCAGCAGCGTGATGTGTTCCATTTACCCAGGCAATCGTTCGACGTCAGTGGCACGTGGACCGTAGGCAACCTGGATGAACGGAAGATGAACTGAGCAGGGCATTGCGGTGACCCCAAACGGAGTGTGTTGCCTCCGCTTGTCCGTGGAGGGGGCTGCGTGATGTCTGAGGGGCGGGGCGTGGGCTGCCCTCTGCCACTAGTTGGCGAACATTTTGAACGGTTGTTCGGCACCCGGAAGAGACCTCCGTCACCTGTCATGTGACGTTCCGGTTGCGCCTCTTGACCCCTACGCTCGCCCCATGAGCGAGCAGTACCCGGAATCCATCGGCCGGACCTGGCTGGACGTCGTCGAGACCGCCCGCCGCAGCGCGGCGGACGGCCTGGTCGTCGGCACCTCGGGCAATGTGTCGGCACGCGTCGGCGACCTGGTCCTGGTCACGCCCAGCGGGGTGCCCTACGACCGGCTCGGCCCCCGGGACGCGGTCGGAGTCGATCTGGAGGGCCGCCAGATCCTCGGCGACCTCGGGCCGACCAGCGAACTCCCCCTCCACCTGGCCGTCTACCGCTCCACCGACGCCGCCGCCGTGGTCCACACCCACGCCGTGCACGCCACCGCCGTCTCCACCCTCGTCACCGAGGTGCCGCTCGTCCACTACGCCGCGGCCGTCCTCGGCGGCCCCGTCCGCACCGCCGCCTACGCCCGCTACGGCACCCCGGAACTGGCCGAGGCCATGCTCGGGGCCCTGGAGGACCGCACCGGCTGTCTGCTGGCCAACCACGGCACCGTCACCTACGGCGACACGCTCGACCAGGCCTACGAGCGCACCGCCCAACTGGAGTGGCTCTGCCGCCTCTGGCTCACCGCGAGCTCCGTGCCCGGCCGCACCCCGGCCCTGCTCGACACGGCCCAGCTGGACGAGGTGACGGAAGCGCTCAAGGGATACGGCCAGCCCGGCTGATCCGCGCACCGAGCCCGCCCCCGGCGCCTCGCGGACCACCGGAGCCATGGTCCGGCCCGCGTCCGCCCCGGACGGCCCCGCCCACTGGCAGCCCGCCTCCCGCCGCACGACACTGGAGCGGTGCGCCCGGTAACCGCGACGGCAACGGCCGTCACCACGATCCTCGGCGTCGGTGCGACAGCGGTCGCGGCCGGCCGGTACGCCAGCGACGTCGCCCTCAAGGCGGCGCCCGGACGTCCCCTCCCCGCCGACCGCAGACTCACCGTGCACGCCACGGCGGCCGGACAGGTCACCCTGACCCGGTCCTTCTCGGCGCTCAGGCCCGGCACCTACGGCCTGTCCGGACCCAGCGTCCACGCGGTCGTCGGGCCCGTCGTCGAAGGGGCCTCCCAGGCCGCCGACACCGTCGTCCGCAGGCTGGAGAGCGTCGGCCGGGGGCTCCTCGAACCGGGCGTGAAAGTGCGGCTCACCCCCGCGCTGTACGACGGTGACCCGAGCGCCGACCTGGGCCTGGACCACCAGGAGGTCGAGATCCCCGGCGAGCTGGGAACCCTGCCCGCCTGGTACGTCCCCGGCGCCCGCGACACGTGGGTCATCACCGTGCACGGCCTCGGCACCACCCGGGCCCACCCCATGAACCTGATGCCGTTCCTGCGCGGACAGGGCTTCCCCGTGCTCGACCTCGCCCACCGGGGCGACCCCGGAGCCCCCCGCCCCGCGGACGGCCTCGGCCACTTCGGCGCCTCCGAGTGGCGCGACCTCGACGCCGCCCTCCGCTGGGCCCTGCGCTACGGGGCCCGCAACGTGATCGTCCACGGCTGGTCCACCGGCGCCACCATGGCCCTGTACGCCGCGGTCGAGTCCCCGCTCCGCGACCGGATCAGCGGCCTCGTCCTCGACTCCCCGGTGCTGGACTGGGCGGTCACCCTGCGCGCCCTGGCCGCGGCCCGCGGCGTCCCGGGCGCCCTGCTGCCGCTCGCCGTCCGCGCCGCCCAGGGCAGGACCGGACTGAACGCCGCCCCGCTGCTGGAGACCTCGGCGCCCGCCTCCCTGCGCACCCCGACCCTGATCCTGCACGGCCCGGACGACACCATCGCCCCCTGGAGCTCCTCCCGCGAGCTCGCCGCCAGGCGCCCGGACGTGGTCAGCCTCCACGCCGTACCGCAGGCTCCGCATGCGTCGATGTGGAACGCCGGCCCGGCCCGCTACGAAGAGACCCTGCGACGCTTCCTCACGCCCCTGATGTGAGCCGATGGAGTGAACTCTCCCGCTTGCCGTCGCACCGGGGGAACCTTTCCCGTACCGGTGAAACGCCTTCCGTTTGGGCTTTCGGGCCGTCAGGGGCAAGACTGCTCCCGTGACGTCCCGTACTCCGCGCGACTCCAGGCTGCGACTTGTCCGCCCGCGACCCCTCGCCACCGCCCGCAAGGCCGTGACGACCCGGCGTACCAGGCCGGCTCCCCGGCCCCCCGAGGGCACCCCGCCCCGGACGGAACTGGCGCGCCAGGCCAGGGCGGTACTCGCCGACGCCGTACGCATCGCCCACTGGGCGGCGGGCACGCCGGGGCCGGGCACCGCCGCCCCGCTCGCGGCCCACGCCCTCGAACGGGCGGCCACCGCTCTGGAACTCTCCCCGGCGCAGGTCCGCGCCGGCTGGGACCGGGCCCGGCTGGCCGGACTGATCGAACTGCACGGCGACACCGCCCGCCCCGGCTGGCGGCTGCGCGCCTGGGACCGGGACGACTCCGCCGTCCTGCGCGGCTGGGTGGCGCTCTTCGACGCCTGGTCGCTCGTCCACGCCGCACCCGCGGACATCGAGGCGGGGGCGGTCGCCGAAGCCGTCGAGGCCGTGCCGCAGGTGCTCTCCCTCCTCCAGCTCTCCGCGGGTCCCGTCACCGTCCCCGCCCTGCTGGACCTCCTCGGCCAGCGCGTCGCCGAACTCCGGGAGGAGCGCTGCGAAGTGCCCCTCGGACCCCGCAGAACCGCGCCCGCCACCCCGGCGGAGACCCCCGCCCGGGCAGCGGCGGCCGGGAACGGCGCCGGACCCGCCCGGAGCGCCGACCTCAACGCCCTGCTGCTCGACTGGGCCCTGGAGGGCCTCGCCGCCGTCGGGGCGCTGACGCTCGGCAGAGGGCACGCCACCCTCACCCCGCTCGGCAACTGGGCGGTCTGGGTCAAGCTGGAACAGATCTGCGTCGCCGCCCAGAGCCCGGCCGGGAACATCGAGCAGTCCGCCGCCGACATGCTCCTCGGCTGCGCCCGGCTCACCCCCGGCCCGGCCCGCGCCGAATACCGCGCCTGGCTCGCCGCCCGCACCGTCGGCAGCGCCGTCGCCGAACTGCTGGCCGTCGCCCGGGGCGAGGACGCGCTGCTGCGCGGACTGGCCTTCGAGGCGCTGAGGGTCGTCGGCGCCCCCGCCGAACCCGAGGTCCGGGCCGTGCTCGCCGAACCCTCGCTGCGGCCCTACGCGCTGCTCTGGCTCGCCGAGTACGAGGGCAACGACCCGGACGACGCCCAGGACGTCCTCAGCCGCGAGGAGGCCACCTGGCTCTGGGTCGACACCGCGGCGGCCGTCGCCGACCACGGCGAGACCGGGCTGCTGGTGCGCCACCTCGACTCCGCCGTCCAGGGCACCGTCCCGGCCCTGCTCGACGAGGTCAGGGCCGTCGGCCATCCGCGCACCGTCCAGGTCCTGGTCGCCCTGGCCGCGGCCCACCCGGACCCGGCCCTGGCCAAGGCGGTCCGCCGGGCCGCCTTCCAGGTGCACACCGGAGGAGCCTGACCCGGGGCCCCGGGCGGCCCCGGGGGCGCCCGGGAAAGCCCGACCGCCGCCGCGCCGGAGGGCAGCCCGGCCCGCCCGGTCCGCTCAGCCGGACCCCGGGGCGTACGTCCCGAAGCCCGGCCGGACCCTATAGGTGTGATGTGCGTCTCAGTCTTCCGCCGGGCCCTGACAATGCCCTTCTGGGTCCGGCCCTCGCCGCGTCCAGGCGGGTGGAGCCCCGAGCCGGATATCGGCCGGTTCGTCCCGGCGAGCACGCGGAAAAGAAGTTGCGCACCGCCAGTAGAATGGGCTGTATGGCTTTCCTCCTTGTGCATTAGCGGCGTCGAGAGACCTCCGCCCTCGTCCCTCCGCCGTCCAAACTGCCCTGGAGTTTTTCCGTGATCACCGCTTCCGGCATCGAGCTGCGCGCCGGCGCCCGCATCCTCATCGAATCCGCTTCCTTCCGTATCGCCAAGGGCGACCGCATCGGCCTCGTCGGCCGCAACGGAGCGGGCAAGACCACCCTCACCAAGTGCCTCGCGGGCGAGGGCACCCCCGCCGGGGGCACCATCACCAGGTCCGGTGAGGTGGGCTACCTCCCGCAGGACCCGCGCACCGGCGACCTCGACATCCTCGCCCGCGACCGCATCCTCTCCGCCCGCGGCCTCGACACGATCCTGCGCAAGATGCGCGAGAACGAGGAACGGATGGCGAACGGGCAGGGCGCCACCCGCGAGAAGGCGATGAAGAAGTACGAGCGGCTGGAGACGGAGTTCCTCACCAAGGGCGGGTACGCCGCCGAGGCCGAGGCCGCCACCATCGCCGCCGCGCTCAGCCTGCCCGACCGGGTCCTCGGCCAGCCGCTGCACACGCTCTCCGGTGGTCAGCGCCGCCGCGTCGAACTGGCCCGGATCCTCTTCTCGGACGCGGACACCCTGCTCCTGGACGAACCGACCAACCACCTCGACGCCGACTCCGTCGTCTGGCTGCGCGACTACCTCAAGTCCTACCGCGGCGGCTTCATCGTGATCTCCCACGATGTCGACCTGGTCGAGACGGTCGTCAACAAGGTGTTCTACCTCGACGCCAACCGCTCCCAGATCGACGTCTACAACATGGGCTGGAAGCTCTACCAGCAGCAGCGCGAGGCCGACGAGAAGCGCCGCAAGCGCGAGCGCCAGAACGCCGAGAAGAAGGCCGCGACCCTCAACGCGCAGGCCGACAAGATGCGCGCCAAGGCCACCAAGACGGTCGCCGCCCAGAACATGGCCAAGCGCGCCGACCGGCTGCTCTCCGGCCTGGAGGCCGTCCGGGTCTCCGACAAGGTCGCCAAGCTGCGCTTCCCCGACCCCTCCCCCTGCGGCAAGACCCCGCTGATGGCGGAGGGCCTCTCCAAGTCGTACGGCTCGCTGGAGATCTTCACCGACGTCGACCTCGCCATCGACAAGGGCTCCCGCGTCGTCATCCTGGGCCTCAACGGCGCCGGAAAGACCACGCTGCTCCGGCTGCTCGGCGGCGCCGAGAAGCCCGACACCGGCGAGATCATCGAGGGACACGGACTCAAGCTCGGGTACTACGCCCAGGAGCACGAGACCCTCGACCCGGAGCGCACGGTCCTGGAGAACATGCGCTCCGCCGCACCTGACCTCGACCTCGTGGCCGTCCGCAAGACGCTCGGCTCCTTCCTCTTCTCCGGCGACGACGTCGACAAGCCCGCGGGCGTGCTCTCCGGTGGCGAGAAGACCCGACTCGCCCTCGCGACCCTGGTCGTCTCCTCCGCCAACGTGCTCCTGCTCGACGAGCCGACGAACAACCTCGACCCCGCCAGCCGTGAGGAGATCCTCGGCGCGCTGCGCACCTACAAGGGCGCGGTCGTTCTCGTCACCCACGACGAGGGCGCCGTCGAGGCGCTCCAGCCGGAGCGGATCATCCTGCTCCCGGACGGCGTCGAGGACCTCTGGGGAGCGGACTACCGCGACCTCGTCGCCCTCGCCTGATCCACCGGGGATAGATCATTCGGCCTACGCGTGATCCGTCATCTGCGTGAGGACGTCTCGTACTCCGGTGGTGCGCCCGGCGCTCACCCGTCGTGCGCCCCCTTTCCGGCCGCTCTTCCCCGTACGGCCCTGACCTGGCTGTTCTCCGGCCGCTCCGGGCCGGGCGCCCTCGCGCGCCTTGTGGAATCGGGGATTCCGCTCGTGCCGACGCGCTCCGCATCCGGGAAACCGCTCGCACCGACCTTGCCGAATGGGTGGCCAGGAAGCGCGCTAGGGGTGATCATGAGAGTCCAGAGCGCACTTCCCATGAGGAGGCACGGGTGGCCGAGACTCTGAAGAAGGGCAGCCGGGTAACCGGCGCCGCGCGTGACAAGCTCGCGGCAGACCTGAAGAAGAAGTACGACTCCGGTGCGAGCATCCGGGCGCTGGCCGAGGAAACCGGCCGCTCCTACGGGTTCGTCCACCGGATGCTCAGTGAGTCCGGAGTGACGCTGCGAGGACGCGGCGGCGCGACACGGGGCAAGAAGGCCGCTTCGGCCTGAGGCCTCTGCGTTTCCGGTGTCTTCGGCGTCATTCGGGCCCAACGGAATTCGGGGTGACCACCCGGCCGACCGCAAGGTCGTCCGGGTGGTTACTGTTCAGTCACTTAATTTCGAGTGCTGACTGCACCCCACCCGGAGGCGCCCCATGACCTCGCTCGACACTGTGCTCGACAAGGACGGCGTACGGCTCACCGTCGACGACGCCGTCGCCACGGTGACGCTCACCCATCCGGCCAAGCGCAACGCTCAGTCTCCCGCTCTGTGGCGGGCGTTGACCGAGGCCGGAAGGGCGCTGCCCGGCACGGTCCGGGTCGTCGTGCTCCGCGGCGAAGGCATGTCCTTCTCCGCGGGCCTCGACCGGCAGGCCTTCACTCCCGAGGGCTTCGACGGAGAGCCGTCGTTCCTCGACATGGCACGCGGCCCGGAGGCCGAGCTCGACGCGATCATCGCCGAGTACCAGGAGGCGTTCACCTGGTGGCGCCGCAACGACCTGGTGTCGATCGCGGCCGTCCAGGGCCACGCCATCGGCGCCGGCTTCCAGCTCGCCCTCGCCTGTGATCTGCGGATCGTCGCCGAGGACGTGCAGTTCGCCATGCGCGAGACCAGCCTCGGTCTCGTCCCCGACCTCACGGGCACCCACCCCCTGGTGCACCTCGTGGGGTATGCACGCGCGCTCGAAATCTGCGCCACCGGCCGCTTCGTGCACGCCGAGGAGGCCGAGCGCACCGGCCTCGCCAACCTCGTGGTCCCCGCCGACCAGCTCGACGCCGCCGCCCGCGACCTGGCCGGGGCACTGGTCGCGGCACCCCGCGACGCCGTCGTCGAGACGAAGGCCCTCCTGGCCGGGGCGCTCTCGCGCGACTACGAGGAGCAGCGCGTCGCCGAGCGGGCCGCCCAGGGCCGCCGGCTCCGCGACCTGGCGGGCATCACCGACTGACCACGTCCGTGACCAGCACCGACACCGGCAGCCGCTCCTCCGCGGCCGCCGCCACCGCCGTGCGCACGGAGCGGGCGACATCCAGCGCCCGGTGGTCCCCGGAGGTCGCCACCTCGACCCGCACATGGTCCTGGGCGGTGTGCACCGGACCGCCCAGGACCCGGGTCAGCGAGACGACTCCCGGCACCCCGGCGGCAGCCGTCGCCACCGGTCCCTCGGGCTTCGCGCCCGGGGCCGGCGGCGCCGTCCCCACGGCCGTCACCTGATCGGTCGCACCGGCCTCCAGCAATGCCGTGACCGTCAGGTCCACCTCGGCGATCTCCAGACCCAGCCGGGCGGCGGCGGCCGTGAGCAGCGCCGTGCGCAGGGCCGCCGCGGTGTCGGGCAGCGGCCTGTCCGGGGTGGTGGAGAACTCCGCCTCGATCCGCAGCGGTACCGACGGCAGCGCGTTCGGCGGAGCCGGGGGCGGCGCCGGGTCCGCCGGGCCCCCCGACGCGTCGCGGCCGCCCCCGGCCACCGCCGCCTCCACCGCGGCCTCCGTCGGACCGATCCGCAGCTTCCCCACGACCGTCCCGGGGCGGGCCGTCGCCCCGCGCAGCACCGCGGCGGCAGCCGTCTCGGCGATCCACGCGCCGTCCGCCGGGCCGCCCAGCGGCAGCAGTCTGCCCAGGCCCAGCCGTTGCCGTACCGCGGCGGCCCATCCGTCGTCCCTCTGCTGGTCCCGCGCTGTTGTCATCGCCCCAGCCTGCCGTATCCACGGCGCGGGATGGGGAAAGCGCACTTAACGTGGGCAAGGAAGTCCAACCCTGTCCCGAAGGGAAGATCGGCGATGACTGAGAGCTCCCAGCGCAACAACCCCGACAGCGGCTCGGGCGGCAAGAACCTCGGCAAGCGCGGCGGCGGTGACCCCGGCACCCGGGGCCGTACCACGATCGCCGACGGCGTCGTCGAGAAGATCGCCGGAATGGCGGCACGCGACGTGGCCGGTGTCCACGCGATGGGCAGCGGCCTGTCGAGGACGTTCGGCGCCGTCCGCGACCGGGTCCCCGGCGGCGGCAAGTCCGTCACCCGCGGGGTGAAGGCGGAGGTCGGCGAGTCCCAGGCGGCCCTCGACCTGGAGATCGTCGTCGAGTACGGCGTCTCCATCTCCGATGTGGCCCGCGACGTGCGCGAGAACGTCGTCGCCGCCGTGGAGCGCATGACCGGGCTCGAAGTCGTCGAGGTCAACATCGCGGTCAGCGACGTCAAGCTGCCCGACGACGAGGACGACGAGGACGAGTCCGAACAGCGGGTCCAGTAGCCCTTCCGCAAGCAGTCCTTCCGCAACTCCGTCGCACGCCTGTTGAGGAGAGAAACACGATGAGCATGGCTGTCGCCGGTCTGTTGGCCGGCATGGCGCTCGGGTTCGCCGGGTATTTCGGCGGGTTCGGAGCCTTCGTACTGGTGGCCGCACTGGGCGCCGTCGGCTTCATCGCCGGCCGCTTCCTGGACGGCGACCTGGAGCCCGGCGACTTCTTCCGGAGTCGCGAGCGCGGCGACCGGCGACGGTGACGGCGGTGACCGGCCGGGTCGCCGCCGCGGAGCGGGGCGAGACCCGGATCGCCGACCGCGTCATCGCCAAGATCGCCGCCCAGGCGGCGAAGGAGGCGATCGACGAACCGCCCGCCGACGGGGCGTCGCCGCGTGCCACGGTCACCGTGCACCGCGACGCCGCCCGGGTCCGCGTCAGCCTGGAGCTCGGCTACCCCAGCGACATCGGCCGCCAGTGCGGCGCCGTACGCCGCCGGGTCGCCCAGCGGGTCGAGGCACTGGCAGGCATGGAGGTGCCCGAGGTGGCCGTGCAGGTCGAACGGCTGCACCCCGCCGGAGCGAGCGCCGCCGCACAGGGGAGGATCCGATGACCGAACCCGGTGAACCGACCGGCTCCACCCGGCGGATGCCCACCATCGGACAGGACGACGCCGCCGCGCGCACGCCTGCCCCCGACACGTCGGCCGACGCCCGCGAACCGGTCCCCACCCTGGAACAGGGCGACAGCGCCGCCGGCCGCTTCTGGTCCGCCCGCCGCGTCCCGGCCGCCCTGCTGGCCCTCGTACTCCTCGGCGGGGCCGGGCTGCTGCTCTACGACATCGCCGCCGTACGGGCCGGCCGCCCGGCCATGCGGTGGCGTCGCTTTCTCGCCGACGGACTGGCCGAACAGCGGCTGGACGACGTCGCGGTCCTCATCGGGGCCGGGGCGGCGGCGTTGATCGGACTCTGGCTGATCCTGCTCGCCCTCACCCCCGGACTGCGCGACCTGCTGCCGATGCGTCGCGACCGCGCCGACGTCCGGGCCGGACTCGACCGCACCGCCGCCGCACTGGTCGTGCGGGACCGGTCCGTGGAGGTGCCCGGAGTGCAGTCCGTGCGGGTCAGGGTGGGACGGCGGAAGGCGAAGGTGCGCGCCCACTCCCACTTCAGGGAACTCGACGACGTGCGGACCGACCTGGACGCCGTGCTGGAGAAGGCCGTCCGGGAACTGGGCCTCGCGCGTCCGCCGGCTCTCTCCGTCCAGGTGCACCGACCGGAGAAGAAGGGATGAGCCGCATGCGCTCCACCGTCAACCGGGTCCTGCTGGCCCTGGCCGGGCTGGTGCTGGTCGTCGTCGGCGGGGCGGTGCTCGCCGCCGGCCTCGGCGCCTCCGTGCCGTCCTGGTGGCCCTGGGACGGCAAGACCGACGTGCTGCTGAGCGCGGCCGACCGGCAGCGCTGGCGCGACGACGGCTGGTGGTGGCCGACGGTGATCGCCGTCCTCGCCGTCCTCGTGGTCCTAGCTCTGTGGTGGTTCCTCGCCCAGCTCCGCCGCGGCCGGCTCGCCGACGTACTGGTGGACAGCGGCGACGGCGAAGGGGCCCAGCTGCGGGGCCGCGCCCTGGAGGGCGTCCTCGCCGGGGAGGCGGAAGCACTGGACGGGGTGGGCCGCGCCCAGGCGATGCTGACCGGCCGCCGCACCGCGCCCCGGGCCCGGGTCCGCCTGCTGATGGAACCGCACGCCGCGCCCCTGGGGACGCTGAACGCGTTCGCCGACGGGGCGCTGGCCCACGCACGCGACTCGGCCGGTCTGGACGGACTGCCCGCCGAGGTGCGCCTCAGGGCCGGCAAGCACCGCGCGGAGCGGGTGTCCTGACGGCCCTTACGGCACGGGGGGAGCGCGGTGGGGCGGGTCAGAAGCCGTGCCGTGCTCCGCCGTCGACCGGGACCATGATTCCCGTCAGGTACGAGGCGGCGGGGGAGAGCAGGAAGGCCGCGGTCTTCCCGAACTCCTCGGGCGTCCCGTAGCGCCGCAGCGGGATCCGCGCCTCGTTGGCGGCGCGGGCGGCCTCCGCGTCGCCGGACAGGGCGTCCAGTTCGCGGACCCGGTCGGTGTCGATCCGGGACGGCAGCACGCCCACCACCCGGATGCCGCGCGGGCCCAGCTCGTCGGCCAGCGACTTGGCGAAACCGGCGAGACCGGGACGCAGCCCGTTGGAGATGGTCAGCCCCGCGATCGGCTCATGGACCGATCCGGAGAGCACGAAGCCGATCACGCCGCCCTCGCCGAGCGCGGCCGCGGCCGTCCGGGCGAGACGTACCGCTCCCAGGAACACCGTCTCGAACGCCGTCTGCCACTGGTCGTCCGTGTTGTCCGCGAGGAAGCCGGGGGCGGGCCCGCCGACGCTGACGAGGATGCCGTCGAGCCGTCCGAAGCGTTCCCGCGCCGTGTCCACCAGGCGCTGAGCGGCGCTCGGGTCGGCGTTGTCGGCGGCGAGCCCCACCGCCTCCGGGCCCAGCTCGGCGGCGGCCTCCGCGACGGACTTCTCGTCCCGGCCGGTGATGATCAGTTTCGCGCCGTCGGCGGCCAGGGAGCGGGCCGTGGCGTTGCCGAGGCCCCGGGTCGCTCCGGTGACGATGTAGACGCGGTCCTTCAGTCCAAGATCCATGGCCCTATCCTGCCGGGTCCTCCCCGGCCAGGTCGACAGCGGAGTTCACCAGTCCGATATGGCTGAAGGCCTGCGGGAAGTTCCCCAGCTGCCGCCCCGCCGCCACGTCGTACTCCTCGGCCAGCAGGCCCACGTCGTTGCGCAGCTCCAGCAGATGCTCGAACAGCTCCCGCGCCTCGTCCGGCCTGCCGATCCGCTGCAACGCGTCCACCAGCCAGAACGAGCAGGCGAGGAACGCCCCCTCGTCGCCCGGCAGTCCGTCCACGGAGGCGCCCTGGGTGCCGTAGCGACGGACCAGCCCGTCGCTGCCCAGCTCGGCGCGGACCGCGTCCACCGTGCCGACCACCCGCGGGTCGTCCGGCGGCAGGAACCCGGTCCGCACGATGAGCAGCGTCGAGGCGTCCAGCTCCCGAGAACCGTAGGACTGGGTGAAGGTGTTCCGCTCGGGGTCGTACCCCTTCTCGCAGACCTCGGCGTGCACGGCGTCCCGCATCGCCCGCCAGCGGTCGGCGTCGCCGGGCAGTTCGGGATTCTCCTCCAGCGAGCGCACCGCCCGGTCGGCGGCGACCCAGGCCATCACCTTGGAGTGCACGAAGTGCCGCCGGGGGCCGCGGATCTCCCACAGCCCCTCGTCCGGCTCGCGCCAGGTCGACTCCAGGAAGCCGAGCAGGCTGAGCTGGAGGTTCCAGGCGTGCGGCTTGTCGTCGAGCCCGGCGACGCGGGCGAGCCGGAGCGCGTCGATGACCTCGCCGTACACATCGAGCTGACGCTGACGGACGGCCGCGTTACCGATGCGCACAGGCCGGGAGTGCTCGTAGCCGGCGAGCCAGGGCAGCTCCATCTCGGGCAGCCGCCGCTCGCCCGCCAGCCCGTACATGATCTGGAGGTCGGCCGGGTCCCCGGCGACGGCCCGCAGCAGCCAGTCCCGCCAGGCCTCCGCCTCCTCCAGATAGCCGGCCGAGACCAGCGCCCCGAGGGTCAGCGTGGCGTCCCGCAGCCAGCAGTAGCGGTAGTCCCAGTTCCGTACGCCGCCGATCTCCTCCGGCAGGGAGGTGGTCGGGGCCGCCACGATG
This sequence comes from Streptomyces sp. CA-278952, assembly GCF_028747205.1. Lineage (NCBI taxonomy): Bacteria > Bacillati > Actinomycetota > Actinomycetes > Kitasatosporales > Streptomycetaceae > Streptomyces > Streptomyces sp. CA-278952. The sequence continues at coordinate 6,560,909 of NZ_CP112880.1, forward strand.
CCGCCCGTCGGGCCGTACGTCAGTGCCTTCAGGGTGATCAGGGAGCGCAGCACGGCCTCGCGGTAGGGGCCTTCGTAGGTGCAGGCGTCGGTCCACTTCGCCCAGTCGTGGAGGGTGTGCTTCAGCGCCTTGCGCGGGTCGATCAGTTTCGGGCGCGGCGCGTGCGAGGGGTGCCAGGTCAGCACGAACGCCACGCTCTCGCCCTCGGCGACGGTGAACGAGGAGCAGGTGCTGAACTGCTGGCCCCACGTCTTGACCGGCGGTTCGCTGCGCAGCCATACGGAGTCGGGGCCGGCGACCGCCACCCGGTGGCCGTGCGAACGCCGCACCCAGGGCACCACCGAACCGAAGTCGAAGCGCAGCCGCAGCACCGAACTCATGTCGACGGTGCCGCTGACGCCCTCGACGATCCGCATCAGGTCCGGCGACTTGTCGCGCTGCGGCATGAAGTCGATGACCTTCACCGTGCCGGTCCGCGTCTCCCAGTACGTCTCCAGGACCAGGGAGTCACCTGCGTACCCGCGCCGGGTGCAGGTGTCCGAGGTGTTGGCCCCCTGGGGCGCGATGCGCCAGTGGCCGTTCTCCTCGGTGCCGAGCAGGGCGGCGAAGCAGGCGCCGGAGTCGAAGCGTGGCAGGCAGAGCCAGTCGACGGAACCGTTCCTGCCGACGAGCGCGGCGGTCTGAAGATCGCCGATCAGTGCGTAGTCCTCGATGAGTGGGGTCACGCCTGGCGTTTTCCCGAACCGGCCCTTTGGTAATCAGCCATCAGGCCCGAGGGTTCGCAGGAGACCTCAGGCGCTCGCCGGTTCGGGCTGTTCGGGGGCGTCGGCCGTCGCGTTCTCCGCCGCGGCCTGCTCGCGGTCGCGCTTCTCACGGCGTACGAGAACGATCCAGCCGACCGGGACGGCGGCGACGAACAGCCACCACTGGACGGCGTAGGCCATGTGCGGGCCGATCGAGCTGTCGTCGGGGGAGGCGATCTGCTCGGGCAGATCACCCGTCGGCAGGGGGGCGGTCTGCTCGATGTATCCGCCGAGGACCGTCCGGGACAGCAGCTGGGACTGCTGGTCGCTGTTGATCAGCATCACCTGCCGGTCCGGCAGCCCCGCCAGGTCCTTGATGCCGCTGCTGCCGGTCGTCTCGTCCGCCTTGAGGCGGCCGGCGACGGTCACTTCGCCCCGGGGCGCGGGCGGCACGTCGGGGAAGGCGGTCTGGTCGGGCGCGGCCGGTACCCAGCCGCGGTTGACCAGGACGGTGCCGCCGCCCTTGAGGTCCAGCGGAGTCAGGACATGGACGCCGATGCGGTCGTCGTCCGAGGTCCGGCGGCGGACGACCACCTCGTGCTCGGTGTCGAAGGTCCCCGTCGCGGTGACCGCACGCCAGTAGTCCGAGCGCGGGACGGTGTGCCCGGGAGAGGTGAGCTCGGAGACCGGGACCGGCTCCGCGTCGAGGTTCCGCGAGATCAGCGCGTTCTGCTCGACCCGGTGTTCGTGCTTGTGGAACTGCCAGAAACCGAGCTCGATCATCGTCGGAATCAGCGCGAGGCCGAGCAGGGTGAGGATCACCCACTGCCGGGTCAACAGGAAGCGGTACACCCCATGACCGTACAACCGGGGGCATGGGGTGCGGCACTCAGGGGTGGAGCCGGAGCGATCCGGCGGCGGTCCGTGCCGTCACACTTTGTCCACGATGCCCGCCTTTCCTTCGGCGCGGGCGCAGTGGGCGCCGCAGTACCAGTGCCCGTCGACCTCGACGCCCTGTCCGATCACCTGGACCCGGCAGTGCTCGCAGATCGGCGCCATGCGGTGGATGGCGCAGGAGAAGCAGTCGAAGACGTGCACCGCGCCCTGCGCGTGCACCTCGAAGGACATGCCGTAGTCGTTTCCGCAAACCTCACAACGTGCCATGCGCCACAGGGTGGGACGCCCGGCGGTCACGGGGCGAGCGGCTGCCGGGCGAGTCGCGCCCGGTTCACTCCGATGACGGTGCGGGGGCCTGGTGCGGCAGGGTCGCCCCCGGAGACGGTTCGGCGGGGGCGACGTCGCGCAGCAGATGGGTGAAGGCGCTCTCCTCCAGGATCGGCGTCCCGAAGGTCTTCGCCTTCTGCGTCTTGGAGGTGGCGGCGTCGGGGTCGTTGGTCACCAGCAGACTGGTCAGCCGCGACACACTGGTCGCCACGTGCAGGCCGGCCTCCACCGCCCGGTCCTCCAGTAGCTCCCGGTCGATCGAGGTGTCCCCGGAGAAGGCCACCCGCATCCCCTGCTGGAGCGGCTTCTCCTTCTCGTACCGCCCCGGATTGGGATACGGGCAGGCCGGCCGCTTACGCGAGGGCCGCCAGCTGTTCTGCTGCCGGGAGGGCTGATAGCCGACACGCGGGGTGACGGGTGAGTCGGACCACTCGGTCAGCGGACGGCACTCCAGCAACGGCAGCCGCACCCCGCCCCGGGCGGCGGCGTGCAGGCTCGGCCGGAACGCCTCGGCCAGCACCCGGGCGTCGTCCAGGGCGTGGTGGGCCTGCTGCTGTACGACGCCGAAGTGCGCGGCGAGGGAGGCCAGCTTGTGGTTGGGCAGCGGCAGCCGCAACTCCTTGGCCAGCGCGATCGTGCACAGCCGGTGCTCGACGGGGGCGATCACCGCCGCACGCGCGTACTCGCGGGCGATCATCGACCAGTCGAACGCCGCGTTGTGCGCGACGAGCACCCGGTCCTTGAGCCGCTCCGACAGCTCGGCGGCCACGTCGGGGAAGAGCGGCGCGCCTTCGAGTACGTCGCTCGTCAGCCCGTGGATCCAGACGGGCCCGGGGTCCCGCTCCGGGTTGACCAGCGTGTACCAGTGGTCCTCGACATTGCCCAGGGCGTCCAGCCGGTAGACGGCGGCGGAGATTATCCGGTCGTCGCGGGCGAGTCCGGTGGTCTCCACGTCGACGACCGCGTACCCCTGGGGGTAGGCGGTCGGCCATGGTGCGGCTGTCTGGCGGTCGTCGAGCATGGTCACAGAGAATACGGGCCGCGACTGACAGTTCCCTATTCGGCTGTCGCCGGTGAGGTGGGCGGGCGGTCAGGTGAGGCGGAGAATCCGTTCGGGCGGGAAGAGTTCGGCGCCGGTGACGTGGGTGTTGTGGCCCAGTCGGATCGTCAGGTCCTCGCGGGGAGCGAGGGGGGCGAGATCGAAGGGCACGTCGCCGTAGAGCCCCAGCGACTCCAGGGAGGGCAGATCGGCCAGGGGGCTGAGGTCACAGGGCGGGTCGCTGGGGAGGAGCATGAGCTCCCGCAGCTCGACGAGCGGGGCCGTCAGGCGCAGGTCCGGCCCGGGAATCTGCACGAGGCGCAGACTCCGCAGACCGTGCAGGGCCGGCATGAGGCTGAGCTGGCGGAGATGGCTGGTGCCGTACAGGGCCAGCACCCGCAGGCTCGTCCAGAGCTCCAGGCCCTCCAGGTTCAGATAACGGGTCTCCCTCATCAGGTCGAGCTCGGTCACCTGTTCGCAGACCGGGAGTTCGCCGATGCTCTCGAGGAGAAAGGGATGGCCGAGAGCCAGATAGCGCAGGCCCGGCAGGTCCGCCAGGGGCCGGGGGTCGAGCGACGGATGGAGTTCGACGAGCGAGAGCCACTCCAGCCGCGGTCCGACGAGCGGCTCGATGGTCCGGATCTGCGGACAGCGGCTCAGCCCGACCTCCCGCAGCGCCGGCATGGCGGCCAGCGCCGTCACGTCCGCGATCCGGCTGTTGCCGTAGACGAAGACCCGTTCCACCTCCGGCGAGGAGGTCACGAGCGACAGATCCTGGTGATCACCCGTCAGGTGCACGTTGCGCAGCCGCGGGACGAGGCGCAGCGCGGAGAGCTGGGCGGCGGTCCTGACCGCCGCGTATTCGTCGGTCCAGTCCCGGACGGCCATCACCTCGCGGGCGTAGGTCTCCGCGTCGAACTGCTCCCAGGCCAAGGACAGGGCGTTCGCGACCCGGCTCCGCTCGTCGTCCCGGAACTGCTTCACCAGCTCGTACGCCGTCTCGCTGCCCACCGCCGCGGCCGTGCGTACCACCGCAGCCGCTTCCGCCCCGGTCAGGTCGTCGATCATCGACGACAGCAGCTCCAACGCCAGATCGCCCACCTTGGCCAGCTCGTCGATGCTCTTCTGGCCGTCCGGCGGCAGCAGCTGCCCGGTCCGGGCCTCCACCTCCATCCGGATCTCCGGGTCCAGCTCCGGCGAGTGGGCCAGACTCCCCGCGGCGAGCAGGACCAACCGGTGACCGTGGACCGGCTCCGCGTCCGCCCGCTCCAGCAGGGACCACAGCAGCGACGCCCGCTCGTCCGGCCGCGCGTGCCCCACCGCCATCTGGACCACGTCGTCCCACTGGTCCTCGTGGGCGTGGTGGACCAGGACGCCGAAGTCACGGGCCTCCACCGCGGCCTTCGCGCCCAGGTAGTCCTGGAACGTGCGGTGCACGAACCCCACCGCGCCCGCCGCGGGTTCACGCAGCAGGCCGCTGCGGTTGAGAAGGTGCGCGAAGACCTGGCCGGGTGTGCCCCGGACCTGGGACATGGCCCGCATCCAGTCGGCGACCAGAGAGACCGCCTCGTCCTGCCGGGCCTCGACCAGGCCGTTGCGGATCAGCCAGTACGCGAGCCGTTGCAGCAGAGCCGTCTGCTCCTCGCGGGTCAGGTCGACGCCCTCCACCCCGATGATCTCGCGCTCGGTGTCGCGCCGGACCAGCAGCATGTCCAGCGCCGCGTCGTACAACTCCTTGCGTGCCCGGGGCAGCTGCATCCGGCGGTCCCGGTTCAGCGCGCAGAGCAGGGCGCACATCAGCGGGTTCGTCGCGAGCAGCCCCAGGTCCCTGCGTGTCCCGACCGCGCGGCGCAGGGCCTTCTCGTACGGGTCCAGCTCGTCGCGTTCCTCATCCGACCGGCACTCCGAGCGGGCCGCCCGGTGCCAGTGCTCGATGAAGGCGCGGACGTCCTCCTGGCCCATCGCCAGCAGGGTGTGCGGTGCGAAACCGGAGCCGGACAGCCAGGTCTCGGGCACCGCCGAGGGGCGGGTCGTCACCACGTACCTGGCCCGGGGGTAGGCGGCGATCAGGTCCTTCAGCCAGCGTTCCGTGCGCTTGCGCAGCCGGTCCGGAATCTCGTCGACCCCGTCCACCAGGACCAGCGCCCGGCCCTGCAGGAGCAGCCGGTCCGCCCAGCCGGCCGGGGCCGCGCCGTGCAGCGGAACGCCGGCCGCGCGCAGGAATTCCGCCGGGGCGGGCAGCGCGTCGAGGGCCGTGAAGGCGCGCAGGCGCAGGACGAAGGGGACGCACCGGTTCCAGTCCGCCAGCTCGCCGCCGAACGTCTGCCGCGCGGCGTTCAGCGCCAGCCACTGCACCAGCGTGCTCTTGCCGGAACCGGCCGGGCCGCGCAGCAGCAGCCGGTCCCACTCGCCGAGGGCCTGCTCGATGCCGATCGCGGTCCGGACCGGCTGTCCCAGACCGTCCCTGCCGTCAACCTCGTAGCCGCTGACCGAGAGGCTGAGGTAGGCCGTCTCCAGCGGCCATTCGCTCGCCGACCTGCCGAGCGTCAGCCCGAACAGCCCCATCCGGCTGTTGGCGTTCGCCACGAACTGCGCGTACCGCCCCTCGAACTCCAGGTCCGCCGCGTCCGGGCGCGGCCCGACCCGGTCCCGTACCTCCTCCACCAGCTCCCGTGTCCGGCCCGTCGCGCGGACCTGCTCCACCGCCGCCCGGGCCGCGAACGACGGGTGCGCGGTCAACTGCTCCACCAGCTGCGCGCAGCAGCGGCCGAGCAGGTCCTCGTACAGGTCGACGGCCCGCGCGGAGAGCCCGGCGGCGGGGGCCGACAGCTCGGCGCGCAGCCGCTCGGGGTCCAGTTCCAGGGCGAACAGCCGCTTGGCGTCCGGCTCGCCCGCAGCCGCGAACGTGTCCTGTACGGAGGTGAGCGCGGCCAGCCGCTCGTGCTCGGGGAGGTCGGGGAAGGCGTCGGCCAGGCGGCCCGCGAGCACCTTGGCCAGCCGGTCCGGCTTCGCGGGGCGGGGGAGGGGACGCACCGGTTCCGGGACCAGGCCCGCGCCCGGCCTGGGGGTCAGCAGCGCCTTGGCTGCCGCGCCCACCACCGTCGTGGCCAGCCGTAACAGGGCAACTTCCGTACCGGACACGTGTGTTTCCTCCCAAGAGGCCTGTAGCGGAATCCTACGGCGCGGGCGACTGGCGGAAAGTGCCAAAGACTGCTGACACCAGGTCTCGCATACTTGTCGGTAACAACGTCTAGCCCTCGCCGACCCGCGGCCCTACGGTGCTCGCATGGAGCCGAACCTGCCCGATGTCGTGCTGTGGTCGATACCGGCCTTCGTGCTGCTCACCGTGATCGAGATGGTCAGCTACCGCCTCCACCCGGACGAGGACGCCGCCGGGTACGAGACCAGGGACACCGCCACGAGCCTCACCATGGGCATCGGCAGCCTGGGCTTCGACCTGCTGTGGAAGATCCCCATCCTGGCGATCTATATGGCCGTCTACGAACTGACGCCGCTACGGGTGCCCGTGCTCTGGTGGACCGTCCTGCTGATGCTCCTCGCCCAGGACTTCTTCTACTACTGGTCCCACCGCGGCCACCACGTGATCCGGATCCTGTGGGCCTGCCACGTGGTCCACCACTCCAGCGAGAAGTTCAACCTCACCACCGCGCTGCGCCAGCCCTGGACCTCCGCGACAGTCTGGCCCTTCTACCTGCCGCTGATCGCCTGCGGTGTGCACCCGGCGGCGCTCGCGTTCTGCCAGTCGGCCAACCTCGTCTACCAGTTCTGGGTGCACACCGAACGCGTCGCCAAGCTCCCGCGCCCCTTCGAGTACGTCCTCAACACGCCCTCCCACCACCGCGTCCACCACGCCTCCCAAGGCGGCTACCTGGACCGCAACTACGGCGGGATCCTGATCGTCTGGGACCGGATGTTCGGATCCTTCGCGGCCGAGACCGAGCGGCCCGTCTACGGGCTCACCAAGAACATCTCCACCCACAACCCGCTGCGCGTCGCGACCCACGAGTACGCCGCCATCGCCCGGGACGTCCGGGCCGCCGGCACCTGGAGCGAGCGGGCCGGACGGGTCTTCCGCGGGCCCGGCTGGCAGCCGGCGCCGAAGGCGGGGGCCGTGGCCGGGACCGGAGAGCCGGCGCCCGTGTCCCTGGAGACCTCCGCCCCGGAACGCGCCCTGTGAGCGCCACCGACTCCCGCCCCGCGCGCACCCGCGGAGCCGAGCGCTTCGCCCGCCCCGTGCTCCTCGCCTTCCTCCTCGCCGCCGCGGTGGACCTGGCCGGGCTCCTCGCCGGGGCCGAGACGCTCCACCTGGTCGCCAAGCCGCTGCTGATGCCGCTGCTCGCCGGATACGCGGCACTCCGCGGCGGACCCCGGCCACTCGTCGCGGCCCTGCTGTTCGGATGGGGCGGTGACGTCTTCCTGCTCGCCGACAACGACCTGGCCTTCCTCGTCGGCATGGGCTCCTTCGCCGTCGGCCATGTCTGCTACCTGACGCTGTTCGGCCGCGACCGGGCCCGTGCGCCGCTGGCCACGGGGGCCGGATACGCCCTCGTCCTGGTCGTCTTCCTCGTGCTGATCTGGCCGGACCTCCCGGCGGACCTGCGTATCCCGCTGACCGGCTACAGCCTGCTGCTCACCGCCACGGCCTGGCGGGCCGGCGTGCTCGGCCCGTACGCGGCGGCCGGCGGGGCGCTCTTCCTGCTCTCCGACGCCCTCATCGCCACCGGCATCGCCACCTGGCCGCAGGCGCCCGCCCCCGACTTCTGGGTCATGATCACCTACATCGCCGCCCAGGCGCTGCTGACCCTCGGGGCGCTCACGGCTCCCCCGGCCGGCGGAACCGGGCGAACCGGGGCGTACCGTGAACGGGGTACCAGCGTCTGAGACCGGCAAGGACCCCGAACGTATGCGCGCCACCGTCATCCACGCCCCCCACGACATCCGGGTGCGGGAGGTGCCCGACCCGGCGATCCAGCAGCCCACCGACGTGGTGCTCCGGGTCCTGCGGGCCTGCATCTGCGGCAGCGATCTGTGGGCCTACCGGGGCGAGTCGGCCCGGCGGTCCGGTCAGCGCATCGGCCACGAATTCCTCGGCGTCGTCGAGGAGGCGGGGTCCGGCGTCAACGGGTTCGCCGTGGGGGATCTGGCCGTCGCCCCGTTCGTCTGGTCCGACGGCACCTGCACCTACTGTGCCGAGGGCCTCACCACCTCCTGCCCCGAGGGCGGCTTCTGGGGATCGGTCGGCCCGGACGGCGCGCAGTCGGACGGCGGCCAGGGCGAAGCCGTCCGCGTCCCCCACGCCGACGGCACCCTGGTCAAGCTCCCGGCCGCCGCCGCGTCCGACGACCGCCTGCTCACCGCCCTGCTGGCGCTCTCCGACGTCCTGGGCACCGGCCACCACGCCGCCGTCGGAGCGGGCGTCGGGCCGGGCAGCACCGTCGCGGTCGTCGGTGACGGCGCGGTCGGTCTGTGCGGGGTGCTCGCCGCCGAGCGGCTCGGCGCGGAGCGCGTCATCGCGCTCGGCCGCCACCCCGCGCGCACCGACATCGCCCGCCGCTTCGGCGCGACCGACGTGGTCGCCGAACGCGGCGAGGCCGCCCTCGCCGCCGTCCGCGAACTGACCCGCGGCGAGGGCGTGCACAGCGTCATCGAGGCCGTCGGCACCGAGCAGTCGATGCGCACCGCCCTCGGCATCGTCCGCGACGGCGGCTCCATCGGCTACGTGGGCGTCCCGCACGGCAGCGCCACCGGCGTGGACCTCGGCGTCATGTTCGGCCGGAACATCGCCCTGCGCGGCGGCGTCGCCCCCGTACGCCGGTACATACCGGAGCTGCTCCCCGATGTGCTGGACGGCACGATCGACCCGTCGCCCGTCTTCGACCGGTCCATCGGCCTGGACGAAGTGCCGCTCGGCTACAAGGAGATGGACGAGCGGACCGCGTTGAAGGTGCTCATCACGCCGTAGGGCCCGACGCGGGGCGAGGGCCCGGGGAGAACGTCCTCCCCGGGCCCTCGCCCCTTGCTCGGTCACGTGCCTACCAGCGCACCGCGTCCAGCGCGTCGACCACTCCGGCCCCGTAGAAGCCGTTGTAGTTCTTGCCGCCCTCGCACACCGCGTCGATGACACCGTCACCGTTGATGTCGTACGGCTCACCGCACGCCTTCGCGTCCGCCTGGAGCGTCAGCAGCGCCTTCACCGCGGCCGGGGAGGCGTAGGGGTGCCTGGACTTGATCAGCGCCACGACGCCCGCGACGTGCGGGGAGGCCATCGACGTACCGGCCTTGTAGCCGAACTTGCCGCCCGGCAGCGTCGACAGGATCAGCCCGTTGACGGCCGGCGCCTCGGGGGTCTGGTAGATCGTCGAGTCCCCGCCCGGGGCGGCCACGTCGATGATGCCCTTGCCGTAGTTCGAGTACGAGGACTTCAGACCCTTCGCACCCGTCGCGGAGACCGTCACGACACCCGGCAGCATGGTCGGGATGTCCGGGCAGGCGCTCGGGTCGATGGTCCGCGTGACCGGCTCGGTGTCGTTCGGGCTGGTCTTGTCCTCGATCGCGTCGAGCGCCAGGTCGTGGCGGGAGTTCCCCGCCGCCGCGACGTTGACCGTGCCCTTGCGCTCCGCGTACTTCACGGCGCGGGTGAGGGCGTCGACCAGGGCGCCCTGATCCGGGTCGTTCTTGCAGTTGAACAGCCACGGGTCGGTGTAGTAGCTGTTGTTGGTCACCTCGACACCGTGCTCGGCGGCCCAGAGGAACCCGCAGACGACGGCCTCGGTGTAGAAGAACCCGTCCGGGTTCGACACCTTGATGCCCGACACCTTCACGCCCGGGGCGACGCCGGTGACACCGGCGCCGTTCTTCGCGGCGGCGATGGTGCCCGCCACATGCGTGCCGTGGTCGCTCTCGCCCGCCGCCGGACGCCAGGAGCCGGCGGTGGTGTCCGGAGCGCCGGAGACGCAGTTGGCCGAGGCGCGGCTGTCGAAGTTCGGGGCCAGGTCCGGGTGGGTGTCGTCGACGCCCGTGTCGATGACGGCGACGGTCACCCGCTTCGAGCCCAGCGACTTCTCGTGCGCCTGGTCCGCCTTGATCGCGGGCAGCGACCACTGGAGGGGCTCCAGCGGGTCCTCGCCGGCCTTCGCGTCCGCGGCGGCGGCCGCCGCCTGCTCGGCGGTGAGCGGCTGCGCTATCGCGCCGACGTCCTTGGTGGCCTGCGGCACGATCGGGTTCGTGCGGGTGGCGCCCGCCGACTCCACGCCGCGTACCCGGCGAATCGTTTCGCCGAAGGAGGGGTTCTGCGAGTGGACGACGATGACGCCGATCTGCTCATAGGCGATGACGACGGTGCCGCCGGCCTTGGCGATCGCTTTCCTGACGTTCTTGACGGTGCCGTGTCCGCCGCGGGTGTTGACCACGTAGGACAGCTTCGGCCCGTCGGTCCGGACGCTCGCGGCGGCCTGCTCGCCGGTGGGCGCCGCCGTGGCCGTCGCCGTCGGCAGGAAGCCGAGCGAGGCGGTCAGCGCGAGTCCGACGGGCACCGCGAGTGCGCGGGTCCGTCTCGATGACAGATGAGCCATGGGTTCTCCACATCATCCGTGCCGAACGACCGGACACCTGGCGTGTTCGGTCGCGTACATGACGAGTGAAGCTATCGCTGATCATCCCGGCGCATCAACGCTTACGGGCAACTTAGTTCGAAGAGTGACCTTCACGGCCGCATGCGAACGGGTGACTCCCGGCAACCGGCCGCACCGCGACCCCTCCGGGAAGGCGAAAGACGCGGTGAACCGCTTCGTCGCGCCCTCCGTGCCGTTGTCCAGGAGGCACATCACCGTCCCCGTCGGTAACGAGGCTTCCCTTGACACCCACCGCCCCCCAGACCACCGCACCCGCGTCGCGAGGAGATTCCGTGGCTACCGATGCACCGCCGCCCGAGGGCACATCGCCCGCCGGCCCCGCCCAGCCCACCACCGAGGCGTTCGTCACGATGCAGGCGAGCCCGGACTTCGCCGACCTGCGCCGCTCCCACCGCTCCTTCGCCTTCCCCCTGACCGTCGCCTTCGTGACCTGGTACCTGCTCTACGTCCTGCTCTGCAACTACGCGGGCGGCTTCATGGGCACGGAGGTCGTCGGCAACATCAACATGGCGCTCGTCCTCGGACTCGCCCAGTTCGCCACCACCTTCCTCATCGCCTGGCTCTACTCCCGGCACGCCGCCACCAAGCTCGACCCCAAGGCCGACGCGATCAAGTCCCGTATGGAGGCCGACCTGTGAGCGCCGCCCACGCCCTTTACCCCACCGTCCAGCTCGCCGCCACCGAGGGGGCGAGCGAGCACCGGCCGCTGATCATCACGTTGTTCGCCGCCTTCGTCGTGGCGACCCTCTTCATCACCGTGTGGGCCGGCCGCCAGACCAAGAGCGCCTCCGACTTCTACGCGGGCGGCCGGCAGTTCACCGGATTCCAGAACGGACTCGCGGTCTCCGGCGACTACATGTCCGCCGCGTCCTTCCTCGGCATCGCCGGAGCCATCGCCCTCTTCGGGTACGACGGCTTCCTGTACTCCATCGGCTTCCTCGTCGCCTGGCTCGTCGCCCTGCTCCTGGTCGCCGAACCGCTGCGCAACTCGGGCCGCTACACCATGGGCGACGTCCTCGCCTACCGGATGCGCCAGCGCCCCGTCCGTACCGCCGCCGGCACGTCCACGATCGTCGTCTCGATCTTCTACCTGCTGGCGCAGATGGCCGGCGCGGGCGTCCTCGTCTCGCTGCTGCTCGGCATCACCAGCGACGCCGGGAAGATCCTCATCGTCGCCCTGGTCGGCGTGCTCATGATCCTCTACGTCACCATCGGCGGCATGAAGGGCACCACCTGGGTGCAGATGGTCAAGGCCGTCCTGCTCATCGCGGGCACCCTGCTCATCACCTTCCTGATCCTGCTGAAGTTCAACTTCAACATCTCCGACCTGCTCGGCACCGCCGCCAGCAACAGCGGCAAGGGCGCGGCCTTCCTGGAGCCCGGCCTGAAGTACGGCGTCGACAACATCTCGAAGCTGGACTTCATCTCGCTCGGCATCGCCCTGGTCCTCGGCACCGCGGGGCTGCCGCACATCCTTATCCGCTTCTACACCGTGCCCACCGCCAAGGCCGCCCGTAAGTCCGTGAACTGGGCGATCGGCATCATCGGCGCCTTCTACCTGATGACGATCGTGCTCGGCTTCGGCGCGGCGGCGATCCTCAAGCCGGACGACATCATCGCCTCCAACAAGGCGGGCAACACCGCGGCGCCGCTCGCCGCACTGGAGATCGGCGGCGGCTCCGGATCCACCGGCGGCGCCATCCTCCTCGCGGTCATCTCCGCCGTCGCCTTCGCCACCATCCTCGCCGTCGTCGCCGGACTCACCCTCGCCTCCTCCTCGTCCTTCGCGCACGACATCTACGCCAACGTGATCCGCAGGGGGAAGGCCACCGAGAAGGAAGAGGTCCGCGCCGCACGCTGGGCCACCGTCGCGATCGGCATCGTCTCCATCGGCCTCGGCGCACTCGCCCGCGACCTGAACGTCGCCGGGCTCGTCGCCCTGGCCTTCGCGGTCGCCGCCTCCGCCAACCTGCCGACGATCCTCTACAGCCTCTTCTGGAAGCGCTTCACCACCCAGGGGGCCCTCTGGTCCATCTACGGAGGCCTCGCCTCCTCCGTCCTGCTGGTGCTGTTCTCGCCGGTCGTCTCCTCCAAGCCGAGCTCGATGTTCCCGGACGTCGACTTCGCCTGGTTCCCGCTGGAGAACCCCGGCCTGATCTCGATCCCGCTCGGTTTCCTGCTCGGCTGGGTCGGCTCGCTGCTTTCCAAGGAGAAGCCGAACACGGACAAGTACGCCGAACTGGAGGTCAAGTCCCTCACCGGCATCGGAGCCCACTGAGCACACCGGAAGGACCCTTCCTCGGCCCATCGCCGACGGGCCCTTCGGCTCCTCTCCCACACCCGCGGCCGGGCCGCGTCGTAGAGTCCTACGACGCGGCCCGGCCGCACCTCGTGGCAAACGAGCCACCTCGATGTCACACGTCTCACGTAGGCTCGGTAGGACAAGAGGCCACCAGAGCGACCGCGACCACCGCGGACACCCCGGGGGAGGGACCCACTGTGCTCATCGACACCTACGACCGGGTCGCCACCGACCTGCGCGTGTCACTCACCGACAAGTGCAACCTGCGCTGCACCTACTGCATGCCCGAAGAGGGCCTTCAGTGGCTCGGCAAGAGCGAGCTGCTCTCCGACGACGAGATCGTCCGCCTGATCCGTATCGCCGTCACCTCGCTCGGCATCACCGAGGTCCGCTTCACCGGCGGCGAGCCACTGCTCCGTCCCGGCCTCGTCTCCATCGTCGAGCAGTGCGCCGCGCTCACCCCGCGCCCCCGCATGTCGCTCACGACCAACGGCATCGGACTCAAGCGGACCGCCACCGCCCTCAAGGCCGCGGGGCTCGACCGGGTCAACGTCTCGCTGGACACCCTGCGCCCCGACGTCTTCAAGACCCTCACCCGCCGCGACCGCCACAGGGACGTGCTGGACGGCCTGGAGGCCGCCCACGAGGCCGGGCTCACCCCGGTGAAGGTCAACTCCGTCCTGATGCCGGGACTCAACGACGACGAGGCCCCCGAGCTGCTCGCCTGGGCCGTCGCGCACGGTTACGAGCTCCGCTTCATCGAGCAGATGCCGCTCGACGCCCAGCACGGCTGGAAGCGTGACGGCATGATCACCGCCGGGGACATCCTCGCCTCGCTGCGCACCCGCTTCGCCCTCACCGCGGAGAGCGACGAGTCCCGCGGCTCCGCCCCCGCCGAGCGATGGACCGTCGACGGCGGGCCGCACCGCGTCGGAGTGATCGCCTCCGTCACCCGCCCGTTCTGCCGCGCCTGCGACCGCACCCGGCTCACCGCCGACGGCCAGGTCCGCACCTGCCTCTTCGCCCGTGAGGAGACGGACCTGCGTGGGGCACTGCGCGGGGACGCGCCGGACGAGGAGATCGCCCAGCTCTGGAAGACGGCCATGTGGGGCAAGAAGGCGGGCTCCGGACTGGACGACCCGTCCTTCCTGCAGCCCGACCGCCCGATGTCGGCGATCGGCGGCTGAGTCCTGAGCGGCCGAGCCTGGAGGCCTCCTCAAGGCCTTGAGAACCAAGGCCCCAGGGCTCAGGCCTCGGTCTCTTTCCCGTCCCCGGCTGCCCAGTCCTCCAGCGCCACCACGTCCTTGAGGAAACCCCGTACGCCGAGGAACGAGGACAGGTGCTCCCGGTGCTCGTCGCAGGCCAGCCAGGTCTTGCGCCGCTCGGGCGTGTGCAGTTTGGGGTTGTTCCAGGCGAGCACCCACACTGCGGCGGCCCGGCAGCCCTTGGCGGAACAGAGCGGGGCACCGGTGGAACTCTCGGCGGACGTCTCGGGAAAAAGCACGAGGCCCAGCCTAAGTCAGGTGTTCGCGAGCTACGTCAGGTGCTCCAGAGCTCAGAGCTTTCTGACGCATCCCCGGTCGGAGAAAGGGCGACGCCGGGCAGCCACGGGGGGAGCTGCCCGGCGTCGGTCCATCGCTCCGACGGGGGATGCGGAGCGCTTTCGAAGTATGTCACGGGGACCGGGGTGCGGTGCACCGGAACGTCATGATTGATCTGAGCTTTTATTGAGCTTCGAGGGGCGTGCGGGCTCAGGTGTGCTCGTGCGGCGGCCGGGCCCCGCCGGACGCCCCCTCGGCGTCCCCGGGCTCCGCCGGACCGGGCACCGGGGCGGCCTCCACAGCAGGTCGCAGCGGCATCTGCACGAAGGTCGTCGGCAGCGAAGTCACGTTCTCCCGGCCCGCGTTGGCGATGACCACCGCAACGTACGGCAGCAGCACGCCCAGCACGAGCGCCACGATCGCCACATGCCGCTCCACGTTCCACAGCACCGCGGCCAGTACCACCGACACCGTGCGCACCGACATCGAGATCACATAGCGTCGCTGTCGGCCGCGGACGTCGTCCGTCAGCCCCTGACGGGCGCCCGTGATCCGGATGACCTCCGTACCCGCGCTCTTCCGCAGCATGCTCCACCACCAGATCTCGTCGCCGGACGCTCCCGGACCGGGCCGCTTCCACGGTACGCCCGGCACCGGCCCGGCAGGCGACCGGGGCACGCTGTACGAGAGGACGGGGGCGGGGCGGGTGGCGGGCCGGGGTCACCCGGACGGCCCAACCGGACATGCGCCGCCCGGACAACGGGCCGACTCTGGACAGACGCGCACTCCGCGCCGCACGAGGAGGCGAAATGAGCTGGTTGTGGGCAATCATCGTGGGACTGGTGCTCGGTGTCCTCGCCAGAGCGATCCTGCCGGGTAAGCAGGACATCCCGCTCTGGCTGACGGCCGTGTTCGGCATCCTCGGCAGCATCCTCGGCAACGCCGTGGCCGGCTGGATCGGTGTCGAGAACACCAAGGGCATCGACTGGATCCGTCATCTGCTGCAACTGGCGGGCGCCGTGGCGGTCGTCGCCGTCGGCGACATGGCCTGGCAGGCCTTCCGAGGCAACCGTAAACAGCGAACCTGACCCAGCGGGGTCACACACAGCCGCGGCCGGACACGCGAAGAACGCGTGTCCGGCCGCGGCACTGTGACGCGGGGGAGGGTCAGCCGACCGGGCCGACCTCCACGGCCGCCAGGTTCTTCTTGCCCCGGCGCAGCACCAGCCAGCGCCCGTGCAGAAGCTCCCCGGCGTCCGGCGCGACTTCGCCGTCGACGACCTTCACGTTGTTCACGTACGCGCCGCCCTCCTTGACCGTGCGGCGCGCACCCGACTTGCTGGGCGCCAGACCGACCTCCACCAGGAGGTCCACCAGCGGTCCCAGCTCGGCGACGGTGGCGCCCGGCACCTCGGACAGGGCCGCGCTCAGCGTCGCCCCGTCCAGCTCGGCCAGGTCGCCCTGCCCGAACAGCGCCTTCGACGCCGCGATGACCGCGGCGCACTGCGCGCCGCCGTGCACCAGCGTGGTCAGCTCCTCGGCCAGCGCGCGCTGCGCGGAGCGGGCCTGCGGCCGCTCCTCGGTCAGCTTCTCCAGCTCCTCCAGCTCCGCACGGCTCTTGAAGCTGAGGATGCGCAGGTAGCGCGAGACGTCCCGGTCGTCCACGTTCAGCCAGAACTGGTAGAACGCGTACGGCGTCGTCATCTCCGGGTCGAGCCAGACGGCACCGCTCTCGGACTTGCCGAACTTCGTCCCGTCCGCCTTCGTCATCAGCGGCGTCGCCAGCGCGTGCACGACCGCGCCCGGCTCCAGCCGGTGGATCAGGTCGATGCCCGCGGTGAGATTGCCCCACTGGTCGCTGCCGCCCTGCTGAAGGGTGCAGCCGTGCCGGCGGTACAACTCCAGGAAGTCCATGCCCTGGAGCAGCTGGTAGCTGAACTCCGTGTAGCTGATGCCCTCTTGCGACTCCAGCCGCCGGGCGACCGAGTCCTTGGTGAGCATCTTGTTGACCCGGAAGTGCTTGCCGATGTCCCGCAGGAACTCGATCGCGGACATGCCCGCGGTCCAGTCCAGGTTGTTGACCATCGTCGCCGCGTTCTCGCCCTCGAAGGACAGGAACGGCTCGATCTGCGAACGCAGCCGGGCCACCCAGGCGGCGATCGTCTCCGGGTCGTTCAGCGTGCGCTCGGCGGTGGGCCGCGGGTCACCGATCTGGCCCGTCGCGCCGCCCACCAGGGCGAGCGGCCTCAGCCCGGCCTGCTGGAGCCGCCGCATGGTGAGCACCTGCACCAGGTGCCCCACATGCAGGCTGGCCGCGGTCGGGTCGAAGCCGCAATAGAAGGTGACGGGACCGTCCGCGAGAGCCTTGCGCAGTGCGTCCTCGTCAGTGGACTGGGCGAACAGCCCGCGCCACTTCAGCTCGTCGACGATGTCCGTCACGGTTCCGGTGCTCCTAACGAAGGTAGAAATAATCCAGGTGTCAGTCTAGGCGGGTCACACCCCCGGGCTGACCGAGCTCATGTTGAAGTCCGGGATGCGCAGCGCGGGCATCGCGGCCCGGGTGAACCAGTCGCCCCACTCGCGCGGCAGCGTCTTCTCCGTACGCCCGGCCTCCGAGGCCCGCGACAGCAGGTCCACCGGCGACTCGTTGAAGCGGAAGTTGTTCACCCCGCCGACCACCTCGCCGTCCTCGACCAGATAGACGCCGTCCCGGGTCAGCCCCGTCAGCAGCAGCGTCGCCGGATCCACCTCGCGGATGTACCAGAGGCAGGTCAGCAGCAGCGCCCGCCCGGACGTCGCGGCGACCATCTCCTCCAGCGACCGCTCGCCGCCGCCCTCCAGCAGCAGGTTGTCGATGGCCGGGGCGACCGGCAGCCCGGTCAGGTCCGCCGTGTGCCGGGTCGTCGTCAGCCGCTCCAGCCTCCCCTCCCGGACCCAGTCCGTCGGGGCCAGCGGCAGCCCGTTGTCGAAGACGGAACCGCTGTCGCCGGAGGAGTGGGCGATCACGAACGGCGCCGACTCCAGCCCCGGCGCGTGCGGGTCGCTGCGCAGGGTGAGCGGAAGCGGGGCGAGTGTCTCGCCCAGCCGCGTACCGCCGCCCGGCGTGGAGAACACCGTCCGGCCCTCCACGGCGTCCCGCGCGGTCGACGACCACAGCTGGTAGATCAGCAGGTCCGCGACCGCGGCCGGCGGCAGCAGCGTCTCGTACCGGCCGGCGGGCAGCTCGACGCGCCGCTCCGCCCAGCGCAGCCGCTGCGCCAGCTCCGCGTCCATCGCCGCCGGGTCGACGTCCCGGAAGTCCCGGGTCGCCCGGCCCGCCCACGCGGAGCGCGTACGGTCCGGCGACTTCGCGTTCAGCTCCAGCGTGCCGTTCGGCTGGTCGTGGCGCAGCCGCAGCCCCGTCGACGTCCCCAGGTAGGTGGAGGTCAGCTCGTGGTTCGCGAACCCGTACAGCTCGCGGCCCCCGGCCCGGGCGCGCGCGAAGGCGTCGCCGAGCGCCGGGGCGAAGTCGGCGAAGACCTCCGAGCCGGTCTCGGCGGGCGCGTCCGTGAAGCCGGGGGAGGAGGGCGCCCCGCTCACCAGCGGCTGAGCGTCCTCCGCCGGATCCGCGCCCCGCGCGGCGGCCTCGGCGGCCCGCACCAGCGGCTCCAGGTCGCCCCGGGTCACCGCGGACCGGGAGACGACGCCGGACGCCGTCCCCTTCGCCCCGTCCACGGTCGCGATGACGGTCAGGGTCCGCCCCCGGGTCACCCCGTTCGTGGTGAGCGCGTTGCCCGCCCAGCGAAGATTGGCGGAGGACTGCTCGTCGGCGATGACCACCAGGCCGTCCGTGGCGGACAGCTCCAGAGCCCGCTCGACGATCTCGTACGGCTTGCTGACGCGGCTCATCGTCCGGCCTCCTGCGTCGTATTGAGGATGTTGACGCCCCGGAAGAGGGCGGAGGGGCAGCCGTGCGAGACCGCGGCGACCTGGCCCGGCTGGGCCTTGCCGCAGTTGAACGCGCCGCCCAGCACGTACGTCTGGGGGCCGCCGACCTTCTCCATCGAGCCCCAGAAGTCCGTGGTCGTCGCCTGGTACGCCACATCGCGCAGCTGCCCGGCCAGCCGCCCGTTCTCGATGCGGAAGAACCGCTGCCCGGTGAACTGGAAGTTGTAGCGCTGCATGTCGATCGACCAGGACCGGTCGCCGACCACGTAGATCCCGCGCTCCACCCCGCCGATCAGGTCCTCCGTCGACAACCCGCCCGGGTCCGGCTTCAGGGACACGTTCGCCATGCGCTGTACGGGGACGTGGCCCGGCGAGTCCGCGTACGCGCAGCCGTTGGAGCGGCCGAGGCCCGTCAGCTTCGCGATGCGGCGGTCCAGCTGGTAGCCGACCAGCGTGCCGTCCTTCACCAGGTCCCACGACTGCGCCTCGACGCCCTCGTCGTCGTACCCGATCGTCGCGAGCCCGTGCTCGGCCGTGCGGTCACCGGTCACATTCATCACGGGGGAGCCGTACGCCAGCTTGCCCAGCTGGTCGAAGGTGGCGAACGAGGTACCGGCGTACGCCGCCTCGTACCCCAGCGCCCGGTCCAGCTCGGTGGCGTGGCCGATCGACTCGTGGATCGTCAGCCACAGGTTCGACGGATCGACCACCAGGTCGTAGCTCCCCGCCTCGACGCTCGGCGCGCGCATCTTCTCCGCGAGCAGCCCGGGGATCCGCTCCAGCTCGCCGTCCCAGTCCCAGCCGGTCCCGGTCAGGTACTCCCAGCCCCGGCCCGCCGGCGGCGCGATGGTCCGCATCGAGTCGAACTCACCGCTCGTGCCGTCCACCGCGACGGCGGTGAACTGCGGGTGGATCCGCACCCGTTGCTGCGTGGTGACGGTGCCCGCCGTGTCCGCGTAGAACTTGTTCTCGTGCACGGCCGTCAGGGACGCGTCCACATGCGCCACCCCCTCCGCGCCCAGCAGCCGCCCGCTCCACTCGGCGAGCAGCGCCGCCTTCTCCTCGTCCGGTACGGAGAAGGGGTCGACGTCGTACGCCGATACCCAGGTCCGTTCACCGTGCACCGGCTCGTCCGCCAGCTCCACGCGCTCGTCGGAACCCGCCGCCGCGATCACCTTCGCCGACAGCTTCGCCATCGCGACGGCCTGCGAGGCCACCTTCGCGGCGGCGTCCATCGTCAGGTCGACACCCGAGGCGAACCCCCACGCCCCGCCGTGCACCACCCGCACCGCGTACCCGAGGTCCGTGCTGTCCGACGCGCCGGCCGGCCGGGCGTCCCGCAGCCGCCAGGAGGCGCTGCGTACCCGCTCCAGCCGGAAATCGGCGTGGGTCGCGCCCAGCGCCCGCGCTCTGGCGAGCGCCGCGTCGGCCAGCGCGCGCGACGGCAGGGCCAGGAATGACTGATCTACCTCGTGGGGCACGGGGAGTTCCCTTCTCGATACACCACGGCAGTGAACCATGCCGGAGGGTGACCGCACCGGGGGATATCGAGGACGCGTGGGCCGACCACCTACCCGCGCGGACTGTAGGAACCCGACAGCACCCCGGACAAGCCACTGTCAGGGCCCGATTCCTCGATCGGCGCACGGTACCGATAGGTTTTCGACGTACCAGACCGCCAAGGAAAGGGTGATCCGTTGAGCCGCTCGGTTCTCGTCACCGGAGGAAACCGGGGCATCGGCCTCGCCATCGCCCGCGCCTTCGCCGACAACGGCGACCAGGTCGCGATCACCTACCGTTCCGGAGAGCCGCCCCAGGCGCTCACCGACGCCGGTGTCCTCGCGGTCCGCTGCGACATCACCGACGCCGAGCAGGTGGAGCAGGCCTACAAGGAGATCGAGGAGAAGCACGGTCCCGTGGAGGTGCTGGTCGCCAACGCGGGCATCACCAAGGACCAGTTGCTGATGCGGATGTCGGAGGAGGACTTCACCTCCGTCCTCGACACCAACCTCACGGGGACCTTCCGGGTCGTCAAGCGCGCCAATCGCGGCATGCTGCGCGCCAAGAAGGGCCGTGTCGTCCTGATCTCCTCCGTCGTCGGGCTCCTCGGCTCGGCCGGCCAGGCCAACTACGCCGCCTCCAAGGCCGGGCTCGTCGGCTTCGCCCGGTCGCTGGCCCGTGAACTCGGATCGCGGAACATCACCTTCAACGTCGTCGCCCCCGGTTTTGTCGACACCGACATGACCCAGGCGCTCACCGAGGAGCAGCGCAAGGGCATCGTGTCCCAGGTGCCGCTCGGCCGCTACGCGCGGCCCGAGGAGATCGCCGCCGCGGTGCGCTTCCTCGCCTCCGACGACGCGTCGTACATCACTGGAGCCGTCATTCCCGTTGACGGCGGATTGGGCATGGGTCACTGATCACCATGAGCGGAATTCTCGACGGCAAGCGCATCCTGATCACCGGGGTGCTGATGGAGTCGTCCATCGCGTTCCACGCCGCGAAGGTGGCCCAGGAGCA
Organism: Streptomyces sp. CA-278952; assembly: GCF_028747205.1. Lineage (NCBI taxonomy): Bacteria > Bacillati > Actinomycetota > Actinomycetes > Kitasatosporales > Streptomycetaceae > Streptomyces > Streptomyces sp. CA-278952. The sequence goes on from NZ_CP112880.1 coordinate 6,581,854, forward strand.
GGGGGCCGAGGTCATCCTGACGGCCTTCCCCCGCCCCACCCTGACCGAGCGCATCGCCAGGAAGCTGCCGAAGCCGGCCAAGGTCATCGAGCTGGACGTGACCAACCAGGAGCACCTAGACCGGCTCGCCGGTCTGGTGCGCGAGGAGCTCGGCTCCCTGGACGGCGTCGTCCACTCCATCGGCTTCGCGCCGCAGGACGCGCTCGGCGGCAACTTCCTCAACACGCCGTTCGAGTCCGTCGCCACCGCGATGCACGTCTCGGCGTTCTCCCTGAAGTCGCTGGCCATGGCCTGCAAGCCGCTGATGAGCGAGGGCGGCTCGATCGTCGGCCTCACCTTCGACGCCCAGTACGCCTGGCCGCAGTACGACTGGATGGGCCCGGCCAAGGCCGCGCTGGAGGCCACCTCCCGCTACCTCGCCCGCGACCTGGGCAAGGACGGGCTGCGCTGCAACCTGGTCTCCGCCGGACCGCTGCGCTCCATGGCCGCCAAGTCCATCCCGGGCTTCGAGGAGCTGGCCGACGTCTGGAACACCCGCGCCCCGCTGGCCTGGGACATGAACGACCCGGAGCCGGCCGGCCGCGGCATCGTCGCCCTGCTCTCCGACTTCTTCCCGCGCACCACGGGCGAGATCATCCACGTCGACAGCGGCGTGCACATGATGGGCGCCTGACCCGCGAACCACCCCGCCTGACGGCCCCCGGCCGCGTACCCCCTCCTGGTTCTCCGGAGGCGGTACGCGGCCGGGGGCCGTTCACGGTCCGTGGCCTCCCGGTGCCCCTCCGGTCGAAAAGTCGGCCGATCCACCGCAGAATGAGGAGGAACCGGACTTCTTGTCAGGCTGCGGGAGGGAGATCGCCGTGCGTCCCCAGCGCCGCCGAACCCGTCTCCTCCTGGCCGCCCCGGTGGTCGCCGCCGCGCTTGCCGTCCCTCTGGGAATCCACGCCGCCAGAGGAGCCGACTCCGGTACGGAAGCGAAGCCCCCGAAGCCCGAACCGGCCGGCTCGGAGTGCCGTACGTCCGTCGAGGGCTCCCGCGTCGTCGCCTACTGCCACAACCCCTACCCCTCCACCGACCTGGTCCGGCTGCACACCGAATGCGACCGCTGGTGGGACGTCGACGCGGACGGGGCGGCGGTCGCGGTGGAGCCCGGCCGGACCGTACGCCTCGAGGACCGCTGCTGGAAAGAGATCGCCACGGCGTGGGTCAGCCACCGTCCCGCCCCCGTCTGATCCGAGCGGTGCCCTTGCCGTACGCGGTGCCTTTGCCGTACGTGGCCCGGGGCGCCGCTACACCCGGTCCGTCAGGCAGGTCAGCGCGTGGCTCGCCGCCTCGGCCGCCGCCGTCTCCGCGTCCCCCGCCCGGATTGCCTCGACCAGCCGACCGTGGTCCATATGGTTCTCCGGCCGCAGCTCGGGGCCCACGTCGCCGCGCAGGTAGTCGCGCAGCAGATCGCCGAGGTCGGCGTAGAGCTCGGTCAGGACGTCGTTGTGCGAGGCCGCGACCACCGCCAGGTGCAGCGTCGCGTCCGCCGCCACGAACGCCTCCGCGTTCCCCGACGCCCAGGCCTCCTCGCGGCGCGCCATCAACGTGTCCAGCTGCCGCAGATCCCGCTCGGTGCGCCGGGCCGCCGCCAGCCGGGCCGCCGAGGATTCCAGCGTCGAGCGCAGCTCCGCGATATGGCGCGGATCGGCGGCCGCGAACCTGCGGTGCATCACCCCGGCCAGCTCGCTCGTGGCGATCACATAGGTGCCGGAGCCCTGCCGGATGTCCAGCAGCCCGTTGTGCGCGAGGGCCCGCACGGCCTCGCGGACGGTGTTACGGGCCACGCCCAGCTGCTCGACCAGCTCGGGCTCGGTCGGAATCCGCGAGCCGACCGGCCACTCGCCCGAGGTGATCTGGTTCCTCAGCTGGGCGATCACCTGGTCGGCGAGTGCCGAACGCCGTGGAGACGTCAGCGCCATGATGCTCCTTGCTCGTGGGCCGGCCCGGAGCCGCCGGGCCGAAGAAGATGTCGGGGCCGGATTCTCCCAGGAAACCCGGGAGATCACGGGGTGGGACGGATTGGACAAGTAATCATCCCATGATTCTATGATGGCCTCATGCCGGACGACGAGACGCAGACCCCGACCCTGAACCGCGGCGCCGCCGCGCGCACCTCCCGCGAGCTCCGCGCCCAGCGGCTCCCCGGTGCGGGCGAGGCCCCCGCACCCTGGCTGCTGCGCCTCATCGCCGTGGGACTCGTCCTGGCCGCCCTGAACCTCCGCCCCGCCATCACCAGCCTCGGCGCCCTCCTCGAAGAGGTCCGCGAGGGGCTGCACATGAGCGGGAGCGTGGCCGGCGTCCTCACCTCCGTGCCGCCGCTCTGCTTCGCGGTCTTCGGGATCATGGCGCCGCGCCTGGCCCGCCGCTTCGGCACGGGCGCCGTGGTCTGCGCGGGCATGGCCGCCATCGCGGCCGGCCTGCTGATCCGCCCGTACATCGGCTCCACCGCCGGGTTCCTGGCCGCCAGCGCGCTGGCCCTGATGGGCATCGCCGTCAGCAACATCCTGATGCCGGTGATCGTCAAGCGCTGGTTCCCCGACCGGGTCGGCACCATGACGGGCCTCTACTCCATGGCCCTGGCGCTCGGCACCGCCCTGGCAGCCGCCGTCACCGTCCCCGTCACCGGGGCGCTGGGCGGCGACTGGCAGGCGGGACTCGTCGTCTGGGCCGTGCTCGCCGCCGTCGCGGTGCTGCCCTGGATCATCCTCGTACGCGACCGGACCCCGGCCCCCGGACAGCCGGCCCCCGCTCCGGGGCGGGCCGCCGCGCACACCGAGGCGCCGGCCCTCCGGATCACCCGCAGCCGCACCGCGTGGGGCCTCGCCTGCTTCTTCGGGCTCCAGGCCACCGCCGCGTACATCACCATGGGCTGGATGCCGCAGATCTTCCGCGACGCCGGGGTCTCCGCCGGCACGGCCGGACTCCTGCTCGCGGTCACCATGGCCATGGGCGTCCCGCTCGCCTTCGTCATCCCCCGGGTCGCCTCCCGGCTCAAGCAGCAGGGCCCCATCGTCGTCGTCCTCGGCCTGTGCGGCCTGATCGGCTACGGCGGCCTCTACCTCGCCCCCGCCGCCGGCGCCTGGGCCTGGGCCCTGCTCCTCGGCGTGGCCAACTGCGCCTTCCCCCTCGCCCTCACCATGATCGGCCTGCGGGCCCGGTCCGGCGCGGGCGTCGTCCGGCTCTCCGCCTTCGCCCAGTCCACCGGCTACCTGCTCTCGATCCCCGGTCCGCTGCTCGTCGGCGTGCTCTACCAGCACAGCGGCGGCTGGGGGCTGCCGATCGCGCTGATGGCGGGCCTCCTGATTCCGCAGATGGTGGCCGGGATCCTCGCCGGCCGGGACCGGACGATCGAGGACGAATGCTGAGATGCGACACTGACCTCATGCCAGTGCTCGATCCGAATCCCCAGAACGGCCAGAAGAAGCTTCTCCTCGTGTTCGGGGCGATGCTCCTCATCACCGTCGTCATCGGTGTGATCGCCACGATCGCCTCGCCCTGACGCCCGACGGCCTGATGGTCGCCCGAGAACCCTGAAACCCCGAGGGGTGGGGCTAGCACCACCTTCCCCTAGGGGGCCAGGGTCAGGGTGAAGTGGGTAGGTCACCGGATGGGGCCGGCCGCCTCCGGTCCGTAAGTTCTTCGGTGACGACCCGATGACTTGACGGAGGCGGACATGCCGACACCGACGCACACCAGGTCCCACCGACCGGCCGCGGACGGTGTCGAGATCCGGCTGCCCTGGTGGGCCGTCGCCCTGCCCGCCATCGCGTTCGCCGCTCTGCTGCTGATGATCCTCAGCCCCGGACAGGCCCAGGCCGCCACCACCGGAGACCCCGCGCTCGGACAGCTGATCGAGCGGACCCTCCAGCTGCTGTCCCGTTGAGGCGAACCAGCCCCGGACCAGCACACCAACTCCCTGCACGAGCACGTCAACACCCTGCGCCGGAGGCCGCGTTTCATGCGAAGCTGAGGTGTATGAGCGTCGAGACACCTCGCAGGATTGTCCTTCTCCGGCATGCCAAGGCGGAATGGTCACAGGCTTCCGATCATGAGCGTCCGCTGGCCGAGCGCGGCCGCAAGGACGCGCCCGTGGCCGGCCGCAGGCTCGCCGATTCCGGCATCGATTTCGATCTGGCCCTCTGCTCCAGTGCCGCCAGGACGCGGGAGACCTGGAAGCTGGCGGTCCATGAATTCTCCCAGCGACCCCGGACCGTCTACGAGGAGAGGCTGTACGAGGCCTCCCTCGGCGAACTGATCGCCCTGTTCAACGAGACCCCGGACGAGGTGCGCAACCTCCTGGTCATCGGCCACAACCCCGGGATGCAGGGGGCCGCCGACGCCCTCTCGGGATCGGCCGAGGGCGACACCCTGGCCCGGATGACCCGGGACGGCTTCCCCACCGCCGCCTACGCCGTGGTCGAGTTCCCCGGCTCCTGGAAGAGCGTGGAACACGGGGCCGGCAAGCTCACCGAGTACTGGACGCCGAACGACTGAGCGCTGCCCACGAGAACGATCAGGGCCCTGGCACGGATATGGCGTGCCGGGGCCCTGCCGCGTAAGGCCGCGTACGACTACGTGAGACGGTGTACGGCTCCGAGACCGGCGGCCCGGGGCCGTCAGTCGACGAGGCCGTCCGCCGCCTCGACCTCTTCACGGGTGATGCCGAGCAGATAGAGCACGGTGTCCAGGAACGGCACGTTCACCGCGGTGTGCGCCGCCTCACGGACCATCGGCTTGGCGTTGAAAGCGACGCCGAGCCCGGCGGTGTTCAGCATGTCGAGATCGTTCGCCCCGTCCCCGATCGCCACCGTCTGGGCCAGCGGCACCCCCGCCTGCTCGGCGAAGCTCCGCAGCAGACGGGCCTTGCCCGCCCGGTCCACCACCTCGCCGACGACCCGGCCGGTGAACCTGCCGTCCACCACCTCCAGGGTGTTGGCGGAGGCGAAGTCGAGGCCGAGCCGTTCCTTCAGGTCGTCCGTGACCTGGGTGAAGCCGCCCGAGACGACGCCGACCTGGTAGCCGAGCCGCTTCAGCGTACGGATCAGGGTGCGGGCGCCGGGGGTGAGCCGTACCTCGGCGCGGACCTTGTCCACCACCGAGGCGTCCAGACCGGCCAGCAGCGCGACCCGGGCGTGCAGCGACTGCTCGAAGTCCAGCTCGCCGCGCATCGCCTGCTCGGTCACCCGGGCGACCTGCTCCTCGCAGCCCGCGTGCGCCGCGAAGAGCTCGATGACCTCGTCCTGGATCAGCGTGGAGTCGACGTCCATGACCACCAGCCGCTGGGCCCGGCGGCTCAGCCCGGCCGAGACCACCGCGACGTCCACGCCGATCTGCGCGGCCTCGGTCGCCAGCGCGGTCCGCAGCTTCGCGGTCCCGGTCCCCGAGACCGCGAACTCGACGGCGGTGACCGGGTACTTCGCCAGCCGGAAGATACGGTCGATGTTCCCGCCGGTCGCGGTGATGGTGGCCGCTATGGCGGCGGTCGACTCCGCGGTCAGGGGGTGCCCCAGCACCGTCACATGGGAACGGCCGTCACCGCGGGGGCGGTTGTCGCCGATACCGGAGATGATCTCGGCCTGCAGCGTCAGGGAGTCGGCCCAGCTGTGCACGGTCGCCCGCAGATCGCCCTCGGTGGTCCCGCCCGCGGTGGGCGAGGTGACCAGAGCGCACAGCACGATGCGGCCCCGGGTGACGACCTGTTCGATGTCCACGACGTCGACCGCGTACGCGGCGAGGGTGTCGAAGAGCCCGGCGGTGATGCCGGGGCGGTCCTTGCCGAAGATCTTGACGAGAAGCGTGGGTGCGTCGCCGCCCGGAGGGATCCCGCCGCCGGGGCCGTCGACCCGGCGGGGCTCAGAGGGCTCCGAGGGCTCAGAGGACGAGAGGGGCTGAGGTGGCTGAGATGCGCTCATGGTGCTCCCACCGTATCGGTCCCACCGGCTCCTCCGGCCGCCCGTCCCGAGTGCCGGACGGAATTCGCCCCGGCGCTGTCCGCTGCGCCGAGCGGCGGTCTCCGCGGCCTCGGCCCGGGGACATGGGACGTCGCGGATCTGGCCGGTACGGGGCTTGCGCTCGGACACACCAGCCGTCTTGTATCCGCCGGTATACGGTCGATAAATCTTCTCTGGGCGGTAACCGGACCTTCATCCGCACTTCACCCGTTCCGTGGCTGTTTCGCTCCCCGGTATCAGGGCGTTCGCGCACGTCTCCGCGCGCTCTTCACCCGCCCGACTTTCGGATAGGGGACTGGTCCTGGAATAGTTCCCCACGATGTTCAGCATCCCTAGACTCCCTGCGACGGGGGTAACACGGGGGACAACTAGTGGGGCGCGGAGTGCCGGAACTCGTACTGGAATTGAATGGCAACACCTGGACGCTCGATCCATCCAGGTCGTACACCCTTGGACGCGATCCTCAGGGCGACCTGGCGATCGACGATGCCAGGGTGTCGTGGCGGCATGCCACGATCAGCTGGAGCGGCCGTAGTTGGTTCATCGAAGACCACGGCAGCACCAACGGCACCTATGTGCAGGGTCAGCGGATCCAACAGGTGGAGCTCGGCCCCGGCTCGGTGCTGCACCTGGGCAACGCCACCGACGGGCCCCGGGTGAGCCTCGGCCCCGCCGCCGGCGCCGGTGTCGGCGGCGGGCACGCGGCCGGTGCTCAGCAGGCCCCCGCGCAGCAGCCGCACCACCAGCCCCAGGGGGGCGGCGCGGGCTGGCACGGACAGCAGGCCGCTGCCCAGCACCAGCCCCCGGCCCACCACCAAGCTCCTGCCCCGCACCAGGCTCCTGCTCCGCAGCAGGCCTGGCAGCAGCAGCCGCAGGCGCCACAGCAGGCCCCGCCGCAGCAGCCTTCGCACCAGAAGGTGCCGCACCAGCAGAGCCCCGGGCATCCGGCCGGACCGGGACAGGGCGGCGCCGCGGGGGCGCCGCCGGTCTACGGCGACCGCAGCCCGACCACGTTCCACCAGCTGGCCCTCGGCCGGGTCATGCGCATCGGCCGTGCGCTGGAGAACGAGCTGGTCGTCTCCGACCTCCAGGTCTCCCGCCACCACGCCGAGTTCCACGCGACGCCCGACGGCCGCTTCGAGATCCGCGACCTCGGTTCGCACAACGGCACGTACGTCAACGGTCTGCCGCTCCACAAGTCGGGCTCCGCGCTCATCGGCGCGAACGACATCGTCGGCGTCGGTCACTCGACGTTCCGGCTGGTCGGGGACCGGCTGGAAGAGTTCGTCGACACCGGTGAGGTCTCCTTCTCCGCCCGCCACCTCACGGTGACGGTCGACGGCGGGAAGCAGATCCTCAAGGACGTCTCCTTCGGCGTCCCCGAGAAGTCGCTGATCGCGGTCATCGGCCCGTCCGGTTCGGGAAAGTCCACCCTGCTCAAGGCGCTCACCGGCTACCGGCCCGCCAACCAGGGTGACGTCCTCTACGACAACCGAAACCTGTACAAGCAGTTCGCCGAGCTGCGCCAGCGCATCGGTCTGGTCCCGCAGGACGACATCCTGCACAAGGAACTGACCGTCACCAAGGCCCTCAAGTACGCGGCCAAGCTCCGCTTCCCCGCGGACACCACCGAGGCCGAGCGCCAGTCCCGGATCACCGAGGTCCTCGCCGAGCTCAAGCTCGACATCCACAAGGACAAGAAGATCACGTCGCTCTCCGGCGGCCAGCGCAAGCGCGTCTCGGTCGCCCTGGAGCTGCTCACCAAGCCCTCGCTGATCTTCCTGGACGAGCCGACCTCCGGCCTCGACCCGGGCATGGACCGCGATGTCATGCAGCTGCTGCGCGGCCTCGCCGACGACGGCCGCACGGTGCTCGTGGTCACGCACTCGGTCGCCGAGCTGGCGATCTGCGACAAGCTCCTCGTGATGGCCCCCGGCGGTTCCGTCGCCTACTTCGGTCCGCCGGAGGAAGCGCTGAACTTCTTCGGCTACACCAGCTGGGCCGACGTCTTCTCCGCCTTCGAGAACTACCGCGACTACGACTGGGCGGGCCGCTGGCGCGGTTCGCAGCACTACCAGATGTACGCCGCCGACCTCGACGCGGTCGCGGCCGCGCCGGTCAACATGCCGCCCCCGCAGCGGATGCGCCCGCCGAAGCCGCAGGGCTGGATGGCGCAGCTGTGGACGCTGATCCGGAGATACTCCTCCGTCATCGCGTCCGACAAGGGCTTCATGGGCCTGATGCTGATCCTGCCCGCCGTGCTGGGCGTGGTCAGCGTGGTCATCCCGGCGGAGTTCGGTCTCGCCGAGCCCGAACCGCCGTCCCGGTTCAACGGCAAGGCCGGAACGATCATGCTGATCCTCGCGGTCGGCATGTGCTTCTCCGGCGCCGCCAACTCCGTACGAGAGCTGATCAAGGAACGGGTCATCTACGAACGGGAGCGGGCCACCGGCCTGTCCCGCTCCGCGTACCTGATGTCCAAGGTGATCGTCCTCGGCGTGATCACCGCCTTCCAGGGCGTGATCATCTGCGGCATCGGCTTCGCCACCCGCGATCTGCCGTCGGAAGGCCTGATCATGCCGCCGGCCGTCGAGATCTGCCTCTCGATCATCGCGCTGGGCTTCACCTCGATGATGTTCGGCCTGGTCATCTCCTCGCTGGTGAAGACCTCCGAGAAGACCATGCCGCTGCTGGTCATGTTCGCGATCATCCAGGTCGTCTTCACCGGCGTGCTCTTCCAGGTGTACGGGTCGCCCGGCCTGGAGCAGTTCGCCTGGCTGATGCCGTCCCGCTGGGCGATGGCCGCGGCCGGCACCACGCTGGACCTGGCGCACCTGATGCCGCCGTGGGACCCGAAGAACCCCACCGACCTCGACCCGCTGTGGGAGCACACCGCGAGCCAGTGGGGCATCAACATCGCCGTGCTGCTCGCGCTCGGCGTGATCTGCGGCATCGCGGTCGCGCGCCTGCTGCGGCGCCACGAGCCCGAGGTCATGCGCAAGTAGAGTCCCGCCGGGACGGAGCGACGCCGGAGGCCGGCACCCCGAGGGGTGCCGGCCTCCGGCGTGTGCACGGCTGGACTCCGTACGTGCTGGACTCCGTATGTGGCTGGGCTCAGTAGGGCTGGGCTCAGTACGCGCTGTCGACGTTGTCCATGGTGCCGTAGCGGTCGGCCGCGTAGTTGCAGGCGGCGACGATGTTGGCGACCGGGTCGTACAGGTCCTTCTTGGTGCCCGCCACGTGGTAGCGGTCGAAGGTCGGCTGGATCACCTGGAGCAGGCCCTTGGACGGGATGCCGTTCCGGGCGTTGATGTCCCAGTTGTTGATGGCCCAGCGGTTACCGCTGGACTCCCGGATGATGTTGCGGTGGATCCCCTCGTAGGAGCCGGGGATGCCTTCCTTCTTCATGATCGACATGGCCTCGCGGATCCAGCCGTCCAGGTTGTTCGCGTAGACGGGCTTGCGCGGGGTGGAGCGGTTCGCTGCCTCGGTGCCGCGCTTCTTTGCGTCCGCCTTGGCCTCGGCCTTCGCCTTGGCGTCCGCGGCGGCCTTGGCCTTCGCCTCCGACGCGGCCTTCGCCTTCGCGGCGGCGGCCTTCGTCTCGGCGGCGGCCTTGGCCTTGGCGGCGTCGGCGGCCTTCACCAGCTGCTCGGCGGTGGCGTGCTGCTCGAGCATGCTGTTCTGCACGGTCTTGGCCTGGGCGGAGCCTGCGGCGTTGGTGAAGGCCACGGGCGCGGCGGCAGCCGCTGCCTGCGGGGCGATCTCGGCCTCGGCGTTCGACGGGACGAGCGAGAAGGTCAGGGCGGCGACGCCAAGGGCCGACACACCGGCCACGGAGATCTTCTGGACCTTGTTCAGACGACGGACACGGCTGGGTATGCGAGTCGCAGACATGTAGGGCTACCTCTTCGAATGCTCAGGGTGTCCTCACGGAGGACGAGACGGGAGGCGGTGATGCGTACCTCCGTCGGGGACGAGAGCAATTCTTAGCGGCAGCAAAATCGTGTGGCAAAGGTGTGACGTACGAAGGTGGGTAGTGGAGCAGGGTCCTGTTCGTCCGAATTGACCCCCTCGTACGCCCGCTCAAATCGCCCTTATGTGCCCACTAGGTACGTTCGTAAGTGACGTAGGCCCTATGCCTGGGCTCACATCGGCGACGCGACGGTCTCACTATTCGTTGCTTGAGCAATTCGTAGCGTCACGTTCCTCATCCGGCAGGATGAGGTGGACGTCCCCGAACTCGTGCCAGAGATAGCGCTCCTGGAGCGCCGCCTCGTACCCGAGGCGCAGCGCCTCGCGCCCCGCCACCGCCTCCAGCATCAGCAGGTGCGAGGCCTCCGGCTCGTGCAGCCCGGTCAGCAGCCCGTCCACCACCCGCACGCCCCGCCGCGGCGTCACCACCAGATCCGTCCACCCCTCGGTCGGCCGGACCACCCCGTCCGCCCCCGCCGCCGACTCCAGTGCCCGCACGGCCGTCGTCCCCACCGCGATCACCCGCCCGCCCGCCGCGCGGTCCTCACCGCGCGCCGCCCGCACCGCGTTCACCAGCCACGCCGTCGCCGCCGGCACCGCGAACCGCTCCGGGTACGGCGGCTCGTGCGCCTCCGCCGAAGCCACCCCCGTATGCAGGGACAGCGGAGCGAACAGCACCCCCCGGCGCGCCAGCCTCGCCACCAGCGCGGCCGTGAACGGGCGCCCGGCACTCGGCATCTCCGCCGAACCGCTCCCGTCCGGCGACGGCACCGCGAACACCGTCCGGTACGCCGACAGCGGCTGATCCCGCTCCGTGTACCCGTACCGGATGGGCCGCCCGTACCGCCGCAACAGCTCCGGCACCGACTCCGGCGCCCGCGCCCACCACAGCCGGGCCCCCGCCGGGGGGCCCTGCGGCTCCTCCAGGACCAGGGCCCGCCCGCCCGGCAGCCGCACCACCGCCCCCGCGGGCCCGCCCGGGCGCGGCCCGGTGACCCCTGCCCCGCCGGGGGCCCGCAGCTCCACCGCCCACCGCCCGTCGGCACCCAGCGTCGAGAAGTGCACGACGACCCGCTCCCCGCCCACCCGCCCGTTCACGGCGGCGGGCAGCGTCATGGACGTGTTCACCACCAGCACGTCGCCGGCCCGCAACTGCCCGGGCAGCTCCCGGAACGCATGGTGCGAGACCGAACACCCCCGCGACACGAGGAGCCGTACGTCGTCACGCCCCGAACCCCGCTGCTCGGCCGGCACCCGGGCCGACAGGGCGTCCGGCACTCGCCACGCCACCGGGCCCTTCGGCCCACCGCCCCCGGCCCACAGCCGCGCGGCCCCGTCGACCAGGCCCACGTCACCTCCCGCCGAGCCGAGGCCCGGCACCTCGGCGCCTGACCCGTCCGTCGTCATCCCGCCCGGGCCGGGGGCGGCGGTGTCCGCCCGGCCCGGGCGGGGCGAGCCGGTGCCCCATCGGCCCGGGCCGGGCGCGGCCGTCTCGACCCCACCCGGGTGGGGCCCGTCGGTGCCTATCCCGTCCGGGCCGTACGCGGCCGTCTCGACCCCCTGCGGGCGGCTCGGGGCGGGCTTCACCTGGTCCAGGCGGCCCGTGTCGGTGTCCACCCGGCGCGGGTGGCCCGTGGCGGTGTCCACCCTGCCCCGGCTGGGCGTGGCGGTGTCCGCCCGGCCCTGGCAGGGCGTGGCGGTGTCCACCCCGTCCGGGCGGCTCGGGTGGTCGGGCTTCACCCCGCCCGGGCTCGCCGCCGCCGGCCCCCTCCGGTCCGGGCACCGCTCCCGCGCGCTCACCGCGGGCCCCCGCCCGGACCTGCCGCCCCCTCCAGCAGGGCCGGAGCGGCGAACCGCCCGCTGGCCGGCCGCTCCCGCACCAGCCGCAGGAACGCGGGCGCCACGCTCTCCGGCGTCGGCCGCACCTCGTCCGCCTCCTCGGGGACCGCCGCGGCGTACAGGTCCGTCGCCATGTCACCCGGGTCGACCGCCCACACCCGCAGCCCCGGCTCCTCCTCGCCCAGGACCGCCGCCAACTGGTCCAGCGCCGCCTTCGACGCCCCGTAACCGCCCCACGTCGGGTACGGCTCCGCCGCCGCGTCCGAGCTGATCACCACCACCGCCCCCGCCTCCGCGGCCCGCAGCGACGGCAACGCCTCCTGGACGAGGCCGAGCGCCGCCACCACATTGGTCTCCAGCGCCCGCCGCAACCCCTCCAGCGGCAGCGCGTCCAGCCGGACCAGCGGTTCCGCGCCCAGCACGCTCGCGTTGCTCACCAACAGATCGAGACCGCCCAGCGACCGGGCGGCCGCCACCAGATCCGCCCGGTGCGCCGCGTCCGTGACGTCCCCCGGCACCGCCACCACCCGCGTCCCGGACCGCCCGCGCAACTCCCGCGCCGTGTCCTCCAGCACCCCGGCGGTCCGGGCGTCCAGCACCAGGTCCCACCCCTGCCCGGCCAGCGCCGTCGCCAGCGCGCGCCCCAGCCCCTTCGAACCACCCGTGATCACAGCGACCGGCATGGTGACCGTCCCCTCAGTACCCTCGGTTTCCGCCGGGAAGCCCCGGCGAACCCACCGTAGGAAGCCCCGGCCGCACCGCGCCTCGCCCCGGAGCCGCACCCGTACCCGGTACTTCGGCGTAGGTCCCGAGCAGTCCTAGGACCTTCGGCCTAGAGGCCCGCCGCCCGGACCTAGGCCACCCGCAAAGCCACCACCGACCCCGGCCCGATACGGCCGCGCGGCCCCCGCCGGTACGGTGATCCCATGAGTCATCGCCCACCGTCGGGCCTCGCCGCGGTGAGTGCCGCGCTCCTCGCCATGAGCCGGCACCTCGAAGTGGGCGACGTCCTCAAGACGATCGTCGCCTCCGCCCGTGAACTGCTCGACGCCCAGTACGCGGCCCTCGGCGTCCCGGACGACCACGGCGGCTTCGCCCAGTTCGTGGTCGACGGCGTCAGCGACGAACAGTGGAAGGCCATCGGCCCGCTGCCCCGCCAGCACGGCATCCTCGCCTCGATGCTCCACCAGGCGAAGCCCGAACGCCTCGCCGACGTCCGCGAGGACCCCCGCTTCGAGGGCTGGCCCGACGCCCACCCCGACATGTCCGACTTCCTCGGCCTGCCCATCACGGACGGCGACGAGATCATCGGAGCACTGTTCCTCGCCAACAAGCTGTGCCCCAAGCCCGAGGGCGGCTGCGGCTTCACCGCCGAGGACGAGGAACTGCTCCAGATGCTCGCCCAGCACGCCGCCATCGCGCTCACCAACGCCCGCCTCTACGAGCGCAGCCGCGAACTGACCATCGCCGAGGAACGCTCCCGGCTGGCCCACGAACTGCACGACGCGGTCAGCCAGAAGCTGTTCTCGCTCCGCCTCACCGCCCAGGCCGCCACCGCCCTCGTCGACCGCGACCCGGTCCGCGCCAAGGGCGAACTCCAGCAGGTCGCCGCCCTCGCCGCCGAGGCGGTCGACGAGCTACGGGCCGCCGTCGTGGAACTGCGCCCCGCCGCCCTCGACGAGGACGGGCTCATCGCCACCCTCCGCACCCAGATCCAGGTCCTGGACCGGGCGCACGCCGCCGAGGTCGCCTTCGAGAGCCGCGGAGTGCGCGCGCTGCCCGCCGCCCAGGAGGAAGCGCTGCTCCGGGTCGCTCAGGAAGCCCTCCACAACGCCCTGCGCCATTCCGGTGCGGAGCGCGTGAGCGTCACCCTGGTCCGGCGTGGCACCGACACCGTCCTCCGTGTCACCGACGACGGGGCAGGCTTTGACCCCACCGCCGTGCGGCGGGCGGGCCGCCACCTCGGCCTCGTCTCCATGCGCCACCGGGCGAACAGCGTCGGCGGCCGACTCACCGTTGCCTCGGAGCCCGGCAAGGGCGCCACGATCGAGATGGAGGTCCCCGGTGGCTGACAAGACCATCAGGGTGCTGCTGGTCGACGACCATCAGGTGGTCCGCCGCGGACTGCGTACGTTCCTGGAGATCCAGGAGGACATAGAGGTCGTCGGCGAGGCGTCAGACGGCGCGGAGGGCGTGGCCCGGACCGAGGAGCTCCGCCCCGACATCGTGCTGATGGACATCAAGATGCCCGGCACCGACGGCATCGAGGCCCTGCGCCGCCTCCGGGAGCTCGACAACCCCGCAAAGGTACTCATCGTCACCAGCTTCACCGAGCAGCGCACAGTGGTCCCCGCCCTGCGCGCCGGAGCCTCCGGTTACGTGTACAAGGACGTCGACCCGGACGCCCTGGCCGGGGCGATCCGCTCGGTCCACGCCGGTCACGTCCTGCTCCAGCCGGAGGTCGCGGGAGCGCTGCTCGCCCAGGACGACGCGGGCACCGGCACGGGCCGGGGGAGCACGCTCACGGAGCGGGAACGCGAAGTCCTCGGCCTCATCGCGGACGGGCGTTCGAACCGCGAGATCGCCCGTGCGTTCGTCCTCTCGGAGAAGACGGTCAAGACGCATGTGTCGAACATCCTGATGAAGCTCGACGTGGCCGACCGGACCCAGGCGGCGCTGTGGGCGGTACGCAACGGAGCGGCGGGCTGACGCCGGCACCGCCGGGTCCCGTCCGGGCTGAGATTCATACTGTCGGGTGTATGTCACCCGTACGGCGCATCCTTCCGGGCCGCACGGCGTTCTCCAGGGCGTGCTGCGACGGCTTGTCGCAGCCTTTCTAGGAGGATCCTGAAGTGAAGAACCTGAAGAAGGCCGCCGCCGTCACCATGATCGCGGGCGGGCTCATCGCCGCCGGCGCCGGAGCCGCCTCGGCCACCGGCCACAGCGGCGCCGACGCCCACGGCGTGGCCACCCACTCCCCGGGCGTCGCCAGCGGCAACCTCGCGCAGGTTCCCGTCGCCGTCCCGGTGAACGTGGTCGGCAACACGGTCAACGTGGTGGGCCTGCTCAACCCGGCCTTCGGCAACCTCGGCCTCAACCACTGACCCACCCCCCGAAGGCCACTCCGAAAGCCGGACGCCCCTACATCCCCCAAGGGCCCGTCCGGCTTTCGCCGCCCCGCACCTCTCCAGCGCGTCCGGCGCTTGAAGACGGACCCCCCCGAGCCGGGGACCCCGAGGCCAGGGCCCCGCTCCCGGGGGCACCCCAGCCCGTCCGGCGCTTGAGGACAGAAGGCCCGCGGCCCTACCGCCGCACCTCCCCGCCCTCCACATACGCGTTGTACGCCGCCACCTGAGCCCGTCGAGCCACCCGCTCCACCGGCCGCAACGCCTCCCCCCGCGCCGCGATCTCCGACGCGCTCACCGCACCGCCGTGCCCGTTCTCGTACGCCACCGAGACCAGCAGCCCCACCCGCTGCGCCATCTCCAGCACCCGCACCGCCCGCGGCGGATACCCGGGCGCCAGCACCTCGCGCCCCAGCTCCGCCCGCGCCCGGTACGCGTCCACCGCGGCCTCCGCCACCGGCCCGGAACCGGCCACGTCCAGCCGCGACAGCACCGCCGTCGCATCCCGCAACGCCTCCGCCAGCTCCCGCTCCGCCTCGCCCAGCGACGGCACGTCGGCGGGCGGCGCCTCCCGTACCGGCAGCACCCGCCACACCACCTCGACGTGCAGATCCCCGGCCGGCCCCGCCTCGGTGATCTCCGGCACCAGCCCGTACGGCACTCCGTACGCGACCACCGCCTCCTGGGCCTCCAGCGCCCGCGCGTTGAAATCGGGCGGACCGCTCAGCCCCAGCGGATGCCCCGGCACCGGCAGCGCCACCCGGAAGCCGGTCGCCCCCAACCCCCTCAGCCGGCCGAGCGCCAGCGTGAGCCCGACCGGCCCCGCCTCGCCCGGCAGTCCATCGACGCGGTGCACCGCGTCCTCCCCGACAATCGCGAGGGCCGCCTCGTCCGGCGAGACGAGTCCCGCCAGAAGCGCGTTTCCCCAAGCGGCCAACAACCCTGAACGTGGTTCGACAAGCATGCCGACAGCCTAGGCAACGCCTGGGAACGGCCCTCACGCCTGAAGCACTCGCGCGGTGGCGTAGGTTTTCCCTGGGAGCCGTGCCCACCGGCACGCGACGATCGACGAGACTGCATGGGGAGACAACGCGCCATGAGCGATGTATTGGAGCTGGTGGACGTATCCGTGGTCCGCGACGGACGCGCTCTGGTGGACGATGTCTCCTGGTCGGTCAAGGAGGGGGAGCGCTGGGTCATCCTGGGCCCCAACGGCGCCGGCAAGACGACCCTCCTCAACCTCGCCTCCAGCTACCTCTTCCCGAGCACGGGAACGGCCACGATCCTCGGCGAACAGCTCGGCGGCGTCGGCACCGACGTCTTCGAGCTCCGCCCCCGGATCGGCATGGCGGGCGTGGCGATGGCCGACAAGCTGCCCAAGCGCCAGACGGTGCTGCAGACGGTCCTCACCGCCGCGTACGGCATGACCGCCACCTGGCACGAGAACTACGAAGCCGTCGACGAGGAGCGCGCCCGCGCCTTCCTCGACCGCCTCGGCATGACCGAGTACCTGGACCGCAGGTTCGGCACGCTCTCCGAAGGAGAGCGCAAGCGCACCCTGATCGCCCGCGCCATGATGACCGACCCCGAACTGCTGCTCCTGGACGAGCCCGCCGCCGGGCTCGACCTCGGTGGGCGCGAGGACCTCGTACGCCGCCTCGGCCGCCTCGCCCGCGACCCGCTCGCCCCCTCCATGATCATGGTCACCCACCATGTCGAGGAGATCGCGCCGGGGTTCACCCACGTTCTGATGATCCGCCAGGGCAAGATCCTCGCGGCCGGCCCCATGGAGACGGAGCTCAGCTCCCGCAATCTCTCCCTCTGCTTCGGCCTGCCGCTCATCGTCGAGCACACCGGCGACCGCTACACCGCGCACGGCCTTCCGCTCTCCTGACCCCGACTCCGCCGCTTACGGCCCTCCCCGCCGGGCGTCAGCAGGCCCCCGCGCCACGATCGGCAGGCCGTGCACCGCAGTTGGCCACCCGTGCGCCCTGTCGGTGACGCACCGACAGTCCTACGATGACCAGGTGGACATCGACGCATGGGTGTGGTGGCTGATCGGCGCGGTGGGGCTGGGCATCCCCCTCGTCCTGACCGCGATGCCCGAATTCGGGATGTTCGCCGTCGGGGCGGTGGCCGCATCGGCCGTCGCCGCCCTCGGCGGCGGAATCGTCGCCCAGGTTCTGGTTTTCGTCCTGGTCTCGGTCGCGCTGATCGCCGTCGTGCGCCCGATCGCCGCCAGACACCGGGCGGGCCAGGCCGGGCACGCCAGCGGCATCGACGCCCTGAAGGGGCGTCAGGCGGTCGTGCTGAAACGGGTATCGGCCTCCGGGGGGCGCATCAAGCTCGCCGGTGAGGTCTGGTCGGCCCGCACGCTCGACGCCGACCAGGTCTTCGAACCCGGCAGCCAGGTCGATGTCGTGGACATCGACGGAGCGACGGCCGTCGTCATGTGACCGAAGCGTGCACGTGGCGGGCCCCGGTCTGCCAGACTCGAAGTCGATCATGTCGACCATCATGAGAACTCGGACCGGCCCGCAACGCAGGACCACCGGCCCCGCCTGTGCACCGACCCCGACCACCGCGATCCACCGGCCAACCGAAGGACACGAGAGACACCATGAACTCGATCGTCATCGTTCTGATCATTCTGGTGGTGCTCGTCTTCATCGCCCTGATCAAGACGATTCAGGTCATCCCGCAGGCCAGCGCCGCCATCGTGGAGCGGTTCGGCCGCTACACCCGCACCCTCAACGCGGGCCTGAACATCGTCGTCCCGTTCATCGACTCGATCCGCAACCGGATCGACCTCCGTGAACAGGTGGTGCCCTTCCCGCCGCAACCGGTGATCACCCAGGACAACCTGGTCGTCAACATCGACACCGTCATCTACTACCAGGTCACCGACGCCCGCGCCGCGACCTACGAAGTCGCCAGCTACATCCAGGCGATCGAGCAGCTCACCGTCACCACCCTCCGCAACATCATCGGCGGCATGGACCTGGAGCGGACCCTCACCTCCCGTGAGGAGATCAACGCCGCCCTGCGCGGAGTCCTCGACGAGGCGACCGGCAAATGGGGCATCCGCGTCAACCGCGTCGAGCTCAAGGCCATCGAGCCGCCGACCTCCATCCAGGACTCGATGGAGAAGCAGATGCGCGCGGACCGCGACAAGCGCGCCGCGATCCTCACCGCCGAGGGCATCAGGCAGTCCCAGATCCTCACCGCCGAGGGCGAGAAGCAGTCCGCGATCCTGCGGGCCGAAGGCGAGTCGAAGGCGGCGGCCCTGCGCGCCGAAGGCGAAGCCCAGGCCGTCCGCACGGTCTTCGAGGCCATCCACGCCGGAGACCCGGACCAGAAGCTCCTCTCGTACCAGTACCTCCAGATGCTCCCGAAGATCGCCGAGGGCGACGCCAACAAGCTCTGGATCGTGCCCAGCGAGATCGGCGACGCGCTCAAGGGACTCAGCGGAGCCTTCGGGAACCTCGGTGGTGGCACGCCCGGCTTCAACACCGGCGGCAATGGCGGCAACGGCAACGGCAATGGCGGGAACGGCAACGGCGGCAACGGCCACGGCTCCATCCCCGCCCCGGCGGTGGAACGACGCGAGGAACCCCCGGTCTCCTGACCCGAAGGCCCTTTCGTGCATGATCAGTGAGGCCCCTCGACCTTCATGGCGGGGAGGCGTCACTGACCAACGAAGGAGATGGCCTTGTCCATCTGGGAAATACTCGCCGTCTTCGCGGCCGGCGTCGGAGCGGGCACGATCAACACGATCGTCGGCTCGGGCACCCTGATCACCTTCCCCGTCCTGCTCGCCACGGGCCTCCCCCCGGTCACCGCGACCGTGTCCAACGCGCTGGGCCTCATCCCCGGCTCCATCAGCGGGGCCATCGGCTACCGCAAGGAACTCGCCGGCCAGCGCCGACGCATCCTCAAACTGAGCGTCGGCGCGGCGATCGGCGGCCTCTGCGGGGCGACCCTGCTCCTCGCCCTGCCCTCCACGGCCTTCGAGACGATCGTCCCGGTCCTGGTCGCCCTGGCCCTCGTCCTGGTGATCCTGCAACCACGCATCAGCAAAGCCGTCCAGCGCCGCCGCGAACACACCGGGGCCACGCCCCGCACCGACGGCGGCCCGCTCCTGTTCACCGGCCTGATGCTCGCCAGCGTCTACGGCGGCTACTTCACCGCCGCCCAGGGGATCATCTACCTGTCGTTGATGGGCATGCTGCTCGACGACACCATGCAGCGCCTCAACGCCGTCAAGAACGTCCTGGCGGCCGTGGTCAACACCATCGCCGCGCTGTTCTTCCTCTTCGTGGCCCACTTCGACTGGACGGCCGTCGTCCTCATCGCGGTCGGCTCGGCCATCGGCGGCCAGATAGGGGCCAAGGTCGGCCGCCGCCTGAGCCCCACCGTCCTGCGCGCCCTCATCGTGGCCGTCGGCACGATGGCCATCGTCCAACTGCTGCTCCGCTGACGTACGTGGGCCCGCCCACAGGGGCGGGCCCACGGGGATACACCACCCGACGTACGCCGACTACGTCACGGCTCCCCGCAGCCGCGTCGGACGATCGTTCCGGCGCCCTACGCCGCCGCTGCCCGGTCCAGCCACTCCGGCAGCGCCGAGCGGTCGCCGGCCCCCATCGCCAGCAGCATCGCCTCGGCGGGGGAGGGGACGAACGGTTGCTTCAGCAGCGGCATCCCCGCCTGGTCGGGCGTCCGGGCGGCCTTGCGGTGATTGTCCTCGGCACAGGAGGCCACCGTGTTCAGCCAGGTGTCCTGCCCGCCCTGGGCACGCGGCACCACATGGTCGACGGTGGACGCCCGCCGCCCGCAGTACGCGCACCGGTGCTGGTCCCGTATCAGCACACCCCTTCTGGACCACGGGGCCTGTCTTCGGAACGGCACCCGTACGTACCGGCAGAGCCGGATCACCCGGGGCACCGGAATGTCCACGGCGGCACCACGCATACGGAGCTCGGGATGCGACTGCTCGACGACGGCCTTGTCCGTCAGGATCAGGACCACCGCACGGTTCAGCGTCACTGTCGACAGCGGCTCGAAGCTCGCGTTGAGAACCAGCGTGTCACGCATCCTGCCCACCTCCCGTGTGCCGCCCGCCCCCTGGCAGGCCCGGATCAACTCTGGCTGGGCAGGCCGCGATGGACAACGCAATAAAAAATGCCCTGCTCTGATCTCTCCAAGACCAGAGCAGGGCAAACAGCAGACGAACTAATCGCCGGAAGGAGCCTCGTACTCACCGATCAGCTGAGCACGCCCCAGTGTGTGGAACCGAAGATTGAATCCGGCCACCGCGGGAGACGCGTCGCTGTCGATCCCGAGCTTCTCGGTGTCCACCGCGTACACGGTGAACACATAGCGGTGGTTCTCCCCGGGCGGCGGCGCGGCGCCCCCGAACTCCTTGCTGCCGTAGTCGTTACGGACCTGGACGGCCCCTTCGGGCAGCCCCTCGAACTTTCCGCTGCCCGCACCGGCCGGAAGCTCCGTCACCGAGGCCGGGACATCGAAGAGCACCCAGTGCCAGAACCCGCTGCCCGTCGGGGCGTCCGGGTCGAAGCACGTCACGGCGAAACTCTTGGTCCCCTCGGGGAAACCCTCCCACCGCAGCTGCGGCGAAGTGTTCCCACCCGCAAGCACCTGGGCATCGCCCAACACGGCCCCCGGCGCCAGATCGTCGCTCACCACGGTGAACGCCACGACCTCCGGATGGAAGTCGTGCGGCAGCGGGGCCCTCTTCGGCTCGGTCACGTCTCGCACCTCTCCTGATCGGTTCGTCTGCCTTCCCACCCGACCTTAGGGGGCGGTGCCGTCCTCTAGCTCCAGTTGCGCTGTCCGCCGACCTGGGCGAGCCACTGGTTGAGGTAGGCGGCCCAGTCGGTCTGCCGGTAGTCCTGCAGCCCCACCTTGAACGCGCGGTAGGAGTCGCTGCCCTCGCTGAACAGCCCCGGCTTCTTGTCCATCTCCAGGATGACGTCCATCTCGCGGTCGTCGGCGACGAACGTCAGCTCCACCTGGTTCAGACCGCGGTACTGCGTCGGCGGGACGAACTCGATCTCCTGGTAGAACGGCAGCCGCTGACGCGTACCGCGGATGTGACCGCGCTCCATGTCCGCGCTGCGGAAGCCGAAGCCCAGCTGCCGGAAGGCGTCCAGGATGGCCTCCTGCGCCGGCAGCGGGTGAACGTTGATCGGGTCCAGGTCACCGGAGTCCAGCGCGCGGGCGATCTCCAGCTCGGTGGTCACCCCGATGTTCATCCCGCGCAGCTGCTGGCCGCCGAACATGGTGATCGGCGTCTCCCACGGGATCTCCAGGCCGAACGGCACCACGTGCACCGCACCCGCCTGCACCTCGAAGGCGCCCCCGAGGCTCTGCTTGGTGAACTCGATGTCCTGCTTGGTCTCCTGGTCCCCGCCCTCGACCTCGACCCGCGCCTGGAGGCCGACGGAGAGCCCCTCGATCTGCTGGGCGACCGAACCGCCCTGGATGCGCACCTCGCCCTGGACGACCCCACCGGGGACGACGTTCACCTCGGTGAGCTCGGTCTCCACCGAGGCACCGCCGGCACCCATGCTCGCGAGCAGCCGCTTGAAGCCCATAGTCACTCCTTCTAGGTTCTGACCCCTACATACGCGCCACGACGGTAGCCGGTTCCCTTCCGCGCGATCCCAGTACCCTCGGTCGCCATGACCAAGACCCCGGACCGCGCCCCACTGACACGAGAGTTCTTCGACCGCTCCGTACTGGAAGTGGCCCCCGACCTGCTGGGCCGCACGCTCGTCCGCCGCAGCGCGGCGGGGACGATCGAGCTGCGCCTGACCGAGGTGGAGGCATACGCGGGCGAGGTCGACCCCGGATCGCACGCCTTCCGGGGCCGCACCGCGCGCAACAGCGTGATGTTCGGTCCGCCCGGTCACACATACGTCTACTTCACGTACGGGATGTGGCACTGCCTCAACCTGGTCTGCGGCCCGGAAGGCCGGGCGAGCGGGGTTCTCCTCCGGGCGGGCGAGATCAACGTCGGCGCCGCCCTGGCCCGCGACCGACGTGTCTCGGCCCGCAATGACAAGGAACTGGCCAAAGGCCCGGCCAGGCTCGCCACCGCCCTCGATGTCGACCGAGCCCTGGACGGCAGCGATCTCTTCGGCGGCCCCGCCCCGGCCCTGTCCGTACTGCACGGCACCCCGCCGCCGCGCGCCCTCGTACGCAGCGGCCCCCGCACAGGGGTGGGCGGCGACGGCGCCCACCAGCCGTGGCGCTTCTGGATCGAGGGAGACCCCACGGTGAGCCCGTACCGCGCCCACGCACCGCGCCGCCGACCGAGCAGCAAGGCACTTGACGTCTCCTCGGAAGACGCCTAATGTAGTCCGAGCCGCTTGACACGGGTACAGCTCTTGGCACAGTCCATCGGACCGGACCGAGCCACTCGAAGCGGCCAAACCACTACCTACGACTCACCCTGGCGGGTGCGAATTCGGCATGCCCGTATTCGCTCTATCGACTCGATTATGAGTTGCCAAGAGGATCGGCTAACGTAGTGAACACGCCGAAAGGCAAGGCCACTCCGCAGGCCACCAGAAATCGAATTCGGACCGGAAACGGAACGAAAAAGAGTCTGGTAAAGTCGGACTCGCCGGAAAGGGAAAGCGCGAGAGCGAAGGACCTGGAAAGCGAGATGCGAGACCCGCTTCGACCGGGAATCGGACACGAAAGAGTCTGATAGAGTCGGAAACGCAAGACAGCAAGACAAAGAAGTAAACGAAGGGAAGCGCCCGGAGGGCCCCGGTGAAACGGGACCGAAGGAAGCGTCCGTTCCTTGAGAACTCAACAGCGTGCCAAAAGTCAACGCCAGATATGTTGATACCCCGGCCTGCTTCGGCAGGTTGGTGGTTCCTTTGAAAGTCCTGTCGTTCCGCTCCTTGTGGGTGGCGGCAGGCAATTACACAGCGAGGACGCTGAGAACAACGGGTCTTATTCCGACCGGTTGTTCCGCTCTCGTGATGTGTGCACCCGATTACGGGTAAACATTCACGGAGAGTTTGATCCTGGCTCAGGACGAACGCTGGCGGCGTGCTTAACACATGCAAGTCGAACGATGAAGCCTTTCGGGGTGGATTAGTGGCGAACGGGTGAGTAACACGTGGGCAATCTGCCCTTCACTCTGGGACAAGCCCTGGAAACGGGGTCTAATACC